>JAAEOA010000254.1 GCA_024223715.1 bacterium | reverse complement strand
TCGTACAAATTTCCTGATGAGTATATATTGAGAAAGTGAGTGGCTCGACTATTCTTTGTTTTTTCAGCGGTTTTTTCATAAAAAGGCAGCGTTGTGGTCCGAAGCACACCCGGTTCCATGCTCGTTATCGGTCTTCTTATTCTCGGTCTCCTGGCGGCTGGAGTCGGTGTCTGGTTTCAGTGGCAGCAGACTCGTCGATGTCTTGCTTTTTATGGCACAAGGGCTGCAGAGCA
Source organism: bacterium (assembly GCA_024223715.1). Taxonomy (GTDB): domain Bacteria; phylum Krumholzibacteriota; class Krumholzibacteriia; order LZORAL124-64-63; family LZORAL124-64-63; genus LZORAL124-64-63. The sequence goes on along the minus strand of JAAEOA010000254.1, from coordinate 425 downwards.
GATTTCCAAATCACCTTTTGTTGAATTGTGGCAACTAAAGCCGCTCTCTGGTGGTCGGCATACGGGGCGTTTAGAGGCAATTCGGGTCGAAGACATTACCGAAGCAAAAGGGCTGGTGCATCTTCGGAGGGGCCTTGTTGAAGATGCAAATTTTCACTGGGTCGGGAAAGGCGATACGGAGCACGTACCGTTGCCGGATGCTGTATGGGATCTTGCTCTGGTTTTTTCTGATACCAAACAAAAACCTGGCGTTGAGCAAACCGTAGTAGTTATCGATTTCGTGGGAAATTCTCAAGGAGCGAACTTGACGGTAGCTGGGAGACCTGGGCGGGTTGCTTTGGGGAAAATGGCAGAAGGTCTGGAAACATGGGTTGAAAGTACAGCAAAATGGGACGGTTCGGACTGATTTGTGGGTTGGCTTAGAT
>JAAEOA010000253.1 GCA_024223715.1 bacterium | reverse complement strand
ATATCACCGTAAATGAGGCTCCAAAGCCTGTAATTTCAGGGGGAGGCGTGGTCTGTGCTGGTGATAACGTGTCGCTGAATGGCAAGGGTTCCTTTGACCCTGACGGTAAGATTGTTAAATATACTTGGAATTTTGGGGATGGAAGCCCTGACAGTAGCGGAATGGTCGTTAAGCATACATATGGTTCTCCTGGTGAATATACTGTATCCCTGAATGTCGTCGATGTAGGCTTGATGAGCAACAGCCTCACTCAAACTTCAACCTCTGTCATTGTTAACGAGCCGCCGGTTGCCGAGGCAGGATTGGATCGGATTGTATCCACTGGAGAAAAGGTCGTGTTCGACGGATCAACAGCCAAAGACCGCGACGGAGGAATAGATTCATATCAATGGGACTTCGGTGATGGTAGTCATGCGAAAGGTATGCGGGTAAGCCATGGCTTCGAAGCTCCTGGAAAATATCTGGTCCGGCTGGTCGTTACTGACAACTCGGGAACAAAATGTGATTCTGCCGCGGACTTTGCGACTATCCGTGTGAATGCCCCGCCTGTTGGTGTAATCGAGGGTGAACTTGAAACGGTTTTTGGCAAAGCCCGCATTCCAGTTTTCTTTGATGCAACAGGGTCATACGACCCTGACGGCGATCCTCTTTCTTTTTACTGGGACTTTGGGGACGGCAAAAGTGGAAAGGGCCCAAAAGTGAGTCATAGTTTTGAGAAGCCGGGCCTGTTTACAGTCAAATTACGCGTGGATGATGGTACTGGGTTGAAATCGGGTGTTCGTTGGAGCGAAGTATCGGTTCAGGTGCGCTAACACAAATGAATTAAGGGTGAACCTTAAAAAATCTCCCTTTATTGGGGCCAGATAATTGATTCACCCCTTGAATGTGGGTGTTTACGACTCATATT
>JAAEOA010000252.1 GCA_024223715.1 bacterium | reverse complement strand
GCTGTTTTATTTTTATTCCTAATCATAACAGGCATCAGCCAGGCAGGAAACAACATTCATGATAGAGAGCCCGCCGTTCTTGCCCACCCGAGACAGGTGGGCATGGGACAGCCTTTTGTTGTTAGACTGACATCAGCCCAGACCTTTGAGAAGCTTTTAGTCAATTGGATGGGAAAAAAGTTTGTTCCATCAGTCTCACAGTGGAACGGACGTCATGTGGCAATTGCCATGTTAGGCACAGATATACTTTCCATCAAGCCAGGGAACCAGACTCTTCTGGTCCGGACCTGGACAGGGGGAAAGGAGACAGTCTGGCAACGGTCAGTCAATATTGTTGCCAGATCTTATCCCCGACAGGAGCTAAACCTGCCGCCAAAAATGGTGACCCCTCCCACGACTGAACTTGAACGAATAAAGGCGGAAAGGATCCGGACCCAGAAAGCTAAAAACACCTGGTCATCCCCTCGATTGTGGCACTTACCCTTCCACAGGCCGGTGAATGGAAAGACTACCAGCGCCTACGGCCTGCAGCGGGTGTTGAACGGTAAACCCAAAAACCCTCACCGGGGACTGGATTTCAGGGCGCCCAAAGGAGCTGCTGTTGAAGCGGTTGCAAAAGGCAGGGTGATTCTGGCTGAACCCCATTATTATGCTGGAAATTCATTGTATATAGACCACGGTAACGGTGTCATTTCTCTGTACTTTCACCTGAGTAGATTCGAAGTTGTTCAAGGGGATATTGTAAAAAGAGGACAAATTGTCGGACAATCAGGTTCTACAGGACGGG
>JAAEOA010000251.1 GCA_024223715.1 bacterium | reverse complement strand
GGGCCGTTGGGCCGTTGGGCCGTTGGGCCGTTGGGCCGTTGGGCCGTTGGGCCGTTGGGCCGTTGGGCCGTTGGGCCGTTGGGCCGTTGGGCCGTTGGGCCGTTGGGCCGTTGGGCCGTTGGGCCGTTGGGCCGTTAATAAGGATATTGATTCCGGCTTCCTTGCCAAGCAATCATCAAGCCAAATAAACATGCTTAAGTCTTTGTTTTTATTGCTTTTACCTGATTTCTTCACTTGCACTTTTTGCCGTTTTTTCGTATATTGTTTTCATCCTCCCAAGGACTCCAGCTTGAGGTAAAGAAATGCAAAATCTTTCTAAATTTCGTCTCAACCAACCTGCCAAAAAAGTCGACCAGGAACTGAAAACTGCACTCCAAATCAAAGATTTGGCTCATCAATGTTCGTTGGATTGGTTTGGGGAAATCTACAACCGGAAGCTTTTCAGAGACCTGGGGTTCAGTACCGTGAATCAATACGCCAGAGAAGGGCTGGGGTTCAGTAATTCCAAAACCGGCCACTTCATTACCCTGACCAAAAAACTGGAAAAACTTCCCGAGTTGAAAACCTCCATCAGCAAAGGCGAACTGGGCTATACCCTTGGCCGGGTGCTGGTTGATATCGTCGATGAGACGAATGAAAAGCAATGGCTGGATTTTGCGAAGAATAATTCTCGGCGCAAAGTTGAAGATGAAGTAAAAAAAGCAAAAGTTGACGCGAAAGAAAAAGCCAAAGGGCAAACCTCATTTTTGCCCCAACCAAAAATGAAACCCCTGAAAGCCGTTTTGCCCCTCAAAGTAAATTTGGAAATGACACCAACCCAGTTTGCCAGGTATGAAAAACTGTGGGAACAGGTTAGGAAAAACCGCAACATTTCATCAGAAAAAGTGGAAGCTCTCCTGGAAATTATGGAAGATTTTTTGGATGAGACCCATGAAGACAAATTCGCTCCTCGGGGAGCGATTTCCAAGCCTACAACTCAAATTCATATTCACCATTGTCCGGAATGTGACTCCTCTATAGTGCAAACCAGTAAAGGGGAATTGGAAATCCGTGAAGCAGACTTTGAACGGGTTCAGTGCGATTGTCAGATTGAAATTTCCGATGAAGGGAGTGAAAGCACCAGTACCAATACATTCAGTAAACGAAACAAGACCTCAATCCCTCCAGCCACCCGGCGCGGTGTTCTGGCCAATGCTCGTCACAAATGTGAGACTCCAGGCTGCGATAACAAACACTTCCTGGAAATTCATCACACCATACCTCGGTCACAAGGTGGCACCAATGATCTGGGAAACTTGAAATGCCTTTGTTCTGCCTGCCACAGTCTGATTCACTTGAACAATTCTTTTGTGAAAGAAGAGAAGCCCAGTTACTCTTTTCAGACATTTTCTTCAAATTATGTTTCAACGGCGGAACCCTTGTTTGGAAAAGCCAGCCATCTAAACAATATTCTCCATTTTAGAGATTATTATTGAACAATATTCTCAACTGGAAAACCCTGTGCTTATTAACTCGGTTAATTTAAACAAGTTAGGACTTGGCCCAAGCATTGCAATTACAATTTCGAAAACAACCAATGAACCGCTGGGATGGCAAACTAAGTTATCCTGCTCCAGCAACCCGACAGGCAACAAGAATGACACAGTTCCCCAACGCGTCCCTTATCGCACCGCCCCGCGGTGCCCTTTCAGCAACTTGCGGATTTGC
>JAAEOA010000250.1 GCA_024223715.1 bacterium | reverse complement strand
GCCAATGCTTTTGATAAGGTTGGAATTGCCCATCTGCTCTGTTATGAACTTTCAGACCGCGATGGTGTCGGCCCCCGGGAAGCGGGCCTGGCCGAGCACTCTCGATTCCTGGCCAGCGGAGGACAGGGGCACGTTGGTCTTCATGCATCGTTTACTGTTGGAGATGAACTTTTAAACCAATCGGTGGAAATGGCCCGCCAATACGGAACAGGTCTGCACATCCATGTGGCGGAAGACAAATCGGACCAGGATGCTTGCCTTAAAGAGCACAACCAGCGGGTCGTTAACAGGTTGCATGAGGCCGGAGCCCTTGATCTGCCTCAGACCATTCTGGGTCATTGCATTCACCTGGACGAAGCAGAGAAAAATTTGGTCAAGTCCAGTGGTTCCTGGGTTGTTCAGAATACTGAAAGCAATTTGAACAACAACGTTGGTCTGGCCAATTACTCACAAATAACCGACAATGTTATGCTCGGCACTGACGGCATGCATTGTGACATGCTGCGTAGTGCCAAAGCGGCCTTTCTTTCAGGACAACCGGTTGAAGGGCTGGGTATGGATACGACCTATACTCGATTCCGGAATGTGCATCGTTATATCGAAAGTTCCGGGTTCAAAGGCGACGGTGACAATAACCTCGTCATCCTCAATTACAACTCACCCACTGAACTGACCACCGATAATTTCATTGGCCATTTTATTTATGGCCTGGATTCATCTCACGTAGAAACAGTTGTTGCGCAGGGGGAAGTTATTGTTGAAGACGGTGTTTTGAAAACGGCCGATGAATCTGAGATTCTGGAATATGCCTGTCAGATGGGCCACAAACTCTGGGACAAAATGAAGTAACTGCTGACCTTGAAACTGTTAACTGTGGAGGCTGAAAATGAGCAGCGACCAATTTACCTGTGCTTCATTGGAATTCCTTTTTAAATGGGTTTTTGAATACGACAAAAATGACCGAATTCTGGGCATTTCCAAAGACTTGTTTTTCATGCCTGAGTCTGATGATTCGTTCACCATGGAGCGTTATGGACAAATTCTGGAAAACCCCATTGGTGTGGCAGCCGGACCTCACACACAGCTGTCACAGAACATCATCAGTGCCTGGTTGACCGGGGCTCGATACATGGAATTAAAGACCATTCAGGTTCTGGATGAACTTGAAGTGACCAAACCCTGTATTGATATGGGCGATGAAGGTTATAATTGCGAATGGTCGCAGGAGTTAAAGCTGAACGAATCTTTTGACGAGTACCTGAACGCTTGGATAATGCTCCATGTTCTGCGGGATAAGTTTGGTCTGGATCCACGAAACACCGGCTTCATTTTCAACATGAGTGTCGGGTATAACCTGGAAGGAATTTTGAGCCCAACCGTGCAGGCTTTTCTGGACAAAATGGCTGACTGCACCGAGCTTCGAGATGAAAAAATTGAAAAAATTTCCAGGTTCTATCCGCGCATTAAGGATTTGAAAATTTCCGCTGAAATTACTCGCAACATAACTATTTCGACCATGCACGGTTGTCCGCCCGAGGAAACAGAAAAAATCTGTCGATATTTTGTGGAAGACCGGAAGCTCGATACAACCATCAAGCTGAATCCAACCCTTCTTGGACCGGAGAAACTCAGAGAAATACTGAACGACAAGCTGGGCTTTGAAGCGGTGGTTCCTGATTTGGCTTTTGAGCACGATCTGGCTTACGATGCTGGCGTGAAACTTATTAAGTCATTACTGGAAAGTGCCGAGAAAGCCGGAGTGGCCTTTAACCTCAAGTTAACCAACACGTTGGAGACTTCAAATATTCGCCACGTTCTTCCCAGGCAGGAAGAAATGCACTATATGAGCGGGCGTGCTTTGCATCCCATCAGCATCAATCTGGCGGCAAAACTGCAGAAGGAATTTAACGGAAAACTGGACATTTCTTTTTCCGCCGGTGCCGATTGTTTTAATGTCACGGAAATTCTCAAGTGCGGCCTGATGCCCGTGACCATTTGTTCTGATGTATTGAAGCCCGGCGGATATGGCCGTATGAGCCAGTATCTGGAGAACATTAAATCAGATTTCTCAAAAGCCGGAGTATCGTCAATTTCCGAGTATGTGATGAAGGATTCCGGAAAAGACAGTATGGCCGAGGCTATTGTTGCCAATCTGGAAGACTATGCGGAAAAAGTTGCCTGCAAAGCCTATTACAATAAAACTGAATACCCCTATGAGTCAGTCAAGACTGATCGCAAGCTGGAGTTTTTTGACTGTGCGGCGGCACCTTGCATGAGCGAGTGTCCGGCGGGCCAGGAAATTCCCCGCTATTTGAACTATGTGGCCACCGGTGAGATGGAAAAAGCCTTCCAGACGGTTTTGGCAACCAACCCATTGCCCAATGTTCAAGGTGTTGTTTGCGACCACGCCTGCATGTCCAAATGCACCAGAATTAACTATGAAAAACCCCTGCTCATTCGAGAGGTCAAAAGGTACATTGCCGACAATTTTGACCGCGATACGCTGAAGCCGGCTGCTGGCAATGGAGTAAAAGTAAGCATTATTGGTGGCGGACCTTCGGGTTTGTCCTGTGCTCATTATTTGGCCCTGAACGGGTATGAAGTGGAGTTGCACGAGGCCAAAGCGTTCCTTGGCGGCATGGCCGCCGATGGAATTCCCGTTTTCCGCCTGGACGATGAAAGACTTAAAAAAGACATCGACGGGATTATTGATTTAGGTGTGAAAGTTCATCTCAGTTCAAAAATTACGTCCAGTGATTTCAACAAACTTCAGTCGGAAAATGATTATATCTACATTGCTGTGGGAGCTCAGGAAAGCATGCCCCTGAATATTCCCAATATTGAAAGTGATGGCGTTTTTGATCAGCTGAATTTTCTGAGCAAAGTGCGCCGAAATGAAAATTTGCCAGCAGCCCAAAAAATTGTGGTCATTGGGGCGGGAAACTCAGCCATGGACGCTGCAAGGACCGCTCGTCGGTTGGTTGCCGATCAGGGTGAGGTGACGATTGTTTATCGCCGCACTCGCCGGGAAATGCCTTGTGACCCGGAAGAGGTTCGTGGGGCTCTCGAAGAAGGCATCAATCTCATTGAGTTGGCTTCACCCGAAGCCATTGTCACTAAAGATGGTAAGGTTTCAGGACTTCAGGTCAGTCGCATGAAGCTGGGAGAGAGGGACGACAGCGGTCGGGCCAGACCCATCAGGATTGATAATTCTGAGTATGTTATTGATGCCGATGTGGTTATTCCAGCCATCGGCCAAAAAGTGGTGTTGGACTTTCTGCCTCAGGGTTCCATGACCATCAATCAGGCAACTCATGAAACTGAAATGAAAAATGTTTTTGCAGGTGGCGATGCGGCCCGAGGCGCCTCCAGCCTGATCAATGCCATTGCCGATGGCCAGCAGGTGGCTGGTGAAATCTGCCAACGTGCCAGCCAGGAACAACTGCGGTTCAACTCACCCCTGGATGGCCGAAAAATTGATCTCAACAAGTTGCAGGTTCTTCAGGCCCGGCGTGACTTTGGCTCCGGATTATCGGAAGTGGAGCCAGATGAAAGAATTAATTTCGACCTTTTCATGAGCACGCTTTCCGATGAAGAAGCGGCGATGGAATCGGCTCGTTGTCTTCAGTGTGATCTGGTGTGTAACGTCTGCACAACTGTTTGCCCCAACCGAAGTAACATGTACTATTCCATGGATCCGGTGAAAATGCCCGTGGAGCAGGCCGTATTGCAAAGTGATGGCCAGGTTGAAATTATCAGGGAGGATACGGCCAACTTCAGTCAACCCTACCAAATCATCAATATTGGTGATTACTGCAATGAATGTGGAAATTGCACCACGTTCTGTCCAACTTCCGGTCGACCATTTATGGACAAACCAAAATTCCATCTTACCGAAGACAGCTTCAATAAAGCGGATTTTGGTTTCTTCTATTCAAGTTCAACCAGTATGAAAATCAAAAACTCGAAGGGGGTTTCGGTCCTGAACGAAGTTGATGGGCAATACCAATACGATGATGATGAAGTTAAGGTCACTTTGAATTCCAAAACGCTGGTTGCCGAAGAAGTTCAATTTAAAAACAAGGAGCAAACAACCCGGGAAATTCATTCAATTGCCCAGTTTGCTTTGTTGTTTCAGAATGTGCGAACAACAACCCCCTTCACTGAATTAGCTCTCGAAAAACTCTAAAGTCATGATGAGCCAGAAGGTTCTGGCTGCCTCGCTTAACCCTAAAAGGAGACAGACAATGGCAAATGAAAAAACGAACAAATTGGAAAACCCGGAACTGGTTTATGGCTTGGCAGATCGACCCCCGTTTGGACCCGCAATGTTTGCCGCAGTGCAGCATTTTTTGGCAATCATTGTCGGAATAATGACTCCACCTCTGATTATCGGTAATGCTTTGGGTTTCAAAGGTGAAACCACCGCTTACCTCATCAGTATGTCTCTTTTTGTTTCGGGAATTGCCACCTTTATTCAGTGCCGCCGGTTTGGCCCGGTTGGTTCCGGACTGTTGAGCATTCAGGGTACCAGTTTTGCTTTCCTGGGGACCATAATTGCCATTGGTTTTGATTTAAAAGGAAAAGGGCTGGATGAAAATGCAATTTTGGCCACCATTTTTGGCGTGGCTTTCCTGGCTTCTTTTGTGGAGATGATTCTCAGCCGTTTCATCCCTTACCTGAGGACCATCATCACCCCGCTGGTCAGTGGTATTGTGGTGACCCTCATTGGTCTCTCACTCATTAAAGTTGGAATTAGCGATCTTGGTGGTGGCGTCTGGCTTCTGAAAAATAAACCTGAGTTTTATGCCAGTCCCGAGAACCTGGCCCTCGGCTTTGGTGTTTTGGCCGTGATTGTATTTTTGAACCGGTCTAAAAACCGAAACATTCGCATGGGTGCTATTGTTATTGGTTTGGTTCTGGGTTATGTCGTGGCAACCTTTATGGGAAAAGTGGACTTCTCAAAAATGAATGATGTTTCCATGTTCGCTGCTCCGGTGCCTTTCAAGTTTGGCATGTGGCGTTTTGACATCGGTTCCTTCATTCCCTTGGCTTTCCTGTTCATTATTACCGCCGTGGAAACCATTGGCGATTTGACTGCCACTTCCATGATTTCCAACCAGCCCATTGAAGGGAAAAAGTACATGGATACCATCCAGCGTGGTGTTCTTTGTGACGGTACAAACTCCGCCACAGCCGCTTTCTTCAATTGCTTCCCGGTAACCACTTTCAGTCAAAATAACGGCGTTATTCAAATGACTGGTGTGGCCAGCCGTTATGTTGGTTTCTTTATTGCCGCCTTGCTGGTTGTATGTGGACTCATTCCCAAATTTGCCAAATTGTTCAGCATTATTCCCAATTCGGTTTTGGGTGGTGCAACAATTCTTATGTTCGGTACGGTTGCTGCGGCAGGAATTAAAATCATTGCCAGCAATACCATTAATCGTCGAGGCATGATGATCATCGCCATTTCCATGGGCCTTGGCCTGGGCGTGGCTTTTGTCCCTGAAATCCTCAACCCGTTCCCGTCGGTAATTAAAAGTGTGTTTGGTTCTTCCATCACCACCGGTGGTTTGACGGCCATTCTGTGCAATGCTATTCTTCCTCGTACTGAAGCAACCATGGCCCCGGTTGGGGAAAGCCCTGATCCTATCGATGCATAGGCGAATCATCCATTGGGCTCCCGTTTCGGCGGGGGCCCTGTATTTTGGAGATGGAAATGAAAGACCAGACCGATCTGAAAGCTGATTTTTCCCATGAGGACCGCCAAATACTCAAGGCTCATGAAGCCATCATTGAAGGAATTGCCTTATTCATGGGGGATTATTGTGAGGTGGCGTTACAAAGTCTGGAAGATCCAGATCACGCGGTATTGAAAATAATCAATAACCATCATACCAAACGGAAGTCCGGGGATCCGCTAACCGACCACGGACGTCAGGTTCTTCAGGATTTCGAGAGCAAGAAAATTCAAAGGACTTCCTGTTATACCACAATGAGTGTCTCTTCAGATCCCATGCGATCCGTATTTACCGTTATTTGCCATGACAATAAACCCATTGGTTTGCTCGATATTAACTTCAACATGAATGTCCCTCTGGCCCAATTTATGTCCACCTTCAGCTTGTTTAATAATTGTGCTCAACCACCCGGGCAGGCTCTCGAAAAAAGTGCTTCTTCAAGCGTGGGGGACCTGGTTCATAATGCTGTTACCGAGGTTGTTCAACGCATCAGTACTGATACCAACATACCAAACCATGACAAGAACAAATATATTGTTTTTGGCCTTCATGAAGAAGGAATCTTCGATATAAAAGGTGCTGTGGTTATGGTAGCTGAAGAACTCGGCCTGTCCAAATTCACAATCTACAGTTACATCCGGGAATTGAAGGAAAAAAAGAGTAACTGAGTGGCCCAGCCCGACTTCAAGGAGACAAAACCAAATCATGCTTTTCAATTACGAATGTTCTGAATGCAGAAATGAGTACAAAATTTCTGCTGACCTGATGGTCTGTCCCCAATGTGCCCAAAAGCAAAAATCCGATGAACCCGTTAGGGGGATTCTGGAAGTGAAGCTCACAGGGAAAGCCGATCCGGATTTTAATACGCTTGATTTGCTGCCGGTCCCAAAAGAGTTTTTCCCCCCAGTACCTGTGGGCAATACTCCCCTTTGGGAACCGTTGAATATTCGGGAAAAAACAGGGTTTCCCAATTTGTTTATCAAAGACGACGGTATGAACCCATCTTTTTCATTCAAGGACAGAGCCTCTTATCTGGTTTCCGCCTTTGCCAAAAGCTGTGGCATCGACGAAATCGTGCTGGCATCAACGGGAAATGCGGGTTCCTCAATGGCTGGTATCGGAGCGGCGGCCAATCAAAAAATCACAATTTTTCTGCCGGAAAATGCTCCGGAAGCAAAAATTGCCCAATCGTTGCAATACGGTGCCACGGTTTTCAAAGTCAAAGGTAATTACGATCTGGCCTATGATTTCTCCCTGGAATACTCCCGGGCCAAAGGCGGTATGAACCGAAATACTGCTTATAATCCAATGACCATTGAAGGCAAAAAAACGGTATCTCTGGAGATTTTTCAACAGATGTCGGAAGTTCCCGATTCGGTCTTTGTTTCAACAGGTGACGGGTGCATTGTCGCAGGAGTATTGAAAGGCTTTAAGGACCTTCTGCAGTTGGGTCTTATTGAAAAAGTCCCCGCAGTTTATTCGGTACAGGCTGAAACCAGTGATGCTCTCTATCGAGCCAGGGAATCCGGAAAATTTGAAAACATTCCCACCTCTACTATTGCCGATTCCATTTGTGTGGATGTGCCCCGCAATGGATACCATGCTCTGAAACTGCTGAGTGATTACGATGGCCAAATTATTCGTGTTTCCGATGAACAAATACTAAAAGCTCAGACCTATTTGGCATCCAACAGCGGGATTTTTGCCGAGCCTGCCGGGGCAACTGCTTTTGCCGGTTTCCTCTCCATGGCCAACGAGTTGGAGAAAGAATCAAACGTCGTGGTCATTTCCACCGGCAGTGGTTTGAAGGATATCGCCTCAGCCTTAAAAGGCGTTTCTGCCCCCACAGTTTCCATAAAAAGTGTTCAGGAAGTATTATAAAAAACGGGGCCCGGTAAGGGCCCCGTTTTGCTTTGTTCATCCATCAGAAAAATGAATTTAGAATATCCATTTTCCCATCAACTGCACGTAGTTTTCATCAATGTCTTTGATTCCGTATTTGTTGCTCCAGTAGATGTATTCAACACCCGCATAAAAGCTACCGGTTTTACCATTGAAGCTACCAAGGTCCAGCAGAAGCTGGGGTTGGGTAAGGAGGTTTGCTTCGCTGGATCCAGCACTGCCGGCATAATCCAGGAATCCGCGGAATTCAAATTGAGCACTGCCCAGAGCGAAAGGAATGTTCCATGCCGGGCTGATTTGGAAAGTGGTCTCTTCTTCAATGGCAGGGTTGTTGCGAATGTAAAAGTTCAGTGAAAGGAACTGGAAATGAGGAATGTCCAGATCAAATCCTGCACCGTACAAATACACTCGGCCGCCCTCGCTGATGTTCAATTCAGTTGCCAACAGCACGTCTTTGACAAAAGCAAAGCTGAGGTCGTTGCCTGAAATTTTTCCAAAGCTTAAACGGGGATGCCACTCACCATAAATACCACTGTTGGTATCGAAGGGCTGGTTCATGTCAAAGAAGAAGAAGTTGTCACCATAATTCCAGGCGCTGGAATGCTCAATAGTGATGGTCGTCATGTCCTGGTCTTCGCCTTCAAGCATGCCCGAGTCGGGGTTAAAAACTACCTTCTGGTTTTGAGAACCGTATAGGAAACAAACGTCGGTAGTAGACCAGATTGCGGCCAGAGATGATCCTGCTGTCATGGTCAAAACGATGACGGAGAGAACCAAAATTGATGCGAACTTTTTCATTTCAGACTCCTGTTGTTTTTAATTAACAATTTTTGAGCGATTGGCCTTTTAAAAGCCGGGATTTCGAGCATTGCCTGGGTCATCATCCTTTCGTTGGGAATGTTGGACCTTTCGTTTACCAGAAGAACTCTATTTGGGGATTTTCCCCAAAACACCTTCGACGTAATAGCTCATGCCCAGCAAATCATCGTCAGTGAGTGATTTGCCTGCACCCACAATTTCCTTGCCACTTTGGTCTTTCACAGGACCCTGGAACGGGTGGAAGGAACCATCGGCAATATTTGCACGAATTTTTTCAACCAGGGCAACCACATCAGCTGGAACCACGGGGTTGATAGGGGCCAACTCAATGGAACCGTCTTTAATGCCTGTCCATACGGAATCTGACTTCCACTTGCCATCGAGGGCATCCTGGACTGTCTGTGTGTAGAAATCGCCGTACACGTGAGTAGCGGCGGTCAGGTGAGCCTTGGGGCCATACTTGGACATGTCCGAGTGGTATGCGATGCTGTAAACGCCTTTTTCTTCAGCAGTCATGGTTGGTGCCGTGGAATCTGTATGGTGAGTGATGACATCCACGCCCTGAGTAATTAGAGCTTCCGAAGCTTCACGTTCTTTGCCAGGATCGAACCAGGAGTTGACCCAAATGACCTTAACTTCAACATCGGGATTCACGGATTTGGCACCCAGGGTGAAGGCATTAATGCCACGAATCACTTCAGGAATTGGGAAAGCAGCGACGTAACCCAGAGTATTGGATTTTGTCATTTTCCCGGCAATGATTCCGGTCAGGTAACGGGCTTCATAAAAACGACACATGTACGTACCGACATTTTTGGATGTCTTGTAACCGGTGGAGTGTTCGAATTTAATTTTTGGGAACATTTTGGCCACTTTCAAAGTGGGGTTCATGTAGCCAAAAGATGTGGTGAAAATAACCTCGTGACCGTTTTTGGCGAGATCACGAATGACTCGTTCAGCTTCGGGACCTTCGGGAACACTGTCGATGAATTTAGTGGTGATTTTGTCTCCCAGGTTTTTTTCCAGTTCCAGGCGACCGAGGTCGTGTTGAAAGGTCCAACCCGCATCGCCAATGGGGCTGATGTAAACAAATCCGACTTTCAGTTTTTCTTCAGCGAAGGCTGCAGTGGTCAGACCGGTCATACACACTGTGAGAATGCAAAGCGATAGGACAAACTTACGTGAAAAAGTCATGATAACTCCCCTTGAGTTGGCTGACATTCAGTTCGAGACCAGAGCGAAAAAATCTTTGAACAGGTTAACACATCTACCCACCCCGGTAATTGAAAATACTCATCTTTTTTCCTTCCTTTTTCCATCACGAATGGGGTTGACTCGGATGATAAGTAGTACCCAGCGAAGCTGGTGAGTTCAGACGAATGGTGTTTGTATCTCTGGAAATGAATACCAGAACCACAATAGTGGAAATGTAGGGCAGCATGGAAAGCAGCTGGGCTGGAATTTCAATGCCAAAGCCCTGAATGTGAAATTGGAGGATGGTGATTCCCCCAAAGAGATATGCCCCCATCATTACCCGGGCGGGCCGCCAGGTGGCGAAGACAACCAGAGCCAGCGAGACCCAGCCTCTGCCGGCGACCATGCCTTCAACCCACATGGGAGTGTAGGCAATGCAAAGATAGACTCCGCCCAGTCCAGCCATGGCTCCACCAAAAAGAACAGCCAGATACCTGATGGCAATGACGTTGTAACCTAAGGCGTGAGCAGACTTGGGTGCTTCGCCAATGCCGCGCAGAATCAGGCCTGCTTTGGTTTTGTAAAGGAACCAGGAGACGATAAAGTACAAAAGGATGGAAGTGTAAATGAGCAGGTCATGGGAGAAAACCAAAGGCCCCAGTATGGGAATGCTGCTCAACACAGGGATATTAATTTCCGGTACACCAGCCAGGGCAACACTGGTGTAATCCAGACCCAGAAAGGAGCTCAGACCAACACCAAAAATGGTCAGAGCCAGACCGCTTGCCACTTGGTTTGCCATGAGATTTAAAGTTAAAACGGCAAAGATACCGGACATCAGTGCACCGGCAGCCATTCCACAGATAACAGCAACCAGAATGCTGCCCGTAGTGGCCATGCCAATAAATCCGCTGATGGCACCAACCAGCATCATGCCTTCAACACCCAGATTTAATACCCCGGATTTTTCTGTTACCAATTCGCCGAGAGCAGCAAAAACAAAAGGAGTTCCCGAAGCAATGGCCGCCACAAGAATTTTTACAATGATAGTTGTTTCCATTATTTCGCTCCTTTCAAAATATTATTTAAAAAGTCACCGGGTTTTAATTTGTATTCAATGAGAAAGTCTGCAGCCAGGAGATAGAAGAGTAACAGGCCCTGGAAGACACCGGTTACTGCAGCGGGCAAATCAAGATTCATTTGAGCTGATTCGCCCCCAAGATACAGCAGGGCCATCAGCAAACTGGAGAGCACGATACCCCCGGGGTGCAAGCGGCCCACAAAGGCGACAATAATAGCCGCGTAACCGTATCCGGGAGAGACTGAAGGCAATAACTGACCAATGGGGCCGGCAATTTCCATGACACCAGCCATACCAGCGGCCAAACCACCGGACAAGAGGCCAATCCAGATCAATTTATTGTATTTGAAGCCTGCATAAGAGGCAGCATTCCTGGCCAACCCGGCGACCTGAATTTGATACCCAGTGAAACTTTTTTGCAGAAGGACCCAGCCCAGAATGACTCCTCCCAAAGCAATTAGAACCCCCAGGTGAAGGCGTGTCCCTTCTTTCAAAATGGGAAGCAAAGCCGAATCGCCAAAAAGGACCGATTGAGGGAATCCATAACCCATTGGATCTTTCAAAGGCCCGTGGACCAATAGACTAAGCAATAGGATGGCTACATAGTTCAACATCAGAGAGACCAGAATTTCATTGGTATTGAACATGGTCCGTAAGAGCGCAGGTAGGGAAGCCCAGACCATTCCGCCCAAAGCTCCGGCAATTATCATCAGGGGAAGAACATAAGGCGCACTGCTCTCGTTAAAGACAATGGCAATATAGCCGCCGAACAAGGCCCCAATAGCCAGTTGACCTTCGGCGCCAATGTTCCAGATGCTGGCCCGGAAACCAACAGCCAGTCCGGTTCCGATTAGCATTAAAGGAGAGGCTTTTATAAAAAGCTCGCCCATGCCGTATAGGTCATTGACCGGCTCCACAAAAAACGCATGAAAGGCTTCAATCGGATTTTTTCCCAACAGACTGAAAATAATTAGCCCACTGAAAAGCATGAGAGCCGCAGCCACCAGTGGCGATAAAAACTTCATGATTTTTGATGGCTCGGGGCGAGCTTCAATTTTAAAAAGCATATTATCCTGCCTCGTTGGCTTCAGTTTTATTCGAATCTTCGGAAGGGCCTCCGGGGAACATTCCGCTCATCCACAGACCAATTTCTTCTTTGCTGGTTTCATTGACGGTAAGCGATGGTGAAACCCGACCTTCGGCCATAACCACCAGCCGGTCACAAATTTCAAAGAGTTCATCCAGTTCTTCAGACACAACCAGAATGGCGGAACCATTGTTTCTTAAATCAATCATGGCCTGGCGAATAATATTGGCCGCGCCAATGTCCACACCCCAGGTGGGTTGAGCAACCACAAGCAGTTGTGGTGTCTGCAGTATTTCCCGACCGGTAATGTATTTCTGGATGTTTCCGCCCGAGAGGCTGGTAATAGGGTCGGCTTTGGATCCGCACTTTACCGCAAAATCGGTAATGCATTTTTGGGAAAAATCTGAAGCCATCTCCGGTTTCAGCAATCCTTTGTCGACCATGCCATGACGATGAGCGGTAAGAATCGCGTTGTTGGATAAGGACATGCCCGGCACAGCACCACGTCCAATGCGTTCCGCCGGAACAAACCCCAACCCCAGATTTCGTCTCTGATCGGGATCCATATTGCCCGCAGCATTGCCATTTACCACAATGCATTGGTTATTATTCGAGGGGTGCTCCCCACTAATGGCATAGAGCAATTCCTGCTGCCCGTTTCCGGAAATTCCGGCAATGCCCACAATCTCGCCGCCATTGACAGAAAAATTAATATTTTGCAGGTCGGTTCCAAATTGATCATCGGCCTCTTTGCTCAGGTTGTTGATGATCAGGCATTCCTCGCCGTCAACTTCCGGTTTTTCCCGGGAACAGACGGGCAGTTCTTTGCCAATCATCATTTTGGCCAAACTGGATGCTGTTTCTTCTTTTGGATTGGCGTAGCCGGTAACTTTTCCATTCCGAATGATAGTCGCGCTGTGGCACAGTTCCAGAATTTCATCAAGCTTGTGGCTGATGTACAAAATAGAGCAACCTTCAGCAGCAATCCGGCGCAAAGTCTCGAACATTGTACGCACAGCTTGTGGCGTAAGGACCGAGGTGGGTTCATCCATGATCAGCAGAGTCGGTTTCTGCAACAGGCACCGAATAATTTCCACTCTCTGCCGCAGGCCCACTGAAAGGGAGTGCACCAATTGGTTGGGGTCAAGGGGCAGACCATATTCTTCAGATACTTCTTTAATGCGCACGGCCAGAGACTCCATATCTTTGGAGTCATCCATGGCCAGAGCAATGTTTTCGGTAACAGTCAGGGTTTCAAACAATGAAAAATGCTGAAACACCATACCGATGCCAAGCTTGCGGGCAAAGGCTGGATTGTGAATGTCGACAACCTCACCGTTCCAGAGAATTTCACCCCGGTCGGGTTTGACTACACCATAAATGGCTTTCATGAGAGTGCTTTTTCCCGCGCCATTTTCCCCCAAAACGGCGTGGATTTCTCCAGGAGCAATGTTCAAATCAATTGAGTCGTTAGCCACGACCGTAGGATAAATTTTGGTCATACCCTTCAATTGCAGTCGTGGAGGTTGCTTGGTCATTAAGTCTCCTGAGCGGTTATGCTGCCTGGGCGTTCATATACCAGGGAGCCATTGATATAGGTATGGGAAACGCTTCTATCATCGCCAAGAGTAACCAGGCTGAAAAACAGATCCGCCGGGTTCTCCGCTCTTTCGTATTGCCGGGCCTGCAGTTTGGTAGCGCATGGATCCAGCACCACAAAGTCTGCTTCTTTTCCCGGGTCAAAATTGCCAATGAGGTGGTCCAGAGATAAAGCCCGGGCACCGCCCAAAGTTACGGTGTACAGGGCTTGCCAGGGAGAGAAATTCTGTCCTTGCAATTGTAAAACTTTATAGGCTTCGGCGAGGGTTTTTAGCATGCTGTATGACGTTCCTCCGCCAATATCTGTAGCCAATCCAACCCGAATTTTATGATCGTTGGCTTTTTTCATATCAAACAAGCCACTGCCCAGAAAAAGATTTGAAGTGGGGCAGAATGAAATAACGGAGTCGGTTTCCTGGATCTTTTGCCATTCCAGTTCCTCAAGATGAACGCAATGTCCAAAGATACTGAGGGGCCCGGTCAGCCCATGGTGCTGATAAACATCGAAGTAGTTTTCTCGTTGAGGGAAAAGCTTCTTCACCCACTGAATTTCTTCATGATTTTCCGAGAGATGGGTTTGCACATAAACATCAGGGAATTCCTTTTTCAACTGACCGGCGGCATCCAGTTGATCGGCAGTGGATGTGGGTGCAAACCGGGGCGAAATGGCATAAGAAAGACGACCTGTGCCATGATATTTCTCAATCAGTTTTTTGCTTTCTTCGTAACTTGAACTGGCACAGTCCAGCAGCTCAGCCGGAGCGTTCCTGTCCATCATTACTTTCCCTGCAATGAGGCGCAAATCAATTTCTTGGGCAGCCTCGAACAAAGCGGAAACCGATTCCGGATGAACCGACCCGAAAGCAGCAGCCGTGGTTGTGCCATTGCTGAGTAATTGATTGATGAAGAAGTCGGCCGTTTCGGCCGCATACCCAGAATGGCCGAATTGCTTTTCAGCAGGAAAAGCGTGCTTTTCCAGCCATTGCAGCAGTTGTTCGCCATACGAACCGGCAATCTCAGCCTGGGGGAAGTGGATGTGTGTATCAACAAAGCCGGGGACGATCAGTTTGTCTTTATAGTGGAGAATCGTGCAGTGATTGGGGATTTCTTCCTGACCGGTTTGCCAGTCACCAAAGAATTTTATGCAACCATCGCTGATAATCAGCAGACCGTCTTCTTGATATCGGACGTTATTCTCAATTTGGTCCAGGTTATTAGTTACTGCTGAAACATCCAGAAAACGTCCTCTAATGGCAGTCGTTTGGTGAATGCTTGGATTCATTTTTTTGAAGCAACTTTCACCGCATTAACAATAGTTTGGTATCCGGTGCAGCGGCACAGATTTCCAGCATGGGCTTTCCTGATTTCTTCACTGGTTAAATCATCACGGTCATTGTTTTCAAGAAATGCTGTGCTGCTCATAATCAGGCCCGGAGTGCAGAACCCGCACTGTACGGCGCCCTCTTTCACGTAGGCTTCCTGTATCACGGTCAGCTGGCCATTGGCACCTTCGCCTTCAACAGTGCGAACCGATTTTCCTTTGGCCCAAACAGCAAGGTAGAGGCAGGAATCGACAGGAATGCCATCAATCAAAACAGTACAGGCACCGCATTCTCCAACACCACAACCGTGCTTAACACTGGTCAAACCCAATTCACGCAAAATATCCATCAGGGATTTTCGCACGTCAACATCGAGGTCATAATCGCGCTTGTTGACGTTCATTTTTAGGTTCACAATTTTTTTCATTGCACGCCTCCCTGAATTTCCGCTGCCCGCAGTATTTCTTTTTTGGCCAGGGTTTTAATAATGTGCAAGCGGAATTCCTTGCTCGCCCGCCATGATGTCCTCGGGTTGACATCCTGCTCAATGGCCACGGCCACCCGGTTCAGATTTTCTTCAGTGAGGGGTTGTCCCTGTAAAATACTTTCAGCCTGGCTGCAACGAATGGGAGTGGGAGCGGCCACGGTGAAGGCAATTTTGATGGTCTCGACAACATTATTATTCATCTTCAGGGCCACACCGCAACCAATGGTGGCAATGTCCATGGCCCCGCGCATGGCGTACTTCTTATAGCATGCGGAAATGTTCTGGTAGTTTTCCGGCCGGGCAACAAAGCTGGTCAATACATCGCCCTGTTGCAGAATTGTTCGCCCCGGGCCGGTGTGGAAACCATTGATGGAGACCACGCGCTGCCCATTAGTGCCTTCAATAACCAGATCCAATTCGTAAGCAAGAGCTGCACAGGCACTGTCAGCACTGACTGCTCCATTGCAAATATTTCCGCCCATGGTGGCACTGTTTCGAACCTGCGGCCCGCCAATGGTGGACAACGACTCGGCAACCATGGGCAGATGTTTCTGCACAAGTTCGTTATTGATGATGTCACTGCAGCAAGCCAGAGCACCAATAAAAACATTACCTTCGTCGTCCATTTTTATTTCGCGTAATTCATCGAGGTGGTTGATGTCCACCAGATGATCGTAATCACTGTTGCCACCATGCAGACGAACCAGGACATCGGTTCCGCCAGCAATGACCATGGCTTTGGGGTCTTCACTCAAAGCCTTTACGGCATCGGCCACACTCTCGGCATAATGGTATTTATTAATGGGAAACATTTTACGCTCCCTCTGGGGTGTCAACGATCCCCGCGGCTTTGAAGTATTTGTATAGGACTTTGGGAGTCATGGGCATTTCGTTAATTTTTACTCCCGTTGCATCTAAAATGGCGTTGCGAATGGCGGGACCCTGGGAAATGGTTGGGGGTTCACCCAGAGATTTGTTGCCATAAGGACTGGTCGGATCGGGGGTCTCCACAAAGGCATGGCTCAGTTCGGGAATATCCACTGCAGTGGGGATTTTGTAATCGAGCAGATTGCCGTTATAAATCCAGCCACTTTCCGGGTCAATGAGCAGCTCTTCGAACAGAGTCATGCCCAGACCCATGGCCATACCACCGTGCACTTGTCCGTCGGCTGCCAATGGGTTGATAATTTTCCCTGCGTCATGCACGTTGATGATCTCTTTGATCTGCACCGTACACATTTCGATATCCACTTCAAGGTCCACAAAAGTGCAGCCGTAACTCGGAGCATTGGTTCTGGTTTTAACTGAACTTTCAGCACTCAGCTGACCACCACGATCCTTGTGGTAATAAGTGTCCATGGCCAGGTCGCTAAGATCCATGACCACGGTCTGCTGATCGGTGCTGATAATTTTTCCATTCACCAGGTCAATCCCGGATATCTCCTCATCTGTCATGGTCTGACAATAATTGAGGATTTTCTCTTTCAGCATGGAAGCCGCTTCGTGGATCGAAGGAGCCGCGGTATAGGTTTGGCGCGAAGCGTAGGCTCCGGTGTCGAATGGTGTCACATCGGTATCCTGAACCGAAACAACATGAACGCTGTCATATTCAAGGCCAAGGGTTTCAGCTGCCATTTGGGCCAGAGCCGTGTCCGAACCCTGCCCAATTTCCGTGGCCCCAATTTGCATGTGTACCGTACCGTCCTGATTCAGCACCAGGCGGCAGCTTCCAATTTCTACGCAAGCAGGATAAGTGCCTGTCCCATAACTGAACGAGGCGACTCCAAGCCCACGACGAACGGAGCCTTTTTGCAGGTCATACTTTTCCTTTTTGGCATCCCAGTTAATAAGCTCGCGGCCTTTTTCCAGGCATTCAACCATGGCTACTGAATGTTCCTTGTCACCGGTTTTGGCCGAAACATCACCTTGAACCGCAGAGTTTTTGATACGAATATCGACCGAGTCCATTCCCAGTTGGCGGGCAGCATCTTCAAGCAAACCTTCAATGCCAAAGAAGATCTGGGGGGAACCATAAGCCCTCATGGCTCCGGCCGCGGGAATGTTGGCGTAGTGAGATGTGGCGTTAAAACGAGTTACACTGCGAGGATACAAATTGCAGGATTTGGTGCCTGCAGCCATGGGAATGGAGTGGCCGTGTGAAGCATAAGCGCCGGTATTGGAGATGACATTAATATCCATGAACTTCAAAAGGCCGTCTTTTGTCAGGCCTGCCCGGTTGGACATGGACCATGAATGGCGGGTGCGGGTGGCTATGAGGCCTTCTTCCCGTTCCAGTTCAATTTTTACCGGAGCGCCGCCCATTTTTGTGGTCAGAAAAGCAGCCATGGGCTCAAGAACCACATCCTGCTTGTTGCCAAAACCGCCGCCAATGTAGGGCTTTATGACCCGGACTTTACTCCAGGGCATGCTCAGGGCCTGACCCACAATGCGCCGGCAGATATGAGGGATCTGGGTGGAACTGACAATTACAATATGGTCGTTGTCATCCATGTAGGCGAAGGCAAGATGGTTTTCCAAATGGCAGTGCAGAATTATGGGAGTGGTGAAGGAGTCGTCGATTACAACGTCTGCCAATTTTTCAGCTTCACTGAGAGTACCATTTAACTCAAAAGTTGTTGATTTGATGGTATTGCCACCCTCGTGAATGGCGGGTGCGTTATCGGCCAGGGCGGCTTTTGAAGTGACACACACAGGCAATTCATCATATTCAACAACGACCGACCGAGCGCCCTGTTCAGCACTCAAATGGTCACGGGCCACCACAATGGCCACTTCATCTCCGTGATAGCGAACATGGTCTGTCAGCAGCAGACGGTCCGCCACATCCTGATAATTGGGATCCAGGGCATAAGGATGACCGGCCGTGGGAAATACGTTTTTGGGAACATCGGCATGAGTAAATACTGCTTCGACACCATCAATGGCCAGGGCGGCGCTGCTATCGATGCTTTTCACCATACCGTGGGCAATGGGGCTGCGCACATATTTGGCGTGCAGCATGCCAGCCATGGTGAAGTCGTCAGTAAATCGGGTCTTGCCGGTCACCTTGGCGACCACATCTTTGCGAATGCTTGATTTTCCAACACTCATATTCAGTTCTCCATGGACTGTACTTCAGATTGAAGGGACACCAGGACGCAGACAGGGAGTCAAAAATGAAATCCTGTATAACTGAAAGATAGTTTATTCCCGGCACCGCTAACACTGAAATCACCAAAACCAACTTTGTTTATATCGTAAAAAAAATTGTGCGTCAAGGATTATGAACAGATTTGGACAGGTATTTTCCAAAAAAAAGCCCAGACAGAATGTCTGGGCTAAATATGTTGATAACATCAAGTTATTCCCATTCAATGGTCCCCGGAGGTTTGCTGGTCAGGTCATAGGCCAAACCACTGATGCCCGGTAATCGAAGTATAGACTCCCGCAATTCGTTCAGCAGTTTTTCAGGGAGGCGGCCAGCAGTTGCTGTCATTGCCCTTTCGCTGTGAATGGGGCGCAGAATGCACAGCTCCCGGCCTTTTCCATCAATTTCCAGAGGAACCAATACTGTAGGGCATTGCCAGATTTCATCGTAAAGCCCGTGTCGGCGCAGGCCGTCCATCATCAGGGCATCGCATTCCCGCAGAAGATCCAGCCGGTCCGGGGTCATGGTGGCGGCCAGGGTCCGCATTTGACCGGGTAATTCAGGGCTCAAATTCCATAACGTCCGGTTGATGCCGTCTACGGTTTTGTGAATTGTGCCAGAGGCTTCGGCCAGAGTCTCGTAAGTGGCAGCCCCATGAATGAGAACCGGATGCTCATAAGAGCGCAGGTCAGCCTTCACGCCAACGGATTTGATAGGCAAAGGCACACCCTGCAAACCAAATTTGGCCAGGCTTTCAGAAACGGCGGGCCCAATTTTGTTCAAAGACTCTTCGTCACTGACCACACCATCGCTGCACAGCAGGCGCACTCCCAGACCGGGGCCGGGGAACGGATGCCGCCAAATCATGTCGTGGGGAATTCCCAGCATTTCGCCCAATTCCCGAACTTCCACCTTATACAGATCGGCCAGGGGCTCAATAATTTTCCCAGCGGCGATCATCTCTTCAATAATGGGCACCCGGTTGTGATGGGTCTTGATGGTATCGGCCCGTTTGGTTGCACCACTTTCGATGGTATCGGGATAAATGGTGCCCTGGCCCAGCAAATGATCTTCAATGCCCAGTCGTCGGGCTTCACTCTCGAAGACTTCAATGAAAGTATCGCCAATGCTGCGCCGCTTCTGCTCGGGCTCGGTCATGCCTTCCAAATTTTTCAGAAACGTATCGGTGGCATTAATGAAGTGGAAGTTTTTATCCAGACCCAATTCAGTGAACATTTCCACTACTGCCGCAGATTCGTCTTTGCGCATCAGGCCATTGTCAACGTGCAGCAGGTGAAGGCGGTCCGGGCCGAGGGCTTCACCAAAGAGTCGGGCCGCCACAGTGGAATCCACACCACCGCTGGCCAGCAAAAATACCGAGCCGTCGCCCACCTGGTCACGAATCTTTTCCACCTGATCGGCCACATAGCTGTCCATGGTCCAGGTGGGGGCACACTCGCATATTTTTAGGACGAAGTTTGCAATCATCTCGTCGCCGTGCAGGGTATCGTCCACTTCAGGATGGTACTGGAAGCCATACCGACGCAGTTTGTCGCTGCCGATGGCCGCAAAGTGGTGAGGTGCTCCTCCTTCGCCGAGAATAGTATAGCCAAGTTCTTCAAAATCGGGACCAACAGCGGTAACCGAGTCAAAATGACTCATCCAAACCTGTTCCACCTTGTCCAGTCCGGCAAAAAGCGGATGCTCGCGCTGGATGTGCAAATCGGCATGGCCCCATTCCTGTTTGCCGTTGACCACCGTACCGCCATAGTGCTTGGCAATTTCCTGGTGTCCAAAACAGAAACCGAGAATGGGAACATCCAGGTCATAAATTTCTTTGGTATAGGTGGAATCTTCTCCAAAAGAGGAAAGGGCCGGGCTGCCGGAAAGGATGATGCCTTTATATTTGCGGAAGTCTTCAATAGGATCTTCAGGTTGCAGAATTTCCGCCAGGACTTTACTGCGGCGCACCTTGGTGGCAATCAGGTGGGCGTACTGGCCGCCAAAGTCAACAACGGCAATAGAATCGTGTTTGGGCGTATTTCCGGAGTTTTTTCTGGATATAGCAGGTGATGAATCTTGCAACGTGGCACCGTCCTGAAGTTGGCAGCGGCAGGGCTTTATTCATTGAGCCCCAAAATTTCTGCCCATAAGTAACACAAAAGGGAGGATTTCCTCAACCTACATGTTGTATAATTCCCCATGATTTCTAATAGTGGACCATAATTTCCGCTCCTACTCCTTTGGAAGGAACCAAAATGTTGATTCGTTTTCGCCCGTTTTTCCTGTTCGTGATCGTTCTTCTTGTCTCCGGTTTGGGTCAGGCTTTGGCTGCCGAATTGGTTCCCAATGGTGATTTTGAAGACGTAAAAAACGGTAAGGACCTGCGTAAAGACAGCAAGGGCCTCGATTGGTACGAAAGTCGCCACGACACAGATGCAGGCCGCGACTTACTGAAGCTTAGCAAGAAAAACATCAAGGGCAACAAGACCAAAAAAGCTGTTATTATTGGCAGTCCCGAGTGGAATACCTATTTGAGCTACCGCTTGGCTGAACCTCAAAAGCTGGCTGTCTCAGCCAGTTACGATATTTTAGTCAAAGAAATTCTTCCGGAACACAACCGCAGTGGTTTTATGTTCCTTGGCCGGGTTAAAGACAAAAAAGGTGGTCCAAACAGTACCGGGAAAGAGCGTTTTGTCTTCCTGGGCTTCGAAAACTCCACCGAACCGGGGAAAATTAATCTTTTTGCCCGGGAAGGCAGCAACAAGTGGGCTGACCGCACTCTGGTGGCTGAAAACCTGGATCTGAACACCTGGTACACTATAAAAGTGGAAGCTAACATTCCCGAGGGTTATTACGCGGTGACTATTGATGGCGTTGTCGATGCTTTCGAGTTGGAGTCTTTCTACAGTAAAGGAAGGACACCCAACAAGATAAGCCACATCAGCTTTGCCAGTTGGAACGATGGTCCCGGAACTTTTTATGTGGATAATATCAGTGTGAAGGATCAATAAATCTGGAATATAGGCTGTTTTATTATGCCATTCTTCCGTTCTGCATTGAGGCCCCCGTACCCACTATTGGGACGGGGGCCTTCCTGTAAAATATTGAAGAAATAATCTACTTTAATAAAACCATTTTATTCATGACCGTTTCTGAGCCGTCGCGCAATCGCGCATAATAAACGCCACTGGACATGACTTGCCCGAAGCATCCTGGCCATTCCAAACTACAGTTTGGCGAACTCCGGATGTTTGCCAACCGTCAACCAAAGTGCGCACCCGTTGGCCCCGCATGGAATAGATTTCCAATTTTACGTGGCAATCCTTCTTAATATTGTAACTGATGGTTGTGCTGGGGTTAAAGGGGTTTGGGTAATTGGGATGCAGAACCAGGTTTGCCGGATTATCTGAAGCGTCAGGAACATCGGAAGTCCCTCCAGCCTCATACGAAACGGCGTAAACCGCTCCGGATCCCTGGCCAACGTTATCGGCCCCATCTGCTCCCCCAACCAAAACTCCATTTTGCAAGGCAACATCTAAGCCAAAGTGATCGGCCCAGGCGCCATCACCGGGTAGGAATTTTGTGATTTGTTCCCCAGTTGATGCATCGAAAAGAAAAACGGAGCCAGAGGCTGTACCATTATCTTCACTATCTTTTGCGCCTACGGCAACCTTACCGTCACTGATATCAATAGATCCGCCAAAATCATCTCCCAGAAATACAGTTGAGGGGACCAATTTGTGGAGCTGTTGTAAAGTTGCCACATCAAAAAGATAAGCTGCCCCGTCATTATACCAATCCTTATGAGCACCAACAGCGAGAATTCCGTCGTCAATGGCAACTGCACTGCCAAACTCTTCTTGGTGGGAGGGATCTCCTGCATAAATTTCGCTGATTTGTTGTCCCGTTTCCGCATCAAAAATATAAACCGAGCCGGTGTTGTTGCCGAGGTCATCGTCACGATACGGCCCAACGGCGACAATGCCATCTCCAACAGCAATGGCATGGCCAAAGCCATGACGACTTTCTCCGTCATCGGGCAGAAGCTTGAAGAGCTGGGTTCCTGTCGCCGCATCAAAAAGATAGGCTGTTCCGGATCGCCAACCATTGTCCTGGTGGAAGGGTGCACCGGCGGCAATGATGCCATCATCTATGTCCACGGACATGCCGAATTGATCGCCCGCAGCAGCATCGTCGGGAATAATTTCAAAATCATCGTATGTGATTTGGGATAGGGATTGGCCAGAGATCACAAACACAAAAACAATGAGTAGAAGGCCGACTCGTTTTAGGGGCGAAGGTTTGTTAACTGTTGGGCCTGGGGAAATCATGGTTTCACCTGCGGTTTGGGTCTCACCTTGAGCGAATGGCATGTTTTGATAACAAATGTATGATACAAGAATTTTTTGTGGGAGGTAATCGCATGGTTATGTGGTTTTTAGCTGTTTGTTTTGGGGTTCATTTCGTTTGAATTCTTTTTTCTTGACAGTTTGCGTTACAAACCGATATGATATACAAACCAGTTTGCGCTGTATGTGGCTGGAAGAACGAAAGAAGTAATGATGGAAAACTCTTTAGATCTGAACCGTATTAAGCGCCAAGCCTATCGATACGATGCCCAGGATGGCCTCCTTGAATTTTTCATGGGAATCATGCTGTTCTTTATTGCCCGTGCCGTGATCACTCCCCAATTGGCCTGGGCGCCGGCATTGCTCATCTTTCCGGCCCGTTGGGGCGTGAAGCTTTTCAAAGAACGATTCACTTACCCTCGCATCGGGTACGTAAAGTTGAAAACAGATGAAGAATCGCCCCGGGAATTTGGTCTGGGGGTTTTGCGCTATCTGGGAATCATTGTTTTTGTGGTGGGCGCGGGGCTTCTGGCCTTTGGCGAAGTGAGCAGCTGGGACTATTGGATGAAATGGATGCCAGCCATTACGGGAGGCTTTTGTTCCGGGGGCTTTTTGTATGCGGCACAAAAATCAGGGTTCAAGAGGCACTATTTCTTGTTTCTGGCCTGCATTGGGTGGGGTGTATCCTGCTCCATGATGAATGTTGAATCGGTATATACGGGCATTTCCCGCTGGGCCCTGGGAATGGGATTGTTATGCCTGCTTATGGGGTTGGCAATTTTTCTGAATTTCCTGCGCACTCATCCCGTTCAGCCTGTGGAGGAAACTGATGAACAGGTCTGAGCCATCACCGGAAAAATCACAAACCCTGACCGGGTTGGATAAAATTATTCACGAGCCGGGGCGTTTGGCCGTTGTCTCTTTTCTATATGTAGTGGATGAAGTGGATTTTCTTTTTCTGATGGAGCAAACAGCGCTCACGCGGGGGAATTTGTCCACTCACATGGCCAAGTTGGAAAAGGCTGGATATGTGGCGGTGGAAAAATCTTTTGTAGAGAAAAAACCTCGTACGGCTTATTCGCTTACTGATGAGGGGAAAAGGGCTTTTGAAAAATATCGGACTAAGTTGTTGTCTTCTTTGGGCGGATCGGTGGAATAGGCGGTGGTTGGCTTCTTAAAGCCAGAATTTTTACGCCAGAATCTTAAAGCCAGAATCTTAAAGCCCACGTCTGTACTGGTCGTTTGTCCATGGACCTATTGTTTGCTTAAGAAACTCTTTTGCCTCAGGGTCATGGCTTAAACTGTCGTCAAATAGGTTTACTATTTCCGCCTTGTTCAATCCAACATCAGTTTCAGTGCCAATATCCCGCAAATCAATCATAAACCCGCTGAAAAAATCGGGCAAATCGTCGAGTATATCTAAATTCAGTAGATTTTTACTGTTGAAAAGGGAGTTATAATCACCCGGTTGTTTATCAATCAGGAAAGAGGCATCCTTCAAATTCTCAATTGAAGCAGTCTTGGTACATTCCGGCAGGCAAGAACTATCGATAGTGCTTTTTGAGCAACCGGTAACCTGAAGAAACAGGCACTGTCTACTGGTCATCAGAAGAATGGGATGATAGATGCTATAGTAGAGTTTGAAATCGGCTGGTGGGGCAATTTTTTCGATTTGGTTTTTATTGAGTTCATTGGAAAGAAAAGCTCCACAACAGTTAAACTTTTCCTTCATTGCCTGCAGGGTGAAAGAATTGGCTGTTTGAAGATGAGGTCCCGCTATCCAGGGGATTCCGTTTTCAAAAGCTGAATAAGCAATGCCGGTATTGTTCGTAACAATACGTTTAGGCTGAATGCGCTTCAGAAAATTTGCCGCGGCATTAAAATCTTCTCCAATGAGAATTGGCGGAAACCAGGGGATCAGATCTTTATTTTTCAGGAATAGATCTTCAAGTTCAGGATCACTGCTTTTGAAGCAACTCGGCAACTCGTAGTAGACATCGGTCGAAGTTCTTTCGCACAGGTTCAGATCCGCGGGAGACGAAATCAATATCGACAGAGACGGATTGATCTTCCGTTCAGTTTCCTTCTTCAAAACGGGGAGGTCAATCGGGGCAACGATGTCCCGTTCACCATTCAAAATAAACTGAGCTCTTTTACTCATAGAAGAAAGTTCGGGAAATGGGATAAAGAGGCCGTCCTGAAGTTGGTCCAGGTTCAAGTCTTGAATAAAAAATTCTTCCGTGTTCAGCAGCCTAAATCTTTTCTGCAAACTGCTGCGTTTAATACAGTGCCGGTCGGCTGCAATGAGGTTACTTTCAGAATACAAATCAAAGGATTTCCCGGCGATTTCCATGGTCACTTTCAGCAGTGAATTTATCTTCCCGGAAATGTTGAGAGTTAACGGCGTTTTTTCGACAACTAGATCCTGGATTTTGTTCTGGGCAATTTTAACCATTTCTTCTTTTTCATCATACAGTTCCTGGCTGAATACCTGCTTATCTTCAGAATGCCCCCGCAGTTGGGATAGGTGTTGAAGTGAATTGTCGAAGGGATTATCAATAAACATGTCACTGCCAATTTTCCCAGTCAGATACGAGTTTGAAAAATCGCGGTTAAAAACTTTATAAAGATTGCTGCTGTCACCCTGGGTTTGGTTTTGGCTGTAATAGCGGGAGAGTTGTTTTCTCCAGCAATCTACGACGGTATATACATAGTGGAACTTTTTGATTCTCCCTTCAATTTTAAGTGAATCCACTCCTGCATCTGACAACTTATCCAGATCAAAAAACGCGGAATTGTCTTTCATGTTAAGCGGGAAATCCTTGCCGGCTGAAGTAGTCAGGTATTGGTCTCGGCAGGGTTGGCTGCACTGACCCCGATTGCCGGATTTACCACTGACAACCGAGCTAATATTACAGAGTCCGGAAAAAGCGATGCAGTAGGAGCCGTGCACAAAAACTTCTGTCAAAATGTTGTTTTGATGAGCTGATTCAGTCAGATCTTTTATCTCCTGGATATTTAGTTCTCTGGAAAGATTAACTCTGGTAACCGACAGTTTTTTAAGGAAATTTATTTGCCCACTGTTGTGTGTTGTGCACTGGGTAGAGGCATGGACATCAAGATTTTCAAAATAGGTGGACAGCAGATAAAACAAACCCAGGTCCTGGACAATGATTCCATCGACTCTTTTGTTTGCTAACTTATTTAGCAGCTTAATGAGAGTGGGGAATTCACTTTCCAGAATAATGATGTTGAGAGTCAGAAAAACCTGGCAATGGTTGTTGTGGGCCAGTTTGATGACTCTGCAAAAGTCTTCAAAAGAAATATTTTTGGCCCGGTTTCTTGCGTTGAAATGGCTTAAGCCGCAGTAAATGGCGTCGGCTCCACCTGCAATTGCAGCTTTTATGGAATCCAGATCACCGCCGGGTGCCAGGAGTTCGAAATTTTTAGGCATCTTGAAGTATTCCAAACGTTTCTCATGCAATCCGAAAACAGTAGCACAAAGCATAATCGAAATGAGCCTGGATCGCGAAGAATACCTGAGGCGGTCCTGCGGACTTAAAAAGTATCAGTTCGTGCTTTGGGGAGCACCGGTAGCAACATCCCATTGGGCCTTTTGCCAGGTAGAGTTGTAGCCATTACTTCAGAAGGACCATTTTTTGTTTGTGCACGTGGTCTTTACTTCTTAACAGGGAATAATAAACTCCACTGGCCTGGGTTCGGCCGAATGAGTCTTTTCCATCCCAAAAGGCGGAATGCATTACACCTGAAGTCTGCCAACGGTTAACCAAAACCCGAACCAACTCACCTTTAAGGGAATATACGGCCAACTCAACAAGCCCATCCTGTTCAAGACTGTACCCAATGGTAGTGCCAGGATTGAATGGATTGGGGTAGTTGGGGTACAAATTAATACCTGAAGCCGAAACCGGGGCCGACGAAACACCGCCATGGCTAAAGCTGAATGCATAAGCAGCACCGACAAAAACGTTATTGGTTCGATCAAAATCTGCGCCACTTACCAGCATGCCTCCATGCAAAGCAATTGATGTTCCAAAATGATCCAAAAGATCAGTATCAGTGGCAAAAACCTGATGGATTTGTTCACCAGTGGACAAGTCATAGAGGTAAGCAATTCCAGAGCTTAAGCCATTGTCGCTACGGCCAGGAGCACCTATAGCCAATATTCCGTTATCGATGTCAACTGAATCACCGAATTCATCATTCTCGGCCCCAGTGTTGGCCACAATTTTGAAGACTTGTTCACCGGTACTGGCGTCAAAAACATAAACGGCACCAACTTCAACAGACTCCCAGGGAGCGCCTACGGCAACCATGCCATCATCAATAGCAACACTATGTCCAAAGTGATCGAAGGGTTCACCATCGTCGGCAACTAATTTAAAAAGTTGTTCTCCGGTGGTCGCATCAAAAATATAAGCCGAACCTGACGAAACTCCGTTGTCGTCGTCCTGCAGTGCTCCTACTACCACGAGTCCTGAATCCATGTCCACTGATGTGCCAAAATATTGGAAACTAGCCCCGTCGCTGGGAAGGAGTTTTAGGAGTTGAGAACCTGTTGTATTGTCAAAAATATAAGCGGAACCGGAGTTAGAATCGTTGTCATCGTCATCTGGGTCACCCACCACAAGGAGGTTGTTTTCCATTGCCAATGAGGCTCCAAAAAAGCCAGCATAATCGCTGTCAGACGGTTGAATCATTCGTATTTGGTTTCCGGTGGCCAACGAGAAAAGAAAAACCGCACTAGGATTATTGTATGCACCGTGAGAGCCAACTGCAGCCATGCCATTTCCAATGTCGACCGAAATTCCAAAATGATCTCCACCCTGGGCGTTGTTTTCATCAAGGCGAAAAAGCTTTTCACCAGTGGTGGCGCTGAAGAGGTAGGCTGCTCCTGCTTCAGTCAAATTGTTATCATCCTTGTAGGCTCCAATACAAATGAGCCCATCGTTGATAGCAATGGACACACCAAATTGGGAACCGGAACCACCGTCGCCGGCAATCATTTTCCAGTCTTCATTGATGACCTCGCATTTGGCAGGGTGAGCCACAAAGAGAAAAATAACCATGATGGCTGCAGAGATTATTGCAGGGCAGGGCTTCAGTAAAAGAGAAAGTCTGAATATCATTAGCGACTCCCAGAAATGAGAAAGGGCCACTTTGCTTTTAAATAGCAAATTATTAGACTCGCTTAAAGCCCACTAAAAAGGTATGGTATCATGAGTTGAATAGTTTCTCAACCCCCCTGGATTTCTTTTCCTGTGGCATAATAGGGAATTTTTCCGATACTTACTTAAATAAAGGATTAACTTCCCCATAGGAGAAACAATGAAAAAATCAACAATGAACGCCTTTATCTTCATTGGCGTCATCATAATAACAGGAGCGTTCGCCATGGAAAGCCAGGCCCAAATCGAAACAGCAACTCTCGGAGGCGGATGTTTCTGGTGCATGGAAGCGGTTTTTGAAGATCTTGAAGGGGTGACCCTGGTGGAGTCTGGGTATTCCGGCGGCACAGGAACCCCAAACTACAAAGAGGTTTGCGATGGCAATACTGGCCACGCTGAAGTCATTCAAATCACCTTTAAACCTGAGCTGACAACTTTTGAAGAAGTCTTGGCGGTGTATTTCACAATCCACGATCCTACAACGTTAAATCGTCAGGGAGGCGATGTGGGTACCCAATACCGGTCAGTTATTTTTTACCATTCGGTGGAACAGAAAACCGCTGCCCGGTCGGTCATCAATCAACTTGAAGCCGACAAGGTTTATCGCAATAAGGTGGTGACCGAGCTGACGGCTTTTGAACATTTCTACAAAGCCGAAAACTACCACCAGAATTATTACGCCAACAACCGTACTGCTGGTTATTGCCGCGCGGTTATTGATCCGAAGGTGCAAAAATTCAGGGAAAAATTTGCTCATAAAAGGAAATAGAATCTCGAAGTTAATTCACATATGGAAATACAGAATAAAATGGGGCCGCAGCATTTGCCGCGGCCCCGGTTTCATTTTTTATAAGCAGGAATAGGGTCAAAACAGATCTGAAATTCAGCCGGATCATTTACTGATCAAGCCGCTTCCCATCCCGGTCCCTCAAGTCCCAGTTTCCCATACCGGAACGCTCCCCAAATAGCCGCCCCAAGAGCCCCGCAAAAAATGCTGTCTTCGTGGGTGGCAATTTCAGGCAACGGGCCTTTCAGGCTTTTTAATCCGGCAAATTCATCAGACAGGGCTTTGACCAGCCCTTTGTCGCCAGCCAGGCCACCACTCATGAAAATCACGTCACCATAATCCAGGGAGCGCAACAAACGAGTAAAGCGGCCAGACATGCTTTCGTGAATTCCCCGCAGAATATTCTCGGTACTAATTCCCCGTGAGACCATGTTGATGACATCGGTTTCAGCCAGAACCGCACAAATGCCACTGCATTTTTCGGGTTTGTCTGCTGCCAGGGAAAGAGAGCCAATATCGGCCTGGGAAACACCAAGATAACGGGCAATGTTTTCCAGGAACTGACCCGACCCGGAAGCACATTGGCTGGTCATTTTATAATTCAAGACCTTGCCGCGTTTGTCCATGGCCATGGCTCTGGCGTGAAGGGCGCCAACATCCAGCACGGCGCAGGCCCTGGGGTCCAGGAAAAGGGCACCCCGGGCATGAGTGGTCATGCCGTAAAAGTGTCCCGTGGCAAAAGTGATGTCTTCGCCTTCGCCGGTTGTTGCCACATAGTGCAAACTCTCAACTCCGGCTTCAGCAACGGCCTGATTAAAAACTTCATCAACAACATCGTTAATATCGCGGCGACGAATTCGGGCACTGACTTTGGAAAGGACTTTTTCCTGTCCATTCTCAATGGCCATGACGACAGCTTTTACCGCACCCGAGCCAACGTCAATACCGGCGGAATAAATGGCGCTTTGAGGATCGTTGTTTGTATTCATCAGTTTGCACTCCTGTGGGCAAAGATGGCGCCGCCAAGGGCTCCTGTGTAAATGCTGTCGGGAGAAATGTTCAGGGTTTTGTCCCCATAGTTTTCGGCAACCAGGAGTTTCAGGGCCGCAACCGCAGCCGGGTTGTTGGCCACTCCACCGGTGAATGTGAATTCGTCGTCCACACCGCCGGAGCGAGCCAGCAGACTCATGGCCCGCAGCATGATGGCGCGGTGCAAACCGGCCAGAATGTCTTCGCGTTTGTCGCCAAGAGAAAGGCGTTCGCGCAATTCAGCTCCAGCAAAAACGGTGCACGTTGAATTGATTTTGACCGTGTGGGTGCTCTTCTGAGCCAAAGGACCCAGTTCGTGCAGACCCATGTTCATTTCATCAGCAATGTATCCGAGATAGCGGCCACAACCGGCAGCACAGCGGTCATTCATCTGGAAGCTGGTCACAATGCCGGCTGAGTCAACCTGAATGGCTTTGGTGTCCTGGCCACCAATGTCCAGCACGGTACGGGTTCCACCAAACATATTCGATGCGCCAAGGCCGTGACATAGAATTTCTGAGCGAATCATTTCCTTGGGAAACGGCAGACGCTGGCGGCCGTATCCGGTGCCAACTTCTCCGCGCACATCGAAATCGGTTTCAACGGCATGCTTTACTCCGAGTGTAACTTCCGCTGAGCCACCAATGCGTTCCAGGGCATTGTCAATGTGGTCACCAAAACCCAGAGCCAGTGGTTCGTTCTCCACTTGAATAATGCACTTGTCGTAAAGGCCGAGAAGCATGTCGTAATTGACGCCATTCGGATCGCCAATTTCCTCAGCAATGGAGCTCCAGGCTGAACCCACGGCGTCACGGAAAAAGTCTGATCTTTTGTCAGGGTTCACTTCGTCGAACCGTTCCAGTTCCGCTTTGCGAATACGGCTGATGATTTCATCGATGGCTTCATTGGCTGCACCAGACAATCCGCCGGGTACGCCGAAAGCGGCAGCACCTTTGACCAGATTGTGCAGGCGATCCAGCTGAGCCAGGGTTTGTTCCAGACGAAAAGCAATCAACAGACGTTTTAAAACCTCAGGGCCGGCTGCTTGTTCAACTTCTTTTTGCAAAAGATTGAACCGGGCGGTAATAAAAGCCTCGCTGCGGGAAACCTGGGCTGCCCGATCATAATCGGAACGGCTGTTGGTAATGCCCCGGCCAATAATATCACCCTTTTCATCCAGGATGACTGATTTGGTGGTGGTCGAACCGAGGTCCGTTCCTACGACACAAACTATACTCATGCTGAAAGACCTTTCTGTGCCTGACCCAGACGACGAGCCTCAACCATCTGCAGATAACTCTCCAGACGGTTTTTAATATTGGCGGCGGAAAAATAACGGGGATCTACAAGATCGGATTCAATAAAACCACCGGGCAGGCCGGTGCGTTTTTCCACTTCCCGAAGCATCATCAACTGGCCGGCACTGAATGAGTTACAAGACTTGACGGAGTTAATAAGGAAACCGTCTGCTTCGTAGTCTTTCAGGTACTGGCAGAGCATGTCAATGCGGCCGGGTAAATTGTGGTTGGTATAACAACCAGCGCAATAATCGCCCATGGTGCCCAGAGGATCCTGCGGGTTGTGGCGGAAACCAAAGTCGTAGGTGCCGCCAACCTTGCTGTAGGTTGAGGCCACAACTACGGCTCCTTCATCGGCAAACATTTGCCAGAATTCCCGGAAGTGGGTCCAGTTTGGTGGGCCTTCGACGACCAGTCGATACTTCTCTTTTTCCATGGGTCCACTCGGAGCCACGGGACCCAGTCCGGCATCCAACCTGCCTTGCACTTCACGGCGCAGGGCTTCGTAATAATGAACACCTTCGGGAGTGCCACGGAATGCGCTGAAAATTGGGCCCACGTAATAGACGGCACCAAAGTAGGCGTCAATGGGCGAGGGTTTGTTCATGGCCGATTGAAGAACCCAGACCAGATCGTCTTCAGCTTTAACACTCAGTTCGAGACGCTCTTTCAAAGCATCTTCGTCATACTTTTTGCCGGAAATTTTTTCCAGGGCGGGAATGACTTCTTCCTTGATTTGCTTGACCATATATTCCCGGTGTTCAGGTTCAATATTTCCTTCGCCCTGATACGGAACATGCAGGAATACACAGGGGCAGTCATACTCTTCGCGCAGCAGTTCAAACCACTTCATGAAGGTGTAACAACCGGTGTAAGACAGCAGCAATAAGTCCGGCTTGGGAATCTTGGTTCCTGTGGGACCAATATTTCCGGCCATGGCCATACCGATGTCGCACTTGACGTAGGTGCAGACATCTTCCGAGTGCCCACGCTTTTCAGCTTCGGCAATGTAGTCCCGGCTTTTGCCGCGCATTCCCGACTGCAGGGCGTTAATCTCGGGCAACACCGGCAGGCATCCGAACGAACGAATCAATTCGGTTAGATTTCCAGGCACGAAGGTATAAACCACGGGCTCTTTGGTTTCGGGAGCCCGTTCAAGTCGTTTGTAGTGTTCGGCAATCATCTCTTTTTGGATGATCATCGAATCATCTTTCTGGGCCTGCTTGTGGGAGACCTCCGGTGTGGGCTTTTTCTTTTCACTCATTATGCATCTCCCCAGAGTTTAATCGAATCGCTGAAAGTACCGGCCTGTTCACGGAATTGCTGGAACTGGCCTGAGTTCTCGGCAAATTTAAATGCGATGCAGGGAATACCCGCAGCTTCAGCGCCTTCACGCAACATGGGCCGGTCCAAAAGGGCCGGATCGCAGAAACTGGCTGCGCAAAAAATGATGCCATCGGCACCGGCTTTTTTAGCCAGCTTTTGCATCAGGTTGCGCTTGCCGTCTGGATCGGCCTCGTAGAGAACAGAGGTTTTTATGGCGCTGGAAGTAAACGTTGTGGCCAGATTTTCTGCCGGGTCGCCATCGGTGGGCACATCGGCGGTCATGAAACGATTACCAGCCAGGAAATCATCGTCCACGATATAACAACCGGCCCTTTCAATAGTCTTGATAAGACCCAGAGGGGGCTGTTCGCAGAATGAGCCAACAATTATTACCCGAGTACGGTCTTTAATGCGTTCGTTGCTGGTTTCGGCGGCTGCCAGGTAGGCTTTGGCCTGATCCAGGAAAATTTCAGGAGCTACAACTTCACCGGCACGCATTAAGAGATAGAGCTCTTCAGTGGGGATTTTCCAGGGTGTTTTGCGGCGCATGGCATAAAGGTCCGCAATGGTTTTGCGGACCTGGTTGTATATTTCAATGGATGCTGCCAAACGTTCATCGCTGATATCAACATCGGCCAACCGGCTGAGTTCTTTGCGAATGACATTTAATTCCCGTTGCCAGAATTGAGCGCCCATGGCTGGGTCAGCTACCTGGGGAAGATCCAGATACCTGACATACATGTCCGGAAACATGACCTGCCACATTCCTGACAGGTTGCGGATCACATCGCAGGTTGAGGGGAAAAGGGCAGCGGAAAGGAAATCCAGCCTATTGGATTCGGCAAGTTCCACCACCGAGCGGGGCAGGTGGCAGATATAACTTTGGTAGTAGGCATCGCCACGAATGATTTCAATGGCTCCATGGCCATGAATACCAACCGGGAGCATTCCGGCCGCGTGAATGACTTCCTTGGGGGCGTATACGGGAAGAAAACCGGCAGCTTTGCGGCCTGGTTTGTCGGCCAGCCAATTGCGAGCAGCAGTGAAATCAAGGTCATTGTAGATTTCGGTGGCCCAGTCGACTATTTGGGTACGGGCTGATGAAGTCACAGTTAAACCTAGCCTTGTCTGTTAAAAATCAACAAGTTATGGAATTAGAACGAACGTTCGAAATGTACTTTAAAGGATTGTAGGGATCCTGTCAATTGAAAGTTACCAGTTGTATCGGCAGTTGATGCTGCAAATGGGGATAGTCTTATGTGTATGTGGGGTTTACCAGCCCCAGTCCCCTTCAATGGTCATCTCATCATGAAAACCGCCTGCTTCTTCTCCAAACTCTTTAACCGAGTCTCCGTCATAGAGGAAGGTGGCGTGCTCTTCACTGACCCGACTGAACCGCAACAGGCAGGGGGCGTGGTTTTCTTTTTCGGAATTAACAATTTTCAATTCGGCAAAGTGTTCGTGATTTTTTGCAGTAAGAGATCCATGGCAAACAGGGCAAATAAAATCGATGGTATCGCCGGCTGCAACTTCATGGCAAAAGCCTTTGTCGCAAATCACCTGGTAATCGCCAAGTTGCGAACTCATCAAAACAATACCCTTTTGGTTATTATAACTGGCAATAAGAACCACGCGCTCGTTGGGGTTCAAAAGGGCATCACATTTTGGACAATGATAAGACAGTGCCATGAGAATATTCTCCTTAAAAAAAATCAGGCAATGGACTCGATAATCAGAGTGTTTCCCTGACCTCCGCCAATGCACATGGTTATCATACCGTAACGCTGACCCTTACGACGCAAAGCATAAGCGCAGGTCAAAGTTAAAATAGCACCGGTTGCTCCCAGGGGGTGACCCAGTGCAATGGCATTGCCCATGGGATTTACAATTTCCGGATCAATGCCCATATCGGCAAAATCGCGAATGCAGGCCAGGGCTTGCGGGGCAAATGCTTCGTTAAGTTCTACGTGTTCAATGTCTTCACCCTTGAGTCCGGCTTTTGCCAGTGCATTGCGTGTGGCAGGCACCGGTCCCCAGCCCATGATTTGAGGATCGCAGGCAGCAGTGCCCACAGCCAGCACTCTGGCCAGAGGTTTTGCTCCATGAGCTTTGGCATCGTCTTCAAGTCCCAGAACCATGGCTGCGGCGCCATCGACAACAGCGCTGGCGTTACCGGCGGTGATAATTCCACCAGCTTCAAAAGCAGGATATAGCCGGCTCATTTTAGCCATGCTAATGTTGTCCATAATGTGGGTATCGTGTTCGACAATCTGGTCGGCTTCACCGTTTTTTCCGGGAAGAGTTACCGGTGCAATTTCTTCACGGAACAGTCCATCGTTGCGGGCGGCTTTGGCATTCATGTGAGAACGATGACCAAAAGCATCGGCCTGTTCGCGAGTGATTTCAAACCGCCGAGCCAGCTCTTCAGCTGTATTGGCCATGGCCAGGCTGGCACCCGGGTCGTACAGGCCCAGCAGCAGACTATCCTGCAACATGGTTCCCCGGGGCAATCCGCGCGGATCCAATGGTCCGTATTTTTGAATAGCCGTACCAACCTTCTGGCCGCGCATTCCATATACACTGAATGGATACTGCATGCTTTCGGCACCACCGACGACCAAAAATGGACGGTCCTGATCGTGCCGCACGCCGGCCAGGATGTGTTCCATACCAATGGCCACGGATTCAGCACCACTGCCGCAAATTCTCGCCACGGTCAGGGCTGGTACATCGTCAGCCAAACCACCGCGCCAGGCCATGCCCTGGGCACCATAAATGCTGTCGCGATGGCTGTGTGAGGCCATTCCCATAACTACATGGCCAATCAGGCTTTTATCGACAGATGTTTCATCGAGAGTGGCCTTAATAGCCAGACCACCGAGAGCGGTGGTGGCAAAACGGGAGAACAATCCCGGTTCCCGGTTATTGATAAGAATATCGGCCCGGGGCGTACGTCGCCCTCCGTCAAGGATGACAATGGATCGGCTATTATCTGACATGCTCGTCTCCTGTTTATTCGTGCATAAAGACCGCGGGAATCCGGGGTCCGTTTTGAATGAAATTGCCCATGCCGATGTCGTAATCGACGGTTCTCTTACATTTGGCAAAAGCAACCGCTTCAATTTCCAGACCATCGTCGAGGTTGGTTTTCAAACCTTCAAAAAGCGTATCGGTCAGGATTCGGTCGATTGCCAGGGAGCGGTGTCCCAGGTCTGCATCGTCCAGAGTGTTTGGCACTTCCATAGGGCCGGTATTAATTGGGTTAATAACACCTGGGCCTGCATTGTGAGCGACGATTAAAGCCTTGGCCGCGGCCAGGGCATCGTTGGTCGGTTCACCAGTGGCCCAACCCAGACTGCAAGCTTCCGCCGCACCAATTGTCTTGGCCGTGCGCAGCAGGTCTGCTGCTTTTTCCAGGCCAATAAGTCGGGGTAAACGCTGGGTTCCGCCGTATCCGGGAATAATTCCAAGGTTCACTTCCGGCTGACCGAGCATTAGATCGGGTCCTACCACACGTGCATGACAAGCCATGGAAAGTTCGGCTCCGCCACCAAGGACGGGTCCGTTGACAGCCATGACCACGGGCTTTGCAAAATTCTCAATCCGACGCATAATGACATGGCCCCGTCGGCACTTGTCGGCTGCTTCTTCTGGAGTTTTTAAGGCCGCAAGTTCGTTGATGTCCGCACCGGCCAGTGATCCACCGTAACTGGTAATGACCACGCCTTTGATCGAATCGTCGGCACCAATTTCATCGAAGGTGGCGTTTAATTCGTTCATGGTCTGATCATTAAGGGCGTTCAGAACTTCAGGACGTTTGATGGTAACCACGGCCAAATCGCCATCGGTTTCCACACTCAGATTGCGTTTGAAATCAAGAGTCACCCGGTCACCAATGCTCGTGGGCACTTCAAAACCAGGGTTGTCTTT
>JAAEOA010000249.1 GCA_024223715.1 bacterium | reverse complement strand
CATTTTCTTCTCGAAGCCGATATTGCCCACAACAACTTCACCGGTGTGGATACTGATCCCCATGGTCACGGAAGCGCCTAGTTTCTCGTTCAAATATTTATTGACGGCCGGAAGTGAGTGCTTCATTTCAAAAGCAGCCGCTACAGCATTATCCGCATCCTTTGTACTGGCAACCGGTGCCCCAAACAGTGCCAGGAACCCGTCACCCAAGTATTTGTCGACAATTCCATGGTGCTTGAATACGATACCGCCCATGGCCGAGAAAAAGCTGTTGAGCAGGGAGACGGTTTTCTGGGAACCAATTTGAAGGGCTGTTTGTGAAAAACCCCTGATGTCGATGTTCAACAAAGTGAGGGTTCTGATTTCTTCAATGATCGGCTTTCCGTTGGCGGAGCCATGGATGATCTTATCCAAAACCTCCTTGGGGACAAATTTTTGAAACATCTGACGTACATCCCGCTCATGTTCAGCCATTGAAACGGTTTCCTTGTATAATCGCGCATTTTCCAGTGCGATACAGACAGATGTTGCAATGGCCTGGAGTAAATCTTTATCATCGATGCTGAATTCACTATTAATTTTGTTCAGCACCTCGATGACGCCGATT
>JAAEOA010000248.1 GCA_024223715.1 bacterium | reverse complement strand
AGGTCGCAAACGTCCTCAACCAGGTTGCTTTTTGAGGCCGCCGCAATTGACCGTGCAAAAGTATCCCCATCAGGACAAAACCCATCAGGAGAAACGGGAAGTAGGTGAGCCAGAGTTTCGCTCTGTGGAGCGTCAGATCGCTGGCAAAGGGAAAGATAAAGCGAAAGTCAACCAGAAAAATGCTTTCCAATGTATGCTCGATTAAATAGGCGAAGAGAAACAAAATGGCCGCCAGCACTATGGTTTTGGCAATTTTTAGACCGTCAAGGGCGAACCGGTCTTCGCGATAGGAAAGCCCGAGGTCATACAGGGTCAGGTCACGCGCATGATTTTGCTTCTTGAACCAATTCCTGAAAAAGACAAAACCGATGATATTAATCCACAGAAACCACCAGACAATGCCGTTGGTCATCATCAGCGGGAATGCTTTGTCGATGCGGACCAGGTATTTGTGCACCCCGAAAAGGACAAAAATGATGGGAAAGTAGAGCCACATGAGCAGGCCGTTTATGACAACCGGTCTGATGTACGAACTGCCGGTGCACCCATAATTGCCGGACACCGGAGATTGCAGCGAACTGAAAAAAGACGTTCTCAGCAGCAACAATCCCAGGGGGCCAAGGGAGGCAAAGCAGGCCAGCATGGCGACTAGCGTGGACCACTCTTTAATCTGCCAGATCT
>JAAEOA010000247.1 GCA_024223715.1 bacterium | reverse complement strand
GTCATTGAAGAAAAAGTGAACACCATCCTGGAACGGGTAGACCTGACCGGTTTTGGCGCCAAAAAAGTTGATCAGCTTTCCGGGGGGCAAAGACAGCGGGTAGCCATTGCCAGATGTCTGGTGCTGGAACCCGCCGTTTTGTTGCTGGATGAGCCACTGGGCGCACTGGACCTGAAGCTGCGGGAGCAGATGAAAGTCGAATTGAAGAAACTGCAGGCAAAAGTCGGTACCACTTTCGTCTACATTACCCATGATCAATCCGAAGCTCTGGTGATGTCCGATCATGTGGCGGTGATGAATCAGGGGGTGTATGAACAAATCGATACCCCCCAGAACTTGTACAATAACCCGCAAACTCCCTTTGTGGCCAAGTTCGTTGGTGATAACAATGCCTGGTCCGGCAAAATTCATCAGTGCACTGAAAATATCGCTGAAGTGCAAACGTCGGAAGGCAATGTATTTCGTACCAAGCTTCGAGAGGTTTTGCAGCCGGGTGATGAGGTCGATCTGTTTCTTCGCCCCGAAGCCATGCTGATTAAGCCCGACCCGAGCTTATCCGATCTGAATCGCTTCGAGATCATCGTCAAGGATATTCTCTTTGACGGGGCCAACAGCAGACTCCTGGCCCATCCGCTGGATGCAGAAACGGAACTGCTCATCGCCTTGCCGCAAAACCGGCAGTTCGATTACATCAAAGAGAATGATAAAATAGAAATCGGATGGAACGAGCAATCGGGCATCTGTTTTGGTACCAGGGAAAAAAACCCAAGTTGAGAATTGAGGACAATGGTTAAAAGGTAGTCGGTAGAGAAGAACAGTTTCAAGGTTCAGGGGTTCAGGGTTGAGGCGATCGAGTTTCGCTGATAATTCCAATAAAGATCACCCTGATCAGTGAACTCCGAACCATGAAACCCTCACCTTTGAACCTCTGAACTTTGAACCCAAAACCCTTTTTTTATCATGAAGAACCAAAAGCGATGGGCACTGCTATTTTTCTTGTCGCCGGTTTTGCTCTGGCTGGTTTTGATGATTGTTTTGCCGCAAATCGATTTGCTGGTGATGTCATTTCGTTTCGAGACAGATGACGGCCAGATGGTCTGGAGTTTCAACAACTATTTAAATTTTTTTGAGGAACCCATTTATTGGCTGACATTTGTGCGAACCGCCATTTACTCCATCCTGGTAACATTTCTTACCTTAGTGATCGCACTTCCCCTCGCTTTTTATATCACCAAAGTAGTGGCCCCAAAATTTCAAGGATTTCTGCTTGTTATGCTGTTACTCCCGTTCTGGGTCAGTGAACTGGTCCGGGTTTACGGATGGATGATTTTGCTGCGGGAAAGCGGAGTCATCAACCATTTTCTGCTCAAACTGGGGATCTTACACCAACCTGTTGAAATGCTTTATAAAGATTCCACAATGATCCTGGGGCTGGTGTACACATCCATGCTCTTTATGGTAGTTCCCATCATTTCCGTGCTGGAGAGCCTGGACGACAGCCTGGTGGAGGCGGCCTACGATCTGGGGGGCAATATGTGGAGCATTTTGTTCAAAATTATCATCCCCCACGCCACCCCCGGCATCGTTTCCGGCTCCATCGTGGTATTTATGCTGACACTGGGCAACTATCTGACCCCCAATTTGATGGGAGGCAAAAACTCGCTGTGGTTTACAGAACAGATTT
Source organism: bacterium (assembly GCA_024223715.1). GTDB lineage: Bacteria > Krumholzibacteriota > Krumholzibacteriia > LZORAL124-64-63 > LZORAL124-64-63 > LZORAL124-64-63. The sequence continues at coordinate 1,704 of JAAEOA010000247.1, read as the reverse complement.
ACAACCAGTTTATTGCCAGTTTTAACTGGAACCAGGGCTCAGCCTTCGGGTTTCTGTTACTGTTGCTCTCATCGCTGATTGTCTGGCTGGGACTCAAGCTGACCCGACAAAACCTGAAAAAGGTAGTGCAATGATACGGACGCTGCCAACTTCCAAGACTTACAATCGGTTTTTTAAGTTTTACGTAATTCTGTATTTTACGTTTCTCTTTGCACCGCTGCTGATAACCTGCGTGCTGGCTTTTAACAACTCTCAATTCCCATCTTTACCCTGGAAGGGATTTACCCTGGAATGGTTTACGGCCAATTTACCGGAACGGGTTGGAATTTTTCACGATCGAATCAATCTGGACAGCATCTGGGTGAGTTTCCGGGTGGCATTTTTTGTGACCTTGCTGTCGACGGTAATTGGTACCTGTGGCGCCTTTTTGTTCGAGCAGGAAGATTTTCGATTTAAACAACTGCTTTATTTTCTGATGCTTGCGCCACTGGTCATTCCGGGAGTAATTTTGGGGATTTCCATTCTACTGCTCAGCAATACCCTGGGAACCTATTTTGAAACCAGCTGGGGAGTGGATATAGACCTATTTCGTCCCGGATTCTGGCTGGTTGTGCTGGGCCAGTTTTCATTTATTGCCACATTGGTTACCCTGGTGGTTTCAGCGCGTTTGAAGAAATTTGACCGCACCCTTGAAGAAGCCGCTTTAAACCTGGGGGCTAACCGATTTGAAGTCATCTGGTATATCACCTTGAAGTTCCTGCGGCCGGCGATTTTCGGGGCCGCAGCCTTGGCATTTTTGATGTCATTTGAAAACTTCAACACCACCCTTTTTCTGGTGGGTCACGAAGCGACATTGCCGATTAATTTATACCTTCAGGTGCGAGACGGAAGCACCCCTGTCATCAATGCCATATCGTTTCTGCTGATAGTGGGCACCTCACTGGTGGCCCTGGCGAATCTTTATTTCAGTAGAAAAACGGAGTAATCTAAGTCTTGTGTTTTTGATAGTGTTCCATCGGCTGGTGCCGGTGATGCTGCAACCGTATGGTATCGGAAACCTATTTAAAGAAGTAGAGACATTGGCGGTAAAACATCTGCCATCTTCCAGTACAAAAAAGTCAGATTATCGGTTTGAGGACTAAAGTGATATTGGTAAAATGAAAAATGAAAGGACCCGAGTGATGAAAACTGTCAATGAGACAGTCGATGTTGTTGTTGCCGGTGGCGGAACGGCCGGGCATGTTGCTGCATTACAGGCCGCCAGATCTGGGATAACAACTTCCGTAATCGAAGCGGGAACGATGCTGGGGGGCACGATGACTGCCGGCGGTGTGTATATGCCGAACCATTTTTTCAGCACCGAAAACCCGGTGGTTCTCGGTATCCCATGGGAGCTGTACACAAAATCAAAGGAAATTGAAGGCCTTCCCATACCGGATTATAAAAAGAGAAGACCGGTGGAAAACCCCAGCTACTACAGCTATATCAACGTACCGATCTACGCTGCGATTGCTGAAGAGGAAGCCCTAAAGGCCGGGATAATTCTCCATTATCATGAATTCATTGCAGATGTAACGGCGATTGGGGACTATTGGGAGGTCACATCTCTCGGTCGCGGTATCAAGCGAATTACGAAAGCCAAAGAGATTATTGACTGCACAGGAGACTCTGATGTGGTGAGAATCCTCGGCCTGGGGGTACTTC
>JAAEOA010000246.1 GCA_024223715.1 bacterium | reverse complement strand
GGCTGCGAAACAATTATGTCCTCATGTCGGCAAAAAAGCTGCCTGTGAAGCACTTAAGGTGCCCAGGGCAACATTCTATCGGCATCACAGTTCTAAGAGCCAGCCCGGAAATAACCGCACACAACGGCCTGCACCCCCGCTGGCCCTCAGTTCCGGGGAACGCGAAAAAGTGATTGATGTCCTGCACTCTGAACAATTTTGTGACGATGCCCCCCACCAGGTATATGCCAAGCTGCTGGATGAGGGCCGGTATCTGTGCTCAATTCGCACCATGTATCGGATCCTTGAGGCTGAACACGGATGTGTCAAAGAACGCAGAAAACATGTTCAACGTCCCAAATACGTCAAGCCTGAACTGCTGGCAACCGAACCCAATCAGGTCTGGTCGTGGGACATTACCAAACTCAAAGGGCCGGTAAAGTGGACTTACTTCTACCTGTACGTGATAATGGATATCTTCAGCCGTTATGTGGTGGGCTGGATGATTGCTCACCGTGAACAGGCTGCTTTGGCCAAACGGCTTATCAACGATAGTTGTACCAAACAGCAAATCGAAGCCGAGCAACTCACGCTTCACGCCGACCGGGGATCGAGTATGAAGTCAAAGGCCGTTGCGCATCTTCTCGGCGATCTGGGGGTAACCAAAACCCACAGCCGCCCGCACGTGAGCAACGACAACCCGTACTCGGAAGCCCAGTTCAAAACGCTGAAGTATTGTCCGCAGTTCCCTGAAAGGTTCGGTTCAATTCAGGATGCGAGAGTATTTTGTCAATTTTTTTTCAACTGGTATAACAAAGAACATCGTCACTCAGGTATTGCCCTGATGACACCGGAACAAGTCCATTACGGTATGAACAAGCAGATTCTTCAACATAGGTCCGATGTACTGGCTGCCGCTTTCGAAAAAAATCCGAACCGGTTTAAGGGTAAACTGCCGGTTCCGAAACTACTTCCAAAGGCGGCCTGGATTAATAAGCCGGAAACTGATCAATTAGAGTCTAATTTATTAACGTGTGTGTCTCATTTTCATTGACACATTCCGTCATCCTCGCTGAAAAATTCTTTCATCAGTTCGAACAATTCATTCTCCAGATAGCAATCCTCTGGAGTTGTTTTTTCAGAAAGCCCATCGGTCAAAGCACCGTTCTCCAGATACGAAATTGAGTATCGTCTTTTTTGATC
>JAAEOA010000245.1 GCA_024223715.1 bacterium | reverse complement strand
GGCCTTGAGAGCAGTCATTAGCTGGTCTCAAAAATAGTTTTTGGCCGGGCTCGCCCGGCTTTTTAATGAAAATGTACCTTAGGGAAGGACGACTTCTTGAAGCTGATTATTGTAGAATCTCCCGCCAAAGCCCGCACTATTACCCGTTTTTTGGGTAAGGAGTATCAGGTATCATCCAGTTATGGTCACATTCGTGACCTGCCAGGCAGTGCCAGTGAAATTCCCGCCAAATTCAAAAAAGAGCCCTGGGCTCGTTTGGGAGTGGATCCGAGCAATGGTTATGAACCTATTTACGTTGTTTCCAAAGACAGCAAAAAACAGGTGGCGGAACTTAAAAAGCTTATGAAATCGGCAGATGAAATCCTGCTGGCCACTGATGAGGATCGCGAGGGTGAGGCTATCAGTTGGCATTTGCTTGAAGTTCTGAAACCAAAAGTACCTGTCAGCCGCATTTCTTTTCACGAAATCACCAAATCAGCCATTCAGGAAGCTCTGGACAATCCCCGAGAAATTGATATGCAACTGGTTAGGGCTCAGGAAGGCCGCCGCATTCTGGATCGCCTCTTTGGTTACAGTCTATCACCGGTATTGTGGAAAAAAGTTCGAACCAAGCTCTCTGCTGGTAGAGTACAAAGCGTTGCTGTTCGTCTGGTCGTTGAAAAAGAAGAAGAGCGTCAAGCTTTTCACATGGCCGAATATTACGATGTGGAAGCAGCACTCGTTAGTGAGGGGATGGAGTTTGCTGCTCGTTTGACCGGGGTCAATGAAACACGTCTGGCCGGTGGCAAAGATTTTGATCCCGATACCGGGGAATTAAAAAAACCCAATACGCGGGTCCATTTGCATAAAGATCTTGCTGGTGTTTTGGCTGAAGGTTCAGAGAAGAATGTTCCTTGGAAAGTAGCTGGCATTACCCGAAAAGAAGCCACCCAGCGTCCTTCACCACCTTTTACAACGTCCACTCTGCAGCAGGCGGCCAGTGGTCGTTTGCGTCAATCTCCTCAGCGGGTTATGCGAATCGCTCAAAGGCTGTATGAAGGTATTGCCTTGGCCGGTGGTGGCCGTGAAGGTTTGATTACCTACATGAGGACAGACTCTCTGACTCTCAGTGAAAAAGCCCTCGCAGAAACAGAAAATCTGATTCGTGACCAATATGGGGCTGATTACACCGATGGCCCCCGTCGTTACAAGACCAAAAGCAAAGGGGCTCAAGAGGCTCACGAAGCCATCCGGCCTACGGATATTTCCCGGACACCTCAAATGATGGACCCTTACTTGGATTCCGACGAACTTGGGCTTTATACCCTGATTTGGAACCGCACTGTGGCCTCCCAAATGACCAACGCCAAATTGGATAAAACCGTGGTGGAATTTTCCACAAAGGTTAATGACAAGGATTTGATCTTCCGGTCCAACGGATCCATCGTGCGTTTCCCAGGATTTTTGAAAGTTTATGGCGATCGCGGAAAAGATGCCCTGCTGCCAAACCTTCAAGAAGGGCAGGCAGTTGGTGGCAATGCTACGGACCAGCCAGTGGTAAAAATAACCGAAGTGCTGCCTATCAAACATGAAACTCAACCACCGGCTCGGTACACGGAAGCCTCATTGATTAAAAAACTGGAAGATGAAGGCATTGGTCGGCCTTCAACTTATGCTTCAGTGATCGGCACTATTCAGTCCCGCGACTATGTCAGCAAAAAAGGTGGAGCCCTGATTCCCAGTTATATTGGAATTGCCGTAACGCACTTGCTCAGGGAACATTTCCAAACTTATGTCAACACAGAGTTTACCGCCCTGATGGAGCGGGAGCTTGACCTCATTGCCGAAGGTAAATTCGATTGGGTGGAATTCCTGGATGGTTTCTATCATGGCAGTGCTGACAATGAGCGGGGTCTTGAAAAAGCCATCGAAGAAGAACTGCCTGAAATTGAATTCCCACGCATTCTGGTGGGCACTGATCCCAAAACCGGCGGAGCCATCGTTCTGCGTATTGGCCGGAATTATGTTTATGTTCGGGTTGAAGGAGAAGAAGACCGCAGTGCAACCCTGCCAGTGGATCTTTTGATTGACGAGCTGACTCCCCAAAAAGCCCTGGACCTCATTATTGCGAAGGACAAAAGCAAAGAACCCATTGGCCAACACCCGGAAACCGGGCAGAATATTTATTCATTGTCAGGCCCATTTGGTCCTTATCTGCAACTTGGTGAGCAAGAAGAAGATAAAAAGCCCAAGCGAATCAGTCTGGGAAAAGGAACCGATCAGAGCAAGGTTGACTTGGAATTTGCACTGCGCCTGCTGAGCCTTCCCCGAGACATTGGTATAGATCCAGAGACGGAAAAACCTGTTCGAGCCGGCCTGGGGCGTTTTGGGCCTTATGTGGAGCGCAACAGGGTCTTCGTCAGTGTTGACTCAGTGGATACCCTATTTTCCATTGGGTTGGATGAAGCTCTTGAGAAAATCCGAAATAAGAATAAGAAAACTGTTCTGAAGGAGATTGGGGTTCATCCTGAGTCCGGCGAACCACTTCAGGTTCTTAAAGGCCGGTATGGTCCTTATGTGACTCACAACAAAGTGAACGCAACTATTGGCAAAGGTCGCGATCCGGAAGATGTGACTGTGGAAGATGCGCTGGCTTTGTTGAAAGAAGCGGAATCACGCAAGTCGAAGAAAAAAACCCGGAAGAAAAAGACCACCAAGAAGAAAGCAGCTAAGAAAAAAACCGCTAAAAAGAAGACAACCAGGAAAAAAGTAACCAAAAAGAAAACGACAAAAAAGAAAATCTCGTCCAGCAAGGATGAGAGAGAATAGTGGCAGTATCTCAGAAGCCAGCTGTCACCGTGGTGGGGGCTGGCCTCGCTGGTTGTGAGGCAGCCCTTCAATTGGCCCGCTTCGGCCTGAAGGTTCGCCTGCTTGAAATGCGGCCTGAGCATCCAACCCCAGCTCACGAAAGTGGCGATGTTGCAGAAATCGTCTGCAGTAATTCCCTGAAAAGCACAATTTTATCTACCGCATCCGGACTGTTAAAAGCAGAACTTGGAATGATGGGCTGCCGTTTGCTTGAGTGTGCTCAAAAGGCATCTGTACCGGCAGGAAGCGCCCTGGCAGTCGATAAAAAATTGTTCAGTAAGGTTGTGGAAAAAGTTCTTGAAAATGAGCCTCTGATCCAATTGGAGAGAGTTCACCTTAAAAAATTACCCATCATTGAAAACCACAATTATTTGCTCGCCACCGGGCCGCTCACATCTCCCGAATTGATCAACCAACTTGGCCAAATTACGGGCCAGCCCTCACTGCACTTTTTTGATGCCATCGCCCCGACGGTGACAGCAGACAGCCTCGATACCGATATCCTGTTCCGGGCCGCCCGTTACGGAAAAGGTGACAGTGATTACTGGAACTCCCCATTGAATGAAGCTGAATACCAGACTTTATATCAGGACCTGATGGATTCTGAAAAAGCTGAAGTCCATGATTTTGACCGGGCCGCTTTATTTGATGGCTGCCAACCCATTGAAGAAATTGCCGCCAGCGGACCTCAGTCCATGGCTTTTGGCCCCATGAGACCGGTGGGGTTGAAAGATCCTCGTACAGGAAATCGTCCTCATGCGGTGATTCAACTGAGGCAGGAAAATTCTGAAGCCACTCTCTTTGGTCTGGTTGGCTTCCAAACACGACTCAAATTTGGTGAACAGAAACGGGTTTTCAGGAAAATCCCGGGCCTTGCTAAGGCTGAATTTGTTCGTTTCGGGCAAATGCACCGCAATTTTTTCCTGGACACTCCACGCTGTCTCAAACGGGATTTCTCACTTCCCGAGCGGCCGGATATTTTTATTGCCGGTCAGATGACCGGCGTTGAAGGTTACGTGGAAAGCATTGCTTCGGGTCTTTTGACTGCCTGGAAACTTGCCGCTCGCGCATCTTCGGGTACTTTGTCTGTATTGCCCGCCGAAACTATTGTGGGTGGTTTGCTCAGTCGGTTCCTTTTTGACAAAACCTCCGGCCGTTTTTCACCCATGAATGCAAATTTTGGCATTGTTCCTGACCTTGGGGTAAAAGTACGGGGAAAAAAAGAACGCAAAGAAGCCAAATCTCAGCGGTCCATTGAAGCCATGGAAAAATGGCTTGAAGAGAATGATCCCGGCCGATAGCCCGATTTTCCGAAAGGGGAAATAGTGTTCGAAAAGGTTTTAAATCCTTATTTGGAGCACTTAAAAATTGAGAAGGGCATGAGCGACCTGACTCTGGAGGCTTACGCCCGGGACGTTTCCGGTTTTCTGGAAACAGCCTGCGCTTTTGGGATTATAATAAAACCCGTGACTCAGGAACAATTGAGTAAACTCGAAGACCAGCGAGGGTTGCTGCGAGGGCATTTGGCTTTATTGAGAAAGCTTGACCGCAAGCGTTCCACACTCGACAGGCATCTGGCGGCCATTCGTTCTTTTTACAAATATCTACTGGTGACTCACGTTTTACAAAATGTACCTGACAATCTTGCTACCGGTCGTGGTGGACGGGAAAAAAATCTTCCACGGGATCTGACCGTGGAATTGACCGAAGAATTGCTGGCCCAACCGGACCCATCGACCCTGCGTGGGCAGCGGGACCGGGCCATGCTGGAGGTGATTTATGGACTGGGTTTGCGATTAGCCGAACTTGTGGCTTTGAACCTCGGCTCCATTGAATGGCAAAGTGGGCGGGTTCGGGTTTTGGGTAAAGGGAATCGGGAAAGGATTCTTCCTTTGGCAGGATGTGCAAAAAATGCCATTGTTCAATATCTGGAAATGAGAGTGCACCCCGATTTGTGGAAAAGATGTCTTGAAGGAAAAATAACTGGTGAAGAAGCGTTATTGCCTTTGTTTGAAGGTAGACCGGGCAGCCGAATCTCCCGCAGAACTGTGCAAAGCCGGGTGGCTTTATATGCAGGGGAACTGGCCGGCGTAAAAGGCGTATCACCCCATACCCTGCGTCATTGTTTTGCCACTCACTTGCTTGAGGGCGGGGCAGGCATCAGAGTTGTTCAGGAATTGCTGGGCCACCAGAATTTGTCAACGACCCAAATTTATACGCACCTGAGCAGAGGGCGTCTTAAAGAGAGTTTTCAAAACGCCCATCCTCGGGCGAGAAAAACAAAATAGAAACAGGAGAATTAATGAAAGTCAGATCGACAACAGTTTTGGCCGTTCTGCGGGACGGAGTCGGCGCCATTGGTAGTGATGGTCAGGTTACGCTTGGCAATACCGTCGCCAAAAATGGAGCGGTGAAAGTGCGGCCTTTGTTTGGCGGGAAAGTCCTGGTTGGTTTTGCCGGTGGTGCAGCCGATGCCTTCACTTTGTTCGAAAAATTTGAAGGTCATTTGGACCGATATCGTGGTCATCTGAAAAGAGCCACCGTGGAGATGGCCAGGGAGTGGAGGAATGATAAATTTCTTCGTCGTCTGGAAGCCATGATGATTGTGATGGATAGCAAAGATATTTACACAGTCAGTGGTAACGGCGACATCATTGAATCTGATGACAATGTTTCTTCCATTGGCAGTGGCGGACCTTATGCTTTGGCTGCAGGCAGGGCTCTGGTGGAAAACACCAACTTGAATGCTGAAGAAATTTGCCAAAAAAGCCTGGAAATTGCCGGGAACATTTGTATTTACACCAACACACACATAACCGTACTGAAAGCCGAAGCTGGCGAGGATGACAACTCATGAGAATCAAACACATAGAAACTGATTCCACCTGGACTTGCCCCGAAGTGGTGGAAATGCTGGACCGTTACATCATTGGTCAAAATGACGCCAAAAAAGCAGTGGCCATTGCCTTGCGAAACCGGTGGCGCCGCATGCAGCTGCCCGAAGATATACGCAACGAAGTTGTTCCAAACAACATCATTCTAATTGGACCTACGGGTGTGGGGAAAACTGAAATCGCCCGGCGTTTATCCCAGATGGCCAACCTTCCTTTTTTGAAAGTGGAAGCTACTAAGTTTACCGAAAAAGGTTACGTGGGGCGCGATGTTGACAGCATGGTGCGAGACCTTCTCGAGAACAGCATCTCCCTGGTTCGCCGCAAAGCTGAAGAGCGCCATCAGGAAGATATTGAAAGAGCTGTAGAGGACAGCCTGGTTAATATTCTCCTGCCACCCATGACTGGTGTAAATGAAGATGAAGATCGCCGTGCACGCTGGAAAAGAAGTCAGGAAAAAATTCGCACCCAACTGCAGGAAAAGGTTCTTGAAGACCGGGAAGTCAGCGTGCAGGCTGAAGCCTCTTCAGTGCCCATCGCAAATATTTTTTCTTCTGCGGGAGAAGAATTTGATGCTTCTTTTGGTGAGAGTATAAAGGGATTGTTTCCCAAAAAGAAGACCACCAAAAAAGTTACCGTGGCCAAAGCCCGAATCCTTTTGAGAGAACAGGAAGCTGAAGCCCGCCTGGACATGGACCAAATCCTGGCTGAAGCCATCACTCTCGTGGAAAATGGCGGAATTATTTTCCTTGATGAAATTGATAAAATTGCCGGAGGATCCGGTGGCAGTGGTCCCAATGTGAGCCGTGAAGGAGTGCAGCGTGATCTTCTTCCTATTGTTGAAGGATCTGCGGTTAGCACCAAACATGGTCCGGTGAAAACCGACCATATTCTCTTTATTGCCGCCGGTGCTTTTCATATGACCAAACCCAGTGATATGATTCCTGAATTACAGGGGCGATTCCCCATCAGAGTGGAGTTGTCCAGCCTGACTGAAGATGACTTCCTTTGTATCCTGCGAGATACGGAAGGCAGTCTGACCCGTCAATATGAAGCTCTGCTCGGTGTTGACGGCTGCGCTTTAAGTTTCACCGAAGACGCTTTGAAGGAATTAGCCCGACTGGCGGCCGAATTAAACAAACGAATGGAAAACATTGGAGCCCGCCGGCTTCAGACCATTCTTGCACAATTACTTGATGACCTGCTTTTTGAGGTACCCACTGTGCAAACCGGAGCCATTTCCGTGGATCGGGAATTTGTGGTGGATCGCCTGAAAGACATCATTCATGATGAAGATTTGTCCCGTTACATTCTTTGAGTGGACAGAGGCTTACAAAGGATTAGATTTGCAACAAAGAACCTGTGTGTTCCTACAATCAACCATCCGACCCGGAGGATTTACAAGTGTCGAACAAAATGGATTTTCTGGCCATTGACGATCACAGCTATGCCGATTTGCGCGGTATTCTGGACTTGGCTAAAGAACAAAAACCCCTGGCCCGGCAGCACATTCTGCCCCATACCCACACCAATCACGTGCTGGCCTGTGTTTTTGCCAAGCCCAGCCTGCGTACACGGGTAAGTTTTGAAGTGGCCATGCGCCAGCTCGGTGGCGAATCCATGTTCATTACGGACAAGGAAATTGGCATGGGAACCCGTGAATCGGTTTACGACGTAGCCAAAGTTATGAGTCGTTTTGCTGATGCGATTATGATTCGCTGGTTCGATGATGGTGAAGTTCAGGATCTGGCCAAATACGCCAGTGTACCGGTTATAAATGGCCTGACAGACTTGACCCACCCTTGCCAGGTAATGGCAGACATCCTGACTGTAGAAGAGCATTTGGGCACCATTGAAGGCAAAAATGTCGTAATGGTGGGTGACGGAAACAACTTGGCCAACAGCTGGTTGAATGCTGCTATCAAATTTCCTTTCAACTTTATCCTGGCCTGCCCAGAAGGATACAATCCTGATGAAACAGTCGTGAATAAGGCCGAAGCTGCTGGAGCCTCCTTCATGATTACCCACGATCCAAAAGAGGCCGTGGAAGGGGCTCACGTCATTTATGGTGATGCTTTTTATAGCATGGGTCAGGAAGAAGAGGCTGTCCAGCGCCGCAAGGACTTTGCCCCCTTCCAGATCAACAGGGATCTTTGTGAACGGGCTGATAAGGAACACATTGTTATGCATTGTCTGCCGGCTCACCGGGGCGAAGAAATTACTGACGAAATTATGGACGGACCCCATGCTGTTGTTTTTGATGAAGCTGAAAACCGTCTTCACGCCCAGCGGGCCATTATTGCAACGGTCCTGAATCAGGAGTAGGTCATCAGAAAACCAGGTTTCAGGCTCACAATTAATGCGGGACCCAAGCCGGTTGGCAGCTTGTTGCTGCTGATCGGGTTGGTCCTGTTGGTCAGTTGTGCAGTAATGGAACCTCCACCTGGAGGCCCCATGGATGTAACCCCACCTCATTTGGTGAGTGTTTACCCTGATTCCGGATCCACCGGCCTTTCGGAAACCACTGAACTGGTTTTCACTTTCTCTGAAAAAATGGATCGTGCCAATGCCTTCTCCTGGTTATTTTTCTTTCCTGACCAACGCATAAAAAAAACCAGCTGGAAAGGCGCCACGGTTGCCTATGTTACCCTGGAAGAACCGTTGCCTGCCGATACATTGGTTGTGGTGGAAATTGCTGGTTCCATGCGGGATGCCCATAAAGTACAAAATCAGGATAGTCGTCGTTTCCCAATAGCAACAGCTGACTCCATTGCAGCTGGAACCATTGCCGGGGTCCTTCTTTTCGGGGAAGTTCCTTTAAAAAATGGAGTGGTGGAGCTGTACAGTTTACAGCCCGACAGTGTGGAGTATTTTCGCCGTCCCATCATTCGCCGCACGGTAACCAACAATCAAGGAGCTTTCCGCTTTAATTGGTTGCCAATTCCCAGCGGCCCCTTTTTGGTTCGGGCATTCCAGGATGAGGATAAAAATCTGCGTCCGGGAGAAAATGACCCGCAACGTTTATTACCTGATACTTTGCTGGTATCTTCGGAAACAGGTTCTGCATCAGCAGGTGTAACCACTCTTTATGCCAGCAGTACCAAGGGCACTCTTTTTGGTGAACCTTTTGAACAGCCTCAATTTTCCGGACAGGTTCTCGCTTGGGCTATGTCTATAACCGATGCGGACACAGGTTATTATCCAGAGCCTGTGCCTGGCGACGCCGGCATTAGCTTTGCTTTTCAGGATTCGAATTTCCATTTGACCCTGGAAAATGTCGATCCGGGGGTTAACCGGGTTATTGCATTTGTAGATGTTGACCAAGACAGCAGCTTCAGTGTGATTCCTGACACAATACTGCCTGAAATGGAATCTTCGGGTGTAGATTCCGTGCTTTGGTACCTGGAACCCTGGGTTATGGTTGAAAATGTGAACCTGGAGCCAGGCTTAAGTTCCCGCTTTGCTTTACCCGCCTGGGGTGATTCTTTGACTTCTTGGGTAAAACCTGAACCCCAGCCCGAACCCGTGGACAGTCTATCGGCGGCCTTGCCTGACTCAATTCAGGAACTGATTGAAGAATTGAACGGGGAAAATACTGAAAATACTGAAAATCCTGAAAACCAGGAAAGAAATGAATAGCCAATGAACCAACTTTTGAAATTTTCCAAAATGCATGGTGCAGGAAATGATTTTGTCATGCTTGCAGCCAGAGACCTTGCTGGTTTTGAGCTTACCGCCGAAGTCATTCAGTTCCTCTGTGATCGTCGAGTCGGAGTTGGTGCCGACGGCCTTATTGTCATCGATGATTCAGTCAGTACAGATGCAGCTTTCCGCATGATCTATTTTAACTCTGATGGCTATGAAGCTGAAATGTGTGGTAATGGCGCTCGTTGCAGCGTTGCTTTTGCTTTTGCGAACCAATTGGCAGATGACAATTGTTGCTTTGATACCTATTCAGGTTTGCTGAAAGGAAAAGTCTTTTCACCCACCGATATTCAGGTGAGCCTTCCTGCCTGGAAGGACTTGCAACTGGATATTTCTCTTCAGGGTGATATTGGCCTCGGGAATTCAAAATTTTCCTCCTTTCACACTTGCAATACCGGAGTACCGCATCTTGTAGTTCCCTGCGAAGATGTTCAAACCATTGATGTTCTAAAATGGGGCAGCGCCTTTCGCCATAACCCACAGTTTTCGCCCGCGGGAACCAACGTAAATTTTGTTTCGCCTGGTGGCAGTTCCCCTGAAGAGGCCCCTTGGCAATTACGGACCTTTGAACGGGGTGTGGAGGACGAAACTCTTGCATGTGGTACTGGCGCTTCAGCTTGTGCAGTGGTACTGTCTCAACTCAGGCAGGCCCAAAGCCCAGTTTCCCTGAAAACCAGGGGAGGCGATGTTCTTCAGGTAAGTGTTGATTTCCAAACTCATGAGCTTTTGCTGCGCGGACCCGCGGAAACCAGTTTTCAAGGAGAGATAAAAATCCATGACTGAAAAAACATGGGAAATGCCGGATGGAATATACACTGCTCTTGTGACTCCCTTTTCCGGAGATGCGGTTGATCATAATGCCTGGCGAAAACTTATCCAACGACAGATCGATGCCGGAGTTGCCGGTGTTGTCCCCGTTGGCTGCACCGGTGAAGCCGGAGTCCTGACTGCTGACGAACGCGAATGGATGATTAAATCCGCGGTGGAGATGTGCAAGGGGCATTGCGCTGTAGTTGCCGGCAGTGGGTCCAACAGTACAGCCGAAACTCTTAGGCTGACCAAACAGGTAAAATCATGGGGTGCTGATGCCGCCATGCTAATATCTCCTTATTACAACAAACCACAGCAACATGGATTAGTGGCTCATTATCGCACTGTGGCCCGAGGCGTGGACATTCCTATTGTTCTTTACAATGTTCCCGGTCGCACGGCGGTCAATATTCTTCCCGAGACAGCCGCAGAGCTGAGTGCAGAACCCAATATTGTAGCTCTCAAAGAAGCCAGCGGGAACCTTGCTCAAATTGAACAGGCTATTGCCTCATGTGAGATGAAAGTTTTTTCCGGAGATGATGGGTTGAATTTTAATATTTTCGGACTTGGGGCCACTGGCGCCATCAGTGTTGTGAGTAACCTTTTGCCGGGTGCCATGGTCCGCTTCTGGCAAGCATGGTCTCAGGGCAATATTAATCAAGCTTGGCCCATGGCCCGCGCTTTTGATCCTATTTGCAATGCCTGTTTTGTGGAAAGTAATCCTGTCCCTGTAAAAGAACTTCTGAGCCTTGCTGGATTGTGCAAGCGGGATCCCCGGTTGCCATTGGTACCGGTTCAGGAAGCCAGCCTCACTTTCCTTTTGCAATTCTATGAAAGCACACTTGCCGAACTCATGGACAAAGATCTGGAGGCAGGCTCTTGAGTGATGATTTAATTCCTGTTGTTGTGCATGGGGCCACCGGTCGCATGGGAAAGCTGATTTCAGCATTGGTTGAATCTGCTGATGACTGTCGGTTGGCCGGTTTGGTTACCGAGCCAGGTCAGGGGAAACCCAAGGGTGAATTCCATGCTCAATTGCCCTTGCTGGGGCAGGACCAAATGGCTGAAAACATTCCGTCAGGTTCTGTGATTATTGATTTTTCCCTAGCGACCGCCCTCGATGGATTGCTTTTGCAGGCCCTGTCTTTAAAATCGCCCTTGGTCATTGGAACCACTGGGTTCACCAAAGACCAAACAGCCAAATTGTTCTCATTTGCAGAGAAAAACCCTGTCGTGCAGGCGGCCAATTTCAGTGTGGGAATTCCTGCATTGCAGATGTTATTGCAATTGCTGGCCAAAACTCTGCCTCAGGGGTTTGATGCCGAGCAGGTTGAAACTCATCACGTGACCAAGCTGGACAAACCCAGTGGTACTGCCAAACATCTGGCGGCCACTTATGAAAAAGCCCGAAATGCTGAAAACATGGTCCCAACTCACAGCCAACGGCTTGGGGGCACTATCGGGGAACACACCTGGACCTTCACTGATGCAGAAGAAACTTTGGTTTTAACCCATCGTGCTCATTCCCGGAATGCTTTTTTGCGTGGCATTTTACCGTCTGTGCGCTTTGTTAACTATTCACCGCCCGGATTGTTTGGACTTACGGAAGTCCTGCAGAATCTGGCCGGTAAAAACTAAATATACAGGCACAATAAAGAGGGCCCCCTTAAAGAGGAACCCTCATTTATTATAATCCGTAACCTGTGTTCTTCCTGAAATATTCCTGTCTGGGATTTCCCAACAGGAAGTCCCAACAAGAATGTTTCAGAATTTTCGAAACCCAGTACCCTTGAGGTTACTTGGCAGCGAAAGCAGCGAAACGACCTTTGAGACGGGCAGCGCGGGATCGGGGCATCAAGCCTTTACGGGCATTGGTGTCGATCAGACTGTACATTTCGCGCAAAGCTACCACTTTTTGGTCGTCGGTGGCTTCACCAATGGTGGCGCGGAAAGTTCTCATGGCCGAACGCATTTGCGCACGGTTATGACTGTTCGAAATGTTCGCCTTTTTATTTGTTTTCAGGCGTTTCTTGCAACTTTTTGCATGTGGCACGTCAGTAGACCTCCGTTTGAGACGTTATAGGCGCGGGAATCTAATAGGAATAAGGTCAAATGTCAAGCGAATCAAAACAGGATAATGAACAAAATCAGTTAAAAGAGAAGCTGGCGCTGCTGCCTTCAGCCCCGGGTGTGTATTTGCATAAGAATAAGCAGGGTAAGGTTATATATGTAGGAAAAGCCAAACATTTAACCCAGCGGGTTCGTTCCTATTTCCATACATCGGGCGACAAGGATGCCAAAACGGAATTACTGGTCAAAAATATCGATGATTTTGATTACATCGTTACCGACACAGATGCTGATGCCTTGGTACTTGAAAACCAGTTGATCAAAGAATATCGGCCTTTATACAATGTCCGCCTGAAAGACGATAAAGCATACCCATACTTGCGCATTAGCTTAAATGAACCCTTTCCCCGGATAACAGTGGTTCGGCATGTTGAAGAAGACGGGGCCAAATATTTTGGACCTTATACCAATGTTCACGCCATGCGCAAAACTCTAAATTTTGCCGCAGCTGCTTTCCAAATTCGCACCTGCCATCTTGATTTACCGGAACAAACCGTACCAAGGGCTTGTCTGGACTACCAAATAGGCCGTTGTAGTGCCCCCTGCGTGGATTACGACACTCTTGAAGGGTATGGTCAAAAAGTAAAACGCCTGGTTAAATTCATGGAAGGAGGAGACTCGGAAGTCGTTGCTGAGCTTCAATCTGAAATGGAAAGCCTCAGTTTGGACCTCAAATTCGAAGATGCGGCCAAAATCAGGGATCTGATCACCCAATTGGAAAATACCACCCAAAACGCCCGTCCTGTTTCCGGAGTGCAGGGAAATTGTGATTTGTGCGCTGTGGCCAGGGAAGGGGGCGATGCTTCCGGAGTGATTCTCAGGGTCCGGGGAGGCAAAATTCTTACTTCTTTGCATTTTATGCTCGCCGATAAACTTGAAAGCGGGCTTGATGTTTTTATGAGCCAGCTCTTAAGGGAATATTATGAAAGAGCCGGGGAAATTCCCCATGAAATCTACCTCAGTCATGAAGTTGCTGATCTTGAAAGTTGGGGGAGTTGGCTTAGTAAAATGCGGGAAAAGCCTGTAAAATTGAAGGTTCCCCAGCGAGGAATCAAAAAAGAAGCCGTTCAGCTTGCACACACCAACGCCACCTTCAAATTGAGGGAAGTCCTGCTGAAGAAAGAGTTGCACAACTCGAAATATCGCAGTCAAGTTACTCCGGCAGATATTGAGCTTCAGGAAGCTCTGGATTTGCATACCACCCCAAAAACCATTGAATGTTTTGATATCAGTAACTTTCAGGGGAAAGAGACAGTGGCTTCACTGGTCTTTTTTAAAGACGGCAAGCCACTGAAGAGCCGGTATCGTCGTTTTAAGGTGAAAACCGTTGAAGGTCCCGATGACTTTGCCAGCATGACTGAAGTTCTGGGTCGTTATTATGGAAAATTACTCGAAAAAAACCAACCTGCCGCTGATTTGGTTATGGTCGATGGTGGGGCAGGCCAATTATCCAGGGCCAGGGAAGTATTGGGTGGGTATGGTTTGCACGAGACTCAGCTTATTGGTCTGGCTAAACGTGAAGAAACCATCCACGGGGAAAATGGGACGTTAAATTTACCTCATAGCAGTGAAGCCTTGAAGTTGCTGCAAAGGGTCAGGGATGAGGCTCATCGCTTCGCCATAACGTATCACCGGTTACTCCGGGATCAGAAAACAACAGCCAGTGAATTGGATTTGATTCCAGGCATTGGTAAAATGAAAAAGCTGGCTCTGCTGCATCACTTTTCATCCGTGGCTCAGATCCGACTCGCTGATTCTGATGATTTGGCTCAGGTGCGTGGCATTAACCGACACGATGCGGTGGCAATTTTGGAGTATTTCGACAAAGCCAGGCGGGAGGACTGATGAAACTCAATTTCTGGGATTTGGCTTTGGATTCGTTCATGGCTCACTGTGGAGCCGAAAAAGGATTGGCTACTGCATCCCTTTTGGCGGCTCAACAGGACCTGAGTCGGTTGCGGGGCTGGGCTGAAAAGCAGGAAATTCCCGGGCCTGGAGCTATTAACGACACCCATCTGCGAAAATTTCTTTCTGAATGTGCCCGGGAACTGGCTACCTCATCCAGAGCTCGCCTGATGTCCACCATACGATCATTTTTTAAATTCCTGGTTGCTGAAGGCATGGCTCCGGGGGACCCCACGACCACTATAGCTATCCCCAAAAAGGGTCGAAAATTGCCCGTTATTTTATCTGTCGACCAAGTTGTTCGTCTCATTGAAGGTGTGCAGGGCGGCAAGCCCAGGGAGTTAAGGGATCGCGCCATTCTGGAGATTCTATACGGATGCGGGTGCCGGGTCAGCGAATTGTGTGGAATCGATGTCATGGATCTGGATTTGAACGATGAAATGTTGCTGGTAAGAGGCAAAGGTAACAAACAACGGCTGGTTCCGGTGGGCCAACCGGCTGCTGAGGCTGTGAATAACTATATCAACGCAGGAAGAGCTCTGCTTCTAAAGGATAAACTTCATTCCGCCTTGTTTTTAAACAATCGTGGGGGACGGCTTTCCCGTGTTTCGGTGTGGAATCTCCTTAAAGCCGCGGGCAGAGAAGCTCAATTGCCTCCTGAGCTTTCCCCCCATACCCTTCGGCACAGCTATGCCACTCATTTGCTGGAAGGGGGCGCGGACTTGCGAATTGTTCAGGAACTGTTGGGCCATGCAGATATCAGCACTACGGAAATCTATACCCACATTGACCGCAGCTGGTTAACCGAAGCCTGGCTGGAAGCACACCCGCGGGCTCGATAAAACACTCACCGTGACTTTGACAACCCCCTCAACTGATGGTAACTTTGCCCATTCAGCAGGTTCAAGTCCTGCCCACTCATCTGTTATTATTGGATTTTCAGTCCACGAGGTTTGTTTTGAGTCAAGATACCAAGAAAAAGATCATTCTCAGTGGCATGCGTCCAACCGGGCGTTTGCATTGGGGAAATTATACCGGCGCCCTGGAAAACTGGAACAAACTGCAGGATGACTATACCTGCCATTTTATGGTTGCCGATTGGCATGTACTGACCACAGCCCTGGATAAAGCCAAAGAGATTGGCCACAACAGCAGGGAAATGTTTCTCGATTGGCTGGGAGCCGGTCTTGATCCTGACAAATCAGTCATGTTTATTCAATCTGAGGTTAAGGAACACGCGGAACTGAACCTTATTCTTTCCATGATGATCAGCATGGGACGGCTGGAACGAAACCCGACCTTCAAGGAACAGATTCGCGATTTGAACATGGGAAATGAAATAAGCTTTGGACACTTGGGATACCCTGTGTTGCAGGCTGCCGATATTATGGTTTATCTGGCCCATGCCGTTCCAGTGGGAGAGGACCAATTGCCTCATCTGGAATTGACCAGGGAAATGGCCCGTAAATTTAATCGTATTTTTGGTCAGGTTTTCCCTGAACCCGAACCTATGGTAACCAAATTTTCCCGTTTCCCCGGCACAGACGGCAAACGCATGAGTAAAAGTCTTGGCAATACCATTGAAATCAGTGCCTCGCCAGAAGAGATTATCAAAAAAATCAAACCTGCTTTTACCGACCCTGCCCGACAGCGGAAAACAGATCCTGGCAATCCGGATATTTGTGCAGTCTATACCTGGTATCAGAAATTTCTGCCTGAGGAAATGGAACAGACGGCCGTGGAATGCCGCAGTGCTGCCAGGGGTTGTGTTGATTGTAAAATGAAACTTGCCGATGGTGTGATTGAGCATTTTGCTCCTTTGCGTGAGCGGCGTGCTGATTTTGAAAATGACCCCAAGAAATTGGATGAAATTATTGCCGCCGGTTGCGAGAAGGCCCGCCAGGAGGCGGCCCGCACCATGGAAAAAGTTCACAATGCCATGGGAATTGGATAGGGGCCGGTTTTGACCCAGGACAACTTAGAGAATCAAGAGAACAGCGTTCCACCGGTCCAATCAGAAGGTGGCCCGAATCCATCGGCTTCGGATGACCTTCAACAGGGGCCCGAAAGCTGGAATCTGGATGCCTTGCCGCCAGAGATGGATTATTTCAGAACCAGTGAAGCCTACCAGGTCGATTTGACTGGTTTTCAGGGTCCAATGGATCTGTTGTTGCATCTGATTAATAAAGAGCACATGGATATTTACGACATCCATATCTCTGTGATTACCCATCAATTCATTGAACACATAAAGGTGATACAAGCCATCAGCTTGGACACGGCCGGGGAATTCATCGCCATGGCGGCGACCCTTATGGTTATCAAGATGAAAATGCTGATGCCTTCACATAACGTGGATGATGAAGAAGATGAAGATGACCCAAGGGCCGAGCTTGTTCGCCGACTTTTGGAATATCGTCGGTTCAAGGACGCAGCCGAGAGTCTTCAAAGGGCTGAAACTGAACGACAGCAGTACCATCTTCGTCAAACGAAATTCCCCTTCACCGACCAGCTGGACCTTGAACCCAAGTTGCGCATTGAAATGTTCGATCTTCTTTCGGCTTTGGCTGGAATTTTTGACCGCCTTCAATCCAAGCCCATACACGAAGTGGAACGTGAACCTTTCACCGTTGATGAGAAAATGGTTCTGATTGAAGAAAGGGTCAAAAGTGGAGCGGACATCCGCTTTGAAGAACTGTTTGAAAATGAGACGATGAAGATGGAGGTAATTGTTACCTTTATCGCCATCCTTGAACTGGTCAAAAGGGGTCGTCTGGAATTTCTTCAAACCAGCTCCCGGGGGCCCATCTGGCTTCTTGCACCCAAACCAAAAGATGATGAGGAAAGCGATCCCGCTGATCTTGATGATCTTGAAGATCTTGAAGATCTTCAAGATGTTGATGATATTGAAGAAGTTGTTGATGAAGATAAATCCTCAGAACGGGAGACCGAATCTTGAAACGGGAAATTGAAGCCCTGCTCTTTGCCACAGATACGCCTTTGACCATGGTTCGCTTGAAAAAGCTTTTGCCGGGCACGGAGACTACTGAAATACGTCAAGCCATTAAGGAATTGGATGCAGAATATGAAACTGCCGAAAATGCCTTTACCGTGGTTGAATTTGGAGGAGGCTGGCAAATTGCCACTCGTCCTGAATACTCACCAATTGTCGAACGCATGCTCAAAGGCCGTCGCTTCTCACGGCTATCCAAAGCCGGACTCGAGGTTTTGGCCATTATTGCTTACCGTCAGCCTTTGACTCGTTTGGAAGTTGATGAAATTCGTGGTGTGAATAGCAGTGGCGCTATCAGTACCTTGACCGAGCGAAACCTGGCCACAGTTGTGGGCCGTAGCCAGGCCGTGGGAAATCCTCTTCTGTACGGAACCACCCGTGAATTCCTAAATCATTTGGGACTGAAGGGACTGGGACAATTACCAGATCTTCCAGATCTTGAAAATGTCATGGAAGACCGCGACCAGCTCAAAGAATTCGCCAGTAAAATTGGTCGTGACGTATCTGACGAGGAGCTGGAGGACTACTTCACTGCTCCAGAAGAACAGGATCATGATTCTGAGACTGATCAGACCTCTGAAATAGAAGAGGAATCGGCTCCTGAGACTACTGAGGAAGCTGAAGATACCTCAGAAGATTCCCCAATCGATCAACCTGTTGAAGAGGATCCCAAAGATCATGGCCAACCAGAATAATGTTATGCGGCTGAATCGCTTCCTTGCCCGTTGCGGCCATGGCAGTCGTCGCTCTGCGGAAGAATTAATTCGTCAGGGAAAAGTGTCTATCGCCGGGAAAATAGTTGTTGATCTTAGCACTAAAGTAGATCCGGAGTCGGATCAGGTTTCCGTAGATGGTATGCCCGTTGTTTTGCCCAAGGACTTTAGAATTTACGCATTTCACAAGCCCGCCGAAGTTGTTTCAACCTTAAAATCTCAAGGTGGACAAGCCTCACTTGAAGCTTATCGCATGCAATCTGATATTGCTGACCGAATGGTTCCAGTTGGCAGGCTTGACTCTGAGTCAACCGGGTTACTCCTTTGGACTGATGACGGGAATTTGAATCAGGCTTTGTGCAAACCAGGATCAGGTGTTTGGAAAACATACGAGGTTCAACTGAATGCAGATCTGCCTGCTACCAAAATCCCCCAATTGACTGACGGTCTGATGCGAATTGATGGGCGACCATGCCGCCCGTGTCGTCTCGAAATGGAAAGTGACAAGACGACCCGCCATTATATTATGCAACTGCAGGAAGGGCGTCGCCGGCAAATTAGGCGGATGTTCAAAAAATTAGGAATTAAGGTCATCAGTCTGCACCGTGTAGCTGTCGGGCCGGTTAAGTTGGGACTTTTGCGGCCAGGTGATTTTAGACGCCTGAGCCACGATGAAGAACAATCTTTGCGGAAGGAACTGCTCGACTCTTTTGGGAAAACTGAGGAGTCAGTTAAAAACTCAGGAAAATTCGGGAAAAAATCTCATTCACGTCGGCGCAAACCGACAGGTCGGTAGGGGACACACATGACCGAGAAGACAGATTTCAGCCAGCTTTTTCGTGCCGGAATTCAGGCCACTCGTCCTTATTCACCAGGTAGACCCATTGATGAAGTCAAAAGGGAACTGGGCCTTGATTCCGTCGTTAAGTTGGCCAGCAATGAAAATCCTGAAGGACCTTTGCCTGCGGTCCTTGAAGCAATCAATAAAGCCGCTTTGGGGATTAATCGTTACCCAGATGCAGCTGCTTATAATCTGACCGAATCCCTGGCCCAACATTTGGATGTTACACCGGACAGTCTGATTTTTGGCAACGGCAGCAATGAAGTCATCGACATGCTGATCAGAGGTTTGGTCAAACCAGGTGAAAATGTTGTTTACAGCCACCACAGTTTTATCGTTTATGCCATTGCCACCCGGGTGCATTTTGAATGTGGCCGGCCTGTTAATCTGGATAAAAACGACAAGCATGATTTGCAAGCCATGGCCGATGCAGTTGATGAAAACACCAAGCTTATTATTGTTTGCAATCCAAACAACCCTACCGGCACATACAATACTTACGGTGAATTTTTGGCCTTTATTAAGCGGATTCCAAAAAATGTCATTGTGGCTGTCGATGAAGCTTATTACGAATTTACAACCGCCGACGATTATCCTCAGATTTTGTCAATGGTCAAAGAATATCCCAATCTGGTTGTGCTTCGAACCTTCAGCAAAATCCACAGTCTGGCAGGATTAAGAGTAGGTTATGGAGTGGGGCACCCAAGTCTTATTGGCGAATTACATAAAACCCGAGAGCCTTTCAATGTGAATATGCTTAGCCAGGCCGCGGCTATTGCCTGCATCGAAAATTGGCATGAGGTGGAAGGACGTCGCCAGCGAAATCGCGATCAAATGGACTGGCTGTGCAATCAACTGGCTGAGTTGGGCTTTGAAATTGTTCCCAGTCAAACCAACTTTATTTTAGTGCGTTGCGATGGAGATGCAGGTAAGTTGACTCAGGACTTACTGCAAAAAGGTATCATCGTTCGCCCCATGCATGCCTTTGGCCTCGGTGAAGGAGCGTTGCGCATTAGTGTGGGCCTGCCGGAAGAAAACCAGGCCTGCGTTCAGGCTCTTAAGGAGATTCTCAGCTGATGTCCGCCGTTCAACCTCAAAAAAGCAAAACGCTGGCCCTGCGCCAACCTAACCAGAACGATACACTTGTAAGAATTAACGACGACGTCTGTTTTGGCGGCAGTAAAGTTGTGCTTATTGGTGGCCCTTGTGCGGTGGAAAGTCTTCAACAGATTTCCGATACCGCCAAGGCGGTTAAGAGTGCGGGCGGGGTCATGCTTCGAGGTGGTGCCTGGAAACCACGAACCAGTCCTTACGATTTTCAGGGTCTTAAAGAAGAAGGTCTCGAACTTCTGCACCAGGTGAAAAAAATTACGGGTTTGCCGGTGGTAACTGAAGTGCTGGACCCGCGTGA
Organism: bacterium; assembly: GCA_024223715.1. Taxonomy (GTDB): domain Bacteria; phylum Krumholzibacteriota; class Krumholzibacteriia; order LZORAL124-64-63; family LZORAL124-64-63; genus LZORAL124-64-63. The sequence continues at coordinate 21,740 of JAAEOA010000245.1, read as the reverse complement.
TGTGGAAAAAGTCAGTGCCGTGGCTGATATGCTTCAAATTGGAAGCCGCAGTGTGCAGAATTACCCCCTGCTCAAAGAGGTGGGTCAAACTCGCAAACCCATCCTGCTTAAACGTGGAATGATGACAACTGTAGATGAATGGTTGGCTGCTGCGGAGTACATTCTGGCCGAAGGAAATGACCAGGTTGTTCTTTGTGAACGAGGAATACGTACTTTCGAAACATCACTTCGAAACACCCTGGACGTGGGGGCTGTTGCGGTATTAAAAGATAAAACTCACCTTCCAATTATTGTAGATCCAAGTCATGCCGCTGGAAATTTCCGATATGTCAATGCCCTGGCTCGTGCCGCTGTGGCTGCCGGAGCCGATGGTTTATTGGTCGAAACTCACTGGCGACCCGCCGATGCACTGAGTGATGCCAGCCAAAGTCTGACTCCTGAACAGTTTCGACAACTTGCCGATCAATGCCGGGCTGTGGCTATAGCCGTGGAACGAACACTTTAGATGAAAAATTTCCATGTAGCATCGTGGCAACACCTTCAGGATGAAATTCTGCCTCGGGATGCTGTAATCGCCATTGACGGGCCTGCGGGGTCCGGTAAAAGCACCACCGCCAAAGCCCTTGCCCGACGATTCAATCTTCTTTACATCGACACCGGCGCCATGTATCGGGCGTTGACCCTGGCCGCCTTGAAAGCTCAGGTAGAATGCAGCCAGGAAGGCCCCTTGGTTGAATTGGCTGCAAATTCCATTTTGGAGCTGAAACCGGGGGCTGCAGAAAGCACTGTTTTCTGGGAAGGAAAAGATGTTTCCGCTGCCATTCGTACTCCGGAAATTGACGCCATGGTGTCCTTGGTGGCATCGCATCCCGGTGTTCGAAAAATCATGGTGCAACAACAACAGAGCCTTGGTCGTCGTGGGGGCGTCGTCATGGAGGGCCGGGACATCGGTAGCGTTGTCTTTCCCTTGGCAACAGCAAAAATTTTCCTGCATGCAAGTCTTGAAGCCCGGGTTGATCGCCGTTTCAAACAGAATCAGCAAAGAGGAATTCAAGCCAGTCGTTCGGAACTAACCGATGATGTGGCATTGCGCGACAAAAAAGACAGCGAAAGAGCTACCAGTCCTTTGGCAATTGGCCCTGATTCCATTGTAATCGACAGCAGCGCCATGACCCTGGAAGAACAAAATCAAGCCTGTGCTCTGGCATGTCTGGTTAATCCCGCTTTGGATCTTGAACTGGATACCGACCTGGAAACCGGCTTGCGGGAGTTGCCCAGTAATTACCGTTTTGCCTATTCCATAATGAATGCGGTCAGTCGGTTTTTTGGACTGAAAGAAGTGGGCTGCGAAGGCAAAGCTGTTCCCAGAGGATGCATTCTTGCCATCAATCATGTAAGTTTGTGGGATCCTCCTTTGGTGGGTTCCACTTTTCGACGGTTCAGGGTTAATACCCTTGCCAAGGCTGAACTTTTTAAGGTTTGGCCCATGGGATCAATTTTTAGATGGGTGGACAGCATTCCAATAAAACGAAAGGGATTTGACGCTTCAGCTTTCGAAGTGGCTTCAGAATCGCTGCGTGATGGAAATAACCTGGTAATTTTCCCCGAAGGAACTCGCCGGGCCATTGGTCATCCCGGACCTGTGCGAAACGGGCTGGGAATTCTTGTCCAGGCCACAAAAGCACCCATGGTTCCCATTTTCATCAGGGGAAGCTATGGCCGACACCCCCTGGGATCCATTCTTTCCCCTTTGGAAGTTAGTTATGGACCGGTAATAAGATGGCACGGTCTGGAAGCCCTTCTGGAATCGAGTGATCCAAAAAATGTCAGCCGCCGCATTGCCCAGTTGTGTCTGGCTGCGTACGAGGAACTTCAGGCCCGCAGCTTTGACCGGTATCCGCAAACTGAATTTGAAATAAATACCGGCAAAAAACAGCTTAAAAAATTTGAAGCCCGACAAAAAAAGGTTTTTGGACGGTAATTTCCTCGTTTTCCTTTCTTTTTGGCCATAAAAGCGACCTCTTGGCCTTGCGTGTATCCATTTCGGCCACTATCTTTCCCTGCTCGCCGGACCATTGCAGGTCCCGGTGTATAATTATGTCACTAGGAGGCAATCTTTCATGACCACCAACCCCAATCCCGAATCCGAAGACTTGAACGGAGAAGCTGCTGCTTCTGCGTCTGCTGAGGAAATCACCAACCCAATTGTCGCTGACGATGAGGAAAAAGACGACCGCTATGCGGCCGCCGAAGTTATTCCTACTCCTGCAGCGCCCAAATTGAGCACATCTTACGATCCCGACACCATCGTTAACCTTGACTTCCGTGAAGAAGAGGGACAGGACGATGATCTGAGTTTCGATGACATGCTGGCTCTGATGAACCAGTACGAAGAAACTCTGACCGACATCCAGGAAGGCCAAATTCTTCCCGGTACCGTCATTGAAGTCCGTGAGAACGAAGTTCTGCTCAATATTGGCTTTAAGAGTGAAGGCGTAATCGACCTGAACGAATTCGGTGCCAATGCCGTAGCTGAAGGCGATTCTTTTGATGTATTCCTGGAAAAACTGGAAAATCAGGATGGCCTGGTTGTCCTTTCCAAGGAACGCGCTGACTTCCTTAAAGTCTGGGACAAAATCAAGGTCGCTCACGAAGCCGGCGATATTGTCACCGGTAAAGTCGACCGTCGTATTAAGGGTGGATTGGTAGTCAAACTGTGGGGCGTGGATACATTCCTGCCCGGCAGCCAGGTTGCCTTGCGCCAGGTTCCCAACCTGGAAGATATGATCGGCGAAGAAATCAACTGCCGCATCATCAAGAAAAATAAACGTCGCCGGAACGTGGTTGTTTCCCGTCGTGTGGTTCTGGAACTGGAACGCGAAGACAAAAAACGCTCTCTCATTTCCGAATTGGAAAAAGGTCAGGTCCGCATGGGTGTGGTCAAAAACATCACCGACTTCGGTGCTTTTGTTGACCTCGGCGGAATCGACGGTCTGCTGCACATTACCGACTTGAGCTGGGGCCGCGTCACGCACCCGAGCGAAGTTGTGGGTATCGGACAGGAAATTGAAGTTAAGGTTCTGGACTTCGAGGAAGAACGCGAACGCATCAGCCTGGGTCTGAAACAACTTCAGAACTACCCATGGGACGATGTTGAAGCTAAATACCCCGAAGAAAGTGTGGTCCGTGGACGCGTCGTTTCGATCACCAACTACGGCGCCTTTGTGGAGCTGGAAAAAGGTGTCGAAGGCCTCATTCACATCAGTGAGATGAGCTGGACCCGCCACATCAAGCACCCGAGCAAAGTGGTCAACATTGGCGACGAAGTCGATGTTATGGTGCTTAAAATCGACAAGCAGAACGAGAAAATCAGCCTGGGCCTCAAGCAATGCGAGAGCGATCCCTGGTTGACTCTTATCGAACGTTATCCCGTTGGCTCAACCATCGACGGCAAGGTGCGCAACCTGACCGACTTTGGTGCCTTTGTGGAAGTTGAAGAAGGCATCGACGGCCTGGTTCACATCTCGGACATGAGCTGGACCAAGCGTGTGCGTCATCCCAAAGAACTGCTCAAACGCGGCGATGAAATCACCGTGCAGATTCTGGATATTGACGCTAACAAACGTCGCATTAGCCTTGGTATCAAACAGATGCAGGAAAACCCCTGGCCTGGACTGGCTGAAGAATACCCCATCGGGCGCGAGCTCGAAGGATCCATCAGTCGCATGCTGGACCATGGCGTGATTGTTTCCATGGGTACCGAACTGGAAGGTTTTGTGCCTCTCGGACACCTGGGAATTCCCAAGCTGGACAAACCTCAGTACTACCTCAAGGAAGGCGAAGAGGTTCTTGTAAAGGTGATCAAAATGGACACCGAGAACCGTCGTATCGTTCTTTCCATCGCTGAGCGTCTGAAAGACGACGGCGAAGAAGTACTGGAGGCTTTCATCGAAGCACACCCTCGTCTGGAAGACGTTGTTGCTGCTGATGAAGCTGCTGCCAAAGCTGAAGCTGAAGCAGGAGGGTCTTCTGAAGAAGGCGCCGAAGACTATGCTGAAGCAGATGTCGAAGCAGATGTCGAAGCCGCTTCTGAAGTTGAAGCTGCTCCTGAAGCCGCTCCTGAAGCCGCTCCTGAGGCCGCTCCTGAGGAAGTTACCGTGGAATCTTCTGAAGAAGAAGAAAAAACCAAGGATGAGGCTGGCGAATAACCATCCAGTGCAAGTAAGAATAAGGGGGCGAGGTTTCGACCTCGTCCCCTTTTTTAATTAAACCATCGAGGATTCCAGGCAGAAGGCAAAATCAGGAATACCATGAGTGAAGAACTGCAAAAACTAATCCCACTTTCCGAGTTAGCCCCTAAAGGCAGCAGTAGTTCTGCTGCTGTAAAAGTTGCCTTCTGGACTTTGGGCTGTCGTTTAAATCAGTACGATACTGAAGGCCTGAAAACAGCAATGAATTCCAGATTTCTTATGGAAGTTGTGCCCTGGAAAGAAAAAGCTCATGTCTATGTTCTGAACAGTTGCACTGTCACTCACAAAGCTGATCAGGAATGCCGCAGGCTGGCCAGACAAGCTAAACGCCGCCACCCCGAAAGCAAGGTCGTGGTGGCTGGGTGCTATGCACAAACCCAACCTGAAGCTCTTTCCAATATCTCTGAAATCGATGCTGTCATTGGAAACGCAAATAAAGACGACGTTGAACAATGGTTACCCCAGGTGCTGGGCCAGGATCATCCTTTACTTGCGGTCGATGATTTTCAAGTGCATCCGGTTTTCGATTCACCAGTGATTGATTCTTTCACTGGACGCAGTCGTGCTTTTGTAAAAATTCAGGATGGATGCAATCTTCGCTGCACCTATTGTCTGATCTGGCAAGCCCGGGGACCAGGCCGGTCACGAACTCAAGAGGACATTTTCCTCCAGTTGCAAGCCTTAGTGGACAATGGCTACAGTGAAACCATTTTGGCTGGCATTCACCTTGGTGGATACGGTCGGGATTTGTCGCCACGCCTGCCATTGGTTGATCTTCTTCGAAATATTTTGCAACGCTTTCCCCAACTGCGAATTCGTTTGAGCAGCATTCATCCTAATGAAGTCAGCGAAGAGCTTCTGGATCTTTACCGCCAACATGAAAACATGAGACCTCATCTTCACATAAGTCTTCAAAGTGGCAGCAGCACGGTTCTTAAACGGATGAAACGGCCTTATGGAAGTGATCGTGCCTGGGAAGCTTTGAAACAGGTTTCGGCAGCAAATCCTGAATTTGGAATTGGCGCAGACATCATTGTCGGATTTCCTGGTGAAACCGACGAGGAATTTGAAGAAACCCGTCGCATGGTTGAAGACCTTCCTTTCAGCTACCTGCATGTTTTTCGTTTTTCACCCCGCCCAGGAACGCCTGCAGCCGAAATGAAACCACAAATTTCCCCCCAGGTTATCACCCACCGGAGCGAAGTTCTGCGCCAGTTGGCTGCCAGAAAAAAAGAAGAATTCGAAAAGAAATTTATTGGTTCTGTTCGGGAAGTGGTTATTGAAGCTGATGGTGGTCGCGATGGTTTTAAAAACGCTACCACGGACAATTACCTATCGGTTCTGGTGGAGGGAGATTTTCCCGCAGGCACTCTGGCACAGGTGGAAATTACCTGCGTAAGCGAAGGCTCCCTGATAGGGAAAATCAAACAGATCCTAAATGAAAACCAAGGAGAATAGACTTTTGGCAGATTTTCACAGCGAACTCAAATCCATAGCCCAACCCAGTAAGGATGGCCAGGGGTGTAAGGTTTTTATCGAAACTTATGGCTGCCAAATGAATGTCTACGACAGTCAGGCTATTGACGGTCTTCTGGATAAAGATGGGTTCGATCGGGCCCGTGATGTGTTTGATGCCGATGTGATTCTTCTCAACACCTGCAGTGTTCGTGAATTGGCAGAGCACAAAATCACCAGCCGGGTGGGGGAGATTCGACAGCAACGAGTTGATGCGGATGCACCTCCGGCAATCATCGGAATATGCGGATGTATGGCCGAACGTCTGGGAATTGAATTGCAAAAAGGTAAAAACAGAGTGGATCTGGTTGTGGGAGTCGATAATTACGACAAACTGCCGGGCATGTTGACCCATTTGATGGGTAAAGGTAAAAATCAAAAACGACGCCATACTGCCACAGGGCACCGCACTGATGCCCATTATGTTGCTCCACCGTCTGTCTATCCGGTCAATAACAGCCACCTGGTGACAATCCACAAAGGTTGCGATTATAAATGCACCTATTGCATTGTTCCTTATACCCGGGGTCCGCAAACGGAAAAATCACCTGAAGCCATTGTTCAGGAAATCAATACCCTGGTTGATTCCGGCGCCGAAGAAGTGACTCTCCTGGGGCAAAACGTCACGGCTTACCATTGGCAACAGGAATTGGATTTTGCGGCTCTGCTGGAAAGTGTGGCTGAAATTGACGGGTTGAAACGTATCCGTTTCCTTACCGGACACCCCAAAGATATGCACAAACACACCATGGATGTAATTGGTGGACTTGATAAAGTCTGTCCCTGGTTGCACTTACCCATTCAAAGTGGCAGCAATGCAGTCCTTAGGAGGATGAAGCGACTTTACAAGCAGGATGAATATCTGAACATGGTGGACTATGCAAAAAAAGTAATTCCCGGGGTCACCTTCAGCACAGATATCATTGTCGGATTCCCCGGAGAAACAGAAGAAGATTTTCAGGCTACCCTTGAGGTTCTGCGTCTTGTAAAGTACGATCAGATCTTCTCATTCAAATACAGCGTGCGTCCGGGAGTCCCGGCGGCCAAACTGAATGACAATGTCAGCCTGGACGAGAAGAAAAGGCGGCTGGCAGAAGTAATAAAACTGCAAGATGAAATATGGTTGGCGGAAGCGGAAGAACAGGTGGGGAAAACTCTCGAGGGAATTGTTGAATCGGCCGCCAAACACCCCAAAGATTCATGGCGGGTTCGTACTGCAAATAATAGAAAGTTTGTGGTTTCCAACAGCCACCAGGGAAACGGCCTGAAAATTGGTGATTCTGTTTCCGCTAAAATTACCGGAATCGCAAGTACAACCTTTTTGACCGGGGACTAGAGCCAAACCAACGAAAGGGCAATGACGTGAGAATTTTTAGAGGACTTATTTTTCTGGTTCTGCTTTTTGTGCTGGTTTATTTTTTCGTAACCAATAGCGGACAGCACGTGGACTTGAACTTCTTTGGCCATCAGTTTCTCCAACTGTCCATTTATTGGGTTGTTGTGGCCTGTTTCATGTTTGGGTTCCTGACGAATTTTGTTTTGGCAGCCGTGCGTGAATTTGGTTTTCAGCGTACCATTTCCGGTCTAAAAAAAGATTTGGCAGCCAAAGATCGGGAAATTCATGAATTGCGAACTTTGCCTTTGAGCAACAAATCACCGGAAGAAATTGCTGCAACTTTGAGAAAGGAAGATAAAGGTGACTGAATTTCTTCCCTGGATTGTCGGTGTTTTTGTTCTGGCAGTCCTGGTCTATTATTTGTGGCAGTCCATGAATCATCCGGAGCCCGAAACCCACCCGGAAGATCGGTACCATCATGCCCTCGAAGCCTGGCTTGAAGGTGACCTTGAAAAATCCTCCCAAATGTTGCGTGATCTGGTGCACGAACACCCTTCATCAATCGATCCTTATCTTCAATTGGGAAATTTACTCCGACTTCAAGGCGATTATGAAAAGGCTGCTGTATTGCACCGCGGTTTAACAATACGCTCCGATTTATCCCGAGCAAAAAAAGTTACCGTAGGCCTGGCTTTGGCTGAAGACCTTTTGGAATTGGAGCAATTTGATGCCGCACGGGAAATTCTCGATACCCTGATCAGAGATGCCTCAGGCAAAACCAGATACTGGAAAAGTCGCTTTCGTCACTGGCATGGTAGCGGTCAATTTGCTGACGCTGCCAGGGCTTTAAAGCAGGGCCAAAAATCGGTGGCCAAAAATGAACGCCCGTATTTTTCCGCTGCCTACACAAACTATCAGCTGGATCGGGCTTTGCAGCATGTCCGACGGGGCGAAAACTCTGATGCCCGGGCTCGGTTAAAAGATGTAAAAGGAATTCCCGAAGGGCACAGCCGCAGTGTCCTTGTACAAGCCATGCTGGCCGCTGCTGATGCTGATCCAGCAAAGGCTCTGACTCTCGCTGCAGAAGATCTTTTTGATCATCCTGAAGAGCTTTCTTTGTTCCTGCCCATGCTGCAGCAGGTACTGCTTGAATCTGGACAGTATTCAAGAACTTTACCTATTCTTGAGAGAGCCTGCCAATCCGAACATGCGCCTCCTTCGCTTTGGATCGACCTTGCTCTGCTTTATGAAAAATTGGGCAATCGGGACAAAACCCTGCGTTTGCTGGAAACTAAAACGGGTCGTTCGGGTTTTACTCCCGACGTCGCTGCCCCTTTGCTCAAACTGTTAGTCAATGACGCCTCAGACACTGACTTCGCCCGAGTTTGGAAGGTTCTGGATAAACCTACTGAAATTCACGATTGGAAGTGTCAGCAATGCGGCCACATCGAGAGCGAGATCCGGTGGTTCTGCGATCAATGCCACAGTTTTGACTCTTTCGTAGCCCAAATTCAGTCCCTGGAAGGTCATTAATTGAAAAAGAGAATTTTCCTGCTGCTGATTTTTTTGGTGATCGGGGTCGGGGCTCTACCGACAATTGCCGGATTGCGCCAAATCAGCGGACTCTTTGGTGAGGCCCGGTATGAAGAAGCCCGCAAAATGTTTAACAGCGATGATTCCAGTTCTCGACCAGGCGAAGAAGCTCTATGGGAACAACGGTTGGCCACGGACCCGAATCAGGCGGTGGAAATTTTGCAGGCTCAAATAAACGATGGAGCGATTCCTGTCAGCACCAGGCAGGGCATGGCGCTGCAACTGGCCCAAATTCATTTCGCCAGCCAGGATTATGAAAAAGCCCATCAGGTTCTTTCAGAGCTAATTAACTCCGCTCCAACACCCTTGCCCGGAGAAGTTTTTCTTCTTGCCGGTTTGACAGAAAGAACGGCTGGCAATAAACAAGCGGCCAGAGAATATTTTGCTTCAGTGAAGCCTGGTGATCCTGCCTTTTCATCGGCACGATACTTCCTTGGTGACATTGGGCTTTCGGCAGGAGAGCCCGAACTGGCTCAACGCTACTTTGAATCCGGAGCTAAAAACAGCAATGAAGAAGAATGGTCTCGTTTAAAGTCCGGTCAATGGCGGGCTTTGAGGGCCCAAGGAAAAGATTCGCAGGCTGAGTCACTGCACCAGGAAATAAAAAGCCAATCGCAAGGTTGTCTGGCTCTTGTCGAAATTGAACGGTTCCTTCAACTGGAAAAAGACGAAAGTGAAATTCGAATTGCCACCGCATTGGAGGCCGAACCAGATTCTCTGGCAACAACTCCGGGAGAAACTTCAGGTCGATACAGCCTTCAGGTAGGGGCCTTTAGTGATCGAAGCCTGGCTCTGGAGTTCAAAAATTCTCATTCGATTGACATCCCCAATTTGGAAATTTCAGAATTTCGGGACGATCGTGGTCAGTTCATCTACAAAGTTCGTTTTGGAAATTTTGTGAATCCGGCCCGGGCTCGTAGCGAAGCCAAAAGGCAGGAACAAAAATTGGGCATCGATATTTTTGTAGTCGATCTCAGCCTTCAGCAGTAGCCGGATAAACTCATGGCCAAAACTCCTAAAAAATCTACTGTCAACGGGGCTCCCAAGCTCACACCTATGTTGGTTCAATATCTGGATATTAAAAGCCAGAATCCTGGTTCCCTGCTTTTGTTTCGCATGGGCGATTTTTATGAAACTTTTTTTGAAGATGCCCAGACTTTATCCAAGATTGCCGGTGTAACCCTGACCAGCCGGGATTCTAAAAGCAACAATCCGATCCCTCTGGCAGGCGTGCCTTACCACTCCATTGATACTTATCTGACACGTTTGTTAAAGGCTGGAATTACAGTCGCCATATGCGAACAAATTGAAGACCCGGCAGAAGCCAAAGGTATTGTCAAACGGGCCGTGGTCGAGGTTATCAGCCCAGGCACAGCGACTGCTCCTGAACTTGTTGACAGTGCCACCGGTCACTTCTGTCTGGCCTGGGTTCCGGGAAAGGGAAGCCCTGACGGCTGGGCTCTTCTTGATGCTTCCACAGGTGAATTTCGCTGCGGGCTGGAACACACCACTCTCGAAAGTCTCTGTCTGCGTCACGCGGTAAAGGAAGTTATTGCCCGTGAAAGTACTGATCCCGCCACTGTACGTGGCTGGCAAGCTGCTTTGCCATCAGTGGTTATTAACCTTGTTAATGACGCTTGGTTTCACCCTGCTTTTGCCCGGCAAACTCTGCTGGATCATTTTGAAACCGCCAATCTGACGGCTTTTGGTTTGGAAGATACCGACCGAACCATTGCCGCTACTGCTGCCGGTTCTGTTCTGCGATACCTCAACAGTCTGATTTTAAAAAAGCCAGCCCAAGTGACCAGCCTGCGTTTTAGCAGCCGGGCTGACCGTTTGGTTCTGGATGAAGAAACTCTTCGCAATTTAGAGATTTTCAGGACGTTCAGAGGTGAGAAAGGTGATGGAACTCTGATCCATCATATCGACGGGACTTTGACAGCCATGGGCAGACGCTTGCTTGAAGAGCGTCTGGCTGAAGCCCTCACCAACCTTGAAGAACTGAATGTCTGGCACTCTGGTATTGCCTCAGCCCTGGAGGATCGTCTTTGGCGTGAAGATCTTCGCACCATTCTTAAAATCGTTTCCGACATGGAGCGCCTTGCCGCTCGGGCGGCTTCAGGCAGAATTGGGCCTTTGGGTTTACGCCAGATGGGGACCAGTTTGGCCGCCTTGCATGAACTGCAACGGAAGGCACCAACAAACAGCCATGAGAATCATCCCATTAACCAATGGCTCAGTCAGATGGATGACTTTAAAGAGCTGGGTCAAATCCTTCTGGACCGAATTGTCGATGAACCGCCCGTAAATACTCGCAAACCAGGCTACATTGCCGAGGGTGTCGATTCGGAACTTGATCAGTGTCGAACCATCACCCGAGACAGCAAAAGCTTCCTGGCCGGATTGCAACAAAAAGAGCGTGAGCGTACGGGGATTTCCACTTTGAAAGTTGGGTTCAATCGGGTCTTCGGTTACTATTTTGAAGTCACGAAAAAACACCTGGATAAAGTACCCGAAAACTACGAACAAAAACAAACTCTGGTCAATGCCTGCCGCTTTCATACGCCGGAACTCAAAAGTGCTGAAACCACAATCCTTGAAGCTGAAGAAAAAGCTGAAAAACTTGAAACTGCCATTTTTCAGGAATTGATTCAGTTCATTGGTGAAAGACTGCCTTCCATTCACAAGGCCTGCAGGATCATCGCCCAAGTTGATCTAATGCTTGGTTATGCCGAAATTGCTGAAAAAAACCAGTTCTGCAGACCTTTGTGCGATGACAGTCTTGAATTGAATATCAAACAGGGCCGACACCCGGTAGTTGAACAACTTTTGGAAAATGATTTTATTGCCAACGATACTCTTGCCAACGGCAAAGACCATCAGGTTATTGTTCTGACGGGGCCAAATATGGGAGGCAAGAGTACCTATTTGCGTCAGGTGGCCTTGATTACCCTTCTGGCTCAGGCTGGCGGATTTGTCCCGGCTGAAAGTGCTCGCATTGGTATTGCCGATCGAATTTTCACCCGTGTTGGAGCCAGCGATAACCTGGCCCGGGGGGAATCAACCTTTTATATGGAAATGAGTGAAACGGCAAACATTCTGCACCAGATGAGCCGACGCAGTCTGGTTATCCTCGATGAAATCGGCCGGGGAACCAGCACTTACGATGGCCTTAGTCTTGCCTGGGCAATTACCGAATTCTTGAATAATCCCCAAGGCCCGCGGCCTCGCTGCATATTTGCCACTCATTACCATCAGCTGACAGAGCTGGAGAATGAAATGCCCGGTCTGGTCAATTTGCGGTTGGAAGTGAAAGAATGGGAAGGGAAGATTATCTTCCTGCATTCTGTCGGACCTGGCCGCAGCGACAAAAGTTATGGAATTCACGTGGCGAGGCTGGCTGGTTTACCCGAAACTGTACTGGAGAGGGCCCAAACTATTCTCAGTTCCCTTTCGGTAGTGGATCAAAGAGATTTGCCCGCCATCAAAACATCCGGCAGGGAATCAGAATTCGAGTCCAAAGCCCCTGATGCAGGCCAGCTTAGCCTTTTTCGTGAATCTGAAAGAGACGCTCTGGACGCTCTAAATGACCTTGATCTTGAGAAAATTAGTCCCATGGATGCTTTTATGTGGCTGGCAAAAATCAAAAAACAAATGGAAAATTGATCAAGTTTGCTCTTCTTTGTGACGAATATCATGACAATTGTCAGTACGATTAGAGGTTTGAGGGATGTTCGGCAAGGAAGCTATGAACCAGGATACAAATAAAAAAATCAAGTGGACCGTGGCTATGGTTACGCCAGGTGAAGATGAGCTTTCCCTTTTGGCATCGCTTACTTCCCGGCAAGACGCCAGGGTAATAGCCATTGTAGATCCTGAAGGTCAATCTGTGGGTGCCGGGCTGGCTGAAATCCTGGGAATTAGTGTTGTTCCGGATCTCGAATCTTTGCCCGAGAAGGCTGTTCGTTTTGTTGTTCATCCACCTTTAAATGATACAATTGCCGAAATTTTGGACCCGGTTATTGAATTGGGCCTGACTCCGGTTTCCGCTGAAAACTTTTCCAACCTTTTGGTCGATCAAGTTCTGAATGCGGCTTCCACCCATCGCTCATCAACTTCCCGGGTGAATTTTGATTTTCTGGAAACGGAAACCTCAGCCATTCATGAAACTTTGGGACGAATTGAAGAAGCTCTGGACCGGGAAGCTCTGTTGCGCTGGCTTTTGAAATTAGCAACTAAAGCTTCCGGAGCCAGCAGTGGATCCATTATGCTTTTCGATGAAACCACTCAGGAACTATATGTTGCTTTTGCACATGGCCTCAGTATGACAACATTGCACCGAACCCGCGTCAAAATGGGAGAGGGTGTTAGCGGGCGAGTGGCAACAACCGGAAAAGCGGAAATCATTCGAGGCAACCGAAGTCCTCTGAAAAACAGTGATCGATCTCATGTAAAATCTTCTATTTGCGCCCCTTTAATGTGGCAGGATCAACTCCTGGGTATTTTAAATATTTCCACAAATGACGGCGACCCTGAACTCAGTACCGATGCTCTGGCTGTTGTTGAGAACCTAAGCCAACGTTTTGGCTTGATATTGAACCGTTTCCTGCGCCTGCAAACGGTTCGCGATGGTGAAAAATTCCGTAAAATGGAAGAAGACCTGACCTACAGCAGCATGGTACCAGAACCAGTCAACAGCACCTTGTGCGACTGGGCGGAAAACCTGGCCGATGTTACCGGTGCCGATTACCTGAGCATCAGCATCTTGACCGCCGATGGAGATTTGCTGGTGGCCGATGCGGAAGATGTTCATTATGAATCACCACCAGCGCCCGAAAAAGATGCTGTGCTGGCCAGTGGCAGCCCTTTGGTATTGCGTCCCAGCAGTGACGGTAGTTCTTCTTCTGAACACCCGTCCCATAGTCTTGGTGGAAATGGCCTTGAAGAAGATTGCACCGTCTTTCATCTGCCCATTGGTCGTGGCTCCACAAGGTCCTTGCTGACAGTGGTTTTCGATACGCCTTCACGCGCCCATCATTTCCACTCCATTAGTGCAGAAACTATTTTTCTGGTTAACAGGCACCTGGCAACATATCTGGAGAAATCTCAAAATAGTGACCAGATGGATCGACTGACCTCCCTGGCCAGTTGTTTATCATCGTTGTCCACCCTTGAACCTGACGACTCAGTCGGCTTATCCAAAAGGGCCGTTGCCGCAGCCTGTCAGTTGACCGGAGCCCAGCAGGCATGCATCATGTCCAGCGAAAATAAAGCTTCTGGTTGCCTTGAGGGACAGCTTGATACGCCTCTTCACAAAGAGGTTGTCCGCTTATTGCTTACTGCGGGAAAAGCAGGGTGGAAATCAACAATTCTGGATGTGGATCGGGCTCCTGGAGCCACTTTGGCCGCCCAAAGCATCTTGGTTGTTCCCCTGAGCCCTTCACAGCCTTTTCCAGGTCTTGTTCTGCTCAACAAAAAACGACTACATCCTCTTGATGGTGCTTCCTTTACCGAATTCGATGCTCTTTTTGCCAGAAGGCTGCTTCCAGTATTTCATGCCCGACAAAATCATGCGACTTCCACCGCAGTTTCTGCAATAGAATTGCCTGTGGAAACAAACGTTTCTTTAAATATCCAACCGGCCGAATCGGTTACCGCAAACCAAGTACCTGAAATTGATATTCAGACACATCTTTCCCAGGAAATCGACCGCTGCAAACGATATCATTCCATGGTTGGTATTGCGGTTTTGAAGGTGACTCCCGCAACCGGCACCGTTCCTGACTTAAACTTCATGGTTTCCGGGCTGCAAAATAAGTTGCGCTCCAGTGATCGGGCTGGATTGCTGCCGGACGGGACAATTCTTGTTGTAGTGCCTGAAGACATCAAATCCTTACCCCATTTGCTCAAACGTCTTTCCGGGATTCTGGTGGAGCTTTCCGGCCAGGAGGATCTATTTATCCAAACTTCCAGCAAGGTTTACCCGGGTGGGGGCAAGAATGCCCAGGAATTGATTTATTCGGCCCTCAGTTCCCTTTCCTGACACCCTTACCCTGATAACCCGCCTTCATCTGTGAACCAGTTATCCCCACTTATTTTCCTGACCGGGGTCCTGAAACCGGGAAGCCGGTTGACGTCTACCCTCCGCCTGATTTAACTTGCCAGTTCAGGAATATTGACGTGTCCAGGGATGGACCCTCTAATTTTGTCCGGAATATAGTCCGGCGTCTCCGGAGTATCCGGGGAAATCAGGAAAGACAGGAATTTCCATGAAGGGCAGCATGGCCAGCCAGAACAACAACCAATCCCAGAATTCGCCTGGCCAGATCCGGGTTCTTGATGGGGCAACCATTGATCGCATCGCTGCTGGCGAGGTGGTGGAAAGATCAGCCAGTATTGTTAAAGAGCTGGTTGAAAACGCCATTGACGCTGGTGCCAGTAAAATTAGTATCACCCTTCAGGAAGGTGGTCTGACCAGTCTGACCATAGACGATGATGGCCATGGAATTGCCTTCCAGCAACTTCCCTTGGCCTTCGAACGTCATGCCACCAGTAAAATTGCCTCTGCGGCCGATATTATGCGTGTAGGAAGTTTCGGATTTCGCGGCGAAGCTCTGGCCAGTATTTCATCCGTCGCTAAAGTCCGCTGTGTCAGTCGTGTGGCTGCCGAAGATACTGGTGGACTCATTGAAGTCTGTGGCAGTGAAATCACCCGGAGGGAACCCGCACCTCGAAACGTGGGGACTACCATTACAGTCAGCGACCTTTTTTACAATACTCCGGCCCGTCGCAAATTTATGAAAACCGCCCAGGCCGAAAAAAGGGCCATCATGAAACTGATGACTCAATTAGCCCTGGCTCATCAGGAAATACGCTGGCTGGTAAAAGCCGATGAAAAAATTGCCATGGACTTGCGTCCGGCCGCATCCCTGACCGATCGCGCCCGTGACCTTCTGGGAAGTTCGGTTATGTCTCACCTGGCTCGATTTGAGATGCAAAAAGGCGGCTTCAGCATTGGCGGCCTGGCCTCCCGTCCCACCTGGACTCGTGGCAATCGCGAACAACAGTATATTTTTATTAACCGTCGTCCAGTGCAAAACCCTGCTCTGAGCCAGGCCATTGTACAAGCATATCGCGAGGTCATTCCCACCGGCAAACATCCTGTTGTAATTGCCTTTCTTCAGGTCCCGGATGGTGAAGTGGATGCCAATGTTCATCCTGCCAAAACCGAAGTCCGCCTTCTTCTTGAAAGAGAAATCTTTGGTATGTTGAAGAATTCCCTGCAAGAAGGTCTCAGTCTTCGAAATGCCGAGAACATGCGTCCCTGGCAGGGAGCAACGCCCAAAATGGGCACGCATTCAGATGCCACCAGTAAAATCGCTTTGGCTCAGGATGATTATCTTCGCAAAGAGTTTTCCCGGGGAGGAAGTGCAGGATTTGAACACAAAGGTGTTCCAAGCGGGCAGGGAGAATTGTTTTCTGCTGCTGCCACCCGTACACCGCTTCCCGCTTCCGATGCTGATCACGGTGAAGACTACCTTAGCTCAGGAGTTACTCAGCAGGACGCTCCTTTGCACTCGGCACCCTTCTGGCAATTGCATCGAACTTATATTGTGACCCAAATTCGTGGGGGACTGGTCCTTATAGACCAGCACAATAGCCACGAACGCATTCTGTACAATGAGGCCCAGAAAGCTTTGGAAAAGGACGGGACTGTTGGTGGAGTCCCCACTCAACAATTGTTATTCCCAGCCCATCTGGAACTCACCCCAGGACAAATCCAGGCCTGGCAAACTCATGCCGATCAAATGACTGCCATGGGATTCACAATTGAACCTTTCGGCGGCCAAAGCATTTTGGTTCAGGGGATTCCCGCCAGCCTGAAAAACTGGAACGAAGGCCGACTCCTCCTGGATATTCTGGATGATTTGGCTTGGGATGACAAACCAAGTCAGGAAAATAAGGTCGACCTGCTGGCCAGTTATGCCTGTCACGCGGCTGTACGTGCCGGTGAACCCTTGACCTTGCCAGAGATGCAGAATCTGGTGGATCAACTATTTGCCACCGATACCCCCTTGTCATGTCCCCACGGCCGGCCCACACTGATTCAATTCACCCTCAGTGAATTGGAAAAGAAATTCGGACGGAGTTAAAGTGGTAGCCATGGACGGCAAAAGTAAATTTTCCGGCCATGTTTGCCCTGCAATAGTGGGCCCTACCGCCTCAGGGAAAACTTCTCTGGTGACTGCTTTGGCTGCCAAATTTCCTATTGAAGTTATCAGTTTGGATAGCCGGCAAATTTACCATGGTCTGAGAATTGGTACTGCCCAACCTACAGATCAGGAACAGGCCATTTGCCCACACCACCTTATTGATTTTGTATCTCCGGATGAAAAATATGACGGGATAAAATTTCGTAACGATTTTGAAATAGTGTACAGAGATATTGTGCAACGTGGGGGTGTCCCCATTCTTGCCGGGGGGGCCGGAATGTACCTGACTGCTCTGAGAGTGGGGTTCATGGAGATACCTGGACACAGCAGTGAAGCCTTGGCTGAAGCCCGGGCTGAGGTTGCTCAATGGGGACCTCAAGAATTGAGGGAAAATCTTCTAAAAGCTGATCCCAAGTCCCATGAACGAATCCATGAAAATGATATTTATCGCAGCCAGCGAGCCATGGAAATCTATCTTATCTCCGGGACTTCCATGACCGAATTAACGGCAGCCCAGCAGCCCAACCCATGTCTCGGGGTGGATTTTCCGGGATTTGTTCTTCAACGGGAAGTTTCGGAACTTGATGAAAGAATTGCTCAACGAACCCGGCAGATGTTGACTCAGGGCTGGATTGAAGAAACCGAAACAGCCATGAAAATCAATAGTAAAGAAGGTCCTGGCCTCCGCAGTATCGGGTACAAGGAAATCATTGAATTTCTGGATGGAAACCTTTCTCGGGAAAATCTGGGCCCAGCTATAGTCTTGGCTACTCGCCAATATGCCAAAAGACAGCGGACCTGGTTTCGTAATCTGGATAATAGCACCGAAGGTCATCCTGACAGTGAGGAGCTGTTTAAAAAGCTTCTTCGATCGTTGGGGTCAATTTAGTTTCCATAATTTTGAATTAAAAATTTTAAAATCCCATTCTTCACTTGTCCAGATGATGTGGTCGAAAAATTCATAGTGAGAAATCTACGAGGATCCCTCACTATTTCCACAAAATCTTTAAGATTTACTGAGGGGGGAACATGTCATATTTACTAATATCTGCTTTTACCGCACTGACTGTTTCTTTTGCCGGCTTCGCATTTTCAGAAAATCCAAATGTACTACATCTTGATATTTCCGATAATAGTTCGGTCGTTTTTATTGGCAGTAACCCCAACTCATTCAAATCAGGAGTTGATTCCGTTGTTGTAATTGGCCCCTGGGGGAGCGGTGCTTCTGTAAATGGAGAATTTGAAACTCCCAGTGGGGGTATGGATTGGAATGGCTGGACTCATGAAGACTTAACCTCAAGCAGTCATCACTGGAGTATCAGCTCCTATCAGGCTGCAAATTTAAATTCCGTTTCTGAAAATTTGGCGGCCTATTGCGGAAACGAAACATTAGCGTCTTGCGATGAAACAGACCCAATTGGTGGTTATTCTAACTTTTATGCTGACATCATGGCTTTTATTTATTCCGTAGATGATCCGCTTCAACCTTGTGATCTCACAGTTAGCGGAGTTTTTAATCACGATACGGAACCAGGTTACGATTTCACCATTTTTCGCTACCTAACCAATGATAGTATCATAATCCTTGACCATTTTGACGGACAGGGCTCCGCTGTTCCTTTTAGCTATTCCCTGACTTATAGCCCAGGTGATTATATGGGCCTCAATTCCAACCAAATTCAATTTGAAATTTTTGTTAGCTCCGATGCTGGATGGTCGGACGAAGATTGCTGGTATCCTACCATGGGGGCCTGCCAAATTGATGACATTAGAGTCCAATGTTCCAACGGAAACTACGACAATATTTCCGATTTTCAAACAGGAATGGGCGACTGGGTTTTCAAGGATCAGGAGGGAGTTGGCGACTTTTCCCAGATCTGGATAGGCCTGGACTCAATTGATCCTTGTGTCGTCAATTACACTCCTCAAGTCGCCTTCATTGATGATGGGGCAGTTGTCCCCGGAGTTGGGCCGAGTTATTGCGTGGACTGGTGCTACGGACCTGGTGGGTATGTTATTAACTCGACTGGTGGTGCACGTGCCGGTTACTCGAATGCCCACTTGCACAATGGGGTCCTCAGCCCTGTACTAAATTGGCCAGGTGAAGAATACACAGGGGCCCGGTTAGATTTTTCAGTGTACCAGCATGAACTTTTCAGTACTTCTTCACCGGGTATTTTTACAACCTGGCATTTCAGGTCCGCCGTAATGCCTGAAGACCTGGAAGATTCTCCCTGGCAAGATCGGAATTTCTTCTATTTCGGTGGTCCGAACTATCGCCGTCAAATAGAAAACGTCAGTGATTTTGTGGTGCCCGGGGCCACAGTAGCTCAGGTTCAATTCACATGTTATGAAATTGGTTTTATTTGGGGGATTGACGGAGAAAACGCAACTCCAGCTCCATATTTTGACAATATTAGGTTACTGGCCTTTTCCAACATGGGGCCAAAAATGGCTGCCCGGGAAATTGACCTGGTTCAGGATGCTTTCCCGGAACAGGGGCTGCTCAATCTCGATGACCTTGCCAGCAATAACATTCGGTTTGATTCAGCCCGAAACAAAAACAATGACTTGTTAAATGTCCCCGGTGATTCCCTGATTTGTGATGTGGAAACCAGTCGACCTGATGGCCTCCTTGTTGAAAACCGATTATTTTATGCTGTTCAACGAAATCCGGTTTTTGATTTGGTCAGGGATCCGGCGTGGGGAACCACTGGATATGTCGATGCCATTCAGGCTGTGACTTACGATGGACATGTTTATGAAGACCGCTTCTCTTACGATTTGCCTGATAGCGGTTTCCTTTTTCCGGGCGATGTCCTGCACTACTATTTTTCAGCCACCGAAAGCGTAAACGGCCAATCCGCTATTACCAAAACCATTCCCGGGGATTTATCTGGGTTTTCCGATTTCAGTCACGGTCAGGTTTTTGATTCACGTTTTACTTTGAATTGCCTGCCCAGCGTGAGTGATCAAGGCGAAACACCAAGGCTTCTATTCTGGGACGATACAGGTCTGTCCAATGATCTGAATGAATGGAGCGGGGCCTTAAATAACCTGGGTCTTGTTCGTGGACTGCACTATGATTATTATAGAACAAACAGCCCCGTTTCCCGTTTGGGGAACGGGCTTGGTGGTCGCACTACCGTTGCAATCCTTGACCACTACCAGCACCTTTTTTATTCCAGTGGTTCCCAATCTACCGGAACACTCTCTGACGGTGATCCATTTTATAGCCCCGGTGACGACATCGGCCTGGTTTCCAATTGGCTGCAAGGTTCCGACAAAAGTGCTTTTTTCTGTGGAGACAATTTGGTTTCTGACGTGTCCTGGACAGGCGTCTCAGGCCAGGAATTTGTATCCCATGTTTTAAAGGTTGAATTGCAAAATTCGTTTCTCTCTCCGAGTATCCACAATCAAACCAGCCCCGGTGTTTTACCCTTGTCAACCAACCCAGTCTTTGGACCTTCCATTTCCGGGTGGATTGCCTACGGCGGCTGTCCGTTAATAAATTCATTCGATGCGGTCACTGCGTTGCCCGGCGCGGAAGTTCTGGCCCGTTTCACCAACCCTGGCGGGAATGCCGATTACAGTTACAGTGCGGCTACTTTAAATCAAAACGGATCCTTCAAGGTCATTAGCATGCCTTATGATTTGAGTTCCATCCACAACCACCCGCAACACACTCAACTTAATGGACTGGCAACCCGGGTTAACATCCTGGAAGATATTCTGCACTTCTTCGATTTCCCCATCAATAATGTTCACCCCGTTGCAGTTCCAGTGGCTGATAATTTCACCGCAGCCAATTTTCCAAATCCTTTCAACCCCGGCACTCGAATCAGTTTCAATGTGCCCCATGAGACTCATGTGAGTGTTAAAGTCTTTAACGTGCGGGGTGAACTCGTAAGCCAGCTGATGGACGAAAACCGTTCATCCGGTCCGGGCTTTGTTTTATGGGACGGTAGAAACTCCAAGGGAAGCCAGGTTTCATCAGGAGTATATTTTTTCGAAGTGCGCACTTCCGATGATATTGAAGTCGGGAAAATGTTGCTTGTAAAATAGAAGGTTATTAAAGTGACCTATTTTCCCAAAAACAGTCACTTTTATGATAGAATTAAGCTGAGGGGTCATTACCAAAGGTTAATAAATGACGATCAGCTAAATAAGTATCGTGTGGTAGCCAAAACTAAAGATAAACACTTTACTTATAACGCTTTCCGAGGGGGAGATTCATGCATCGCTCAATAGCTGTTTTTGTTGTTATTTTTTCAGTCTTTTCCAGTTTTATTGTATTGGCAGGTAAACTGCCAGAGAAAACAATGCAAATTTCCAATGGTGAAATGGAATTCCTGCATGGTGGGCCTGCAGCTTTTGGCAAAACAGAAGTTGATTCCATCATGCTAATTGGCCCCTGGTTAAGCAGCGCCTCAGTTAATGGGCAATTCCAGACTGCAGAGGGTGTCGGCAGTTGGAATGACTGGACTCATCACGATGCCAATGTATCGGAAAACCACTGGCACCTGAGTGATTTTCATGCCGAAGACATGAACAGCACAATCAATAATATAGCTATGTATTGTGGGGACGAAACCATAGCTGCCTGTGACAACGATGAAGTGGGAGGTTACGGCAACAACTGGAATTGTTTTCTCGCCTATACCTACGAAGTTGATGATCCGACTCAATCCTGCGATGTGCAATGGACCGGTCTGCTCAAATATGATACCGAACCAGGTTACGATTTCATCAAAACTCAATTCATTACAGCTGGTGGAGCCGTAGTCCAAGCCGATCTGGATGGCCAAAGTGATGTCTTTGAATTCGTTCATT
>JAAEOA010000244.1 GCA_024223715.1 bacterium | reverse complement strand
AGATACGTTCTCCAATATTCAGCAAGTCTTGACCGCTGGTTGGAATACCGGTGATGGCCTGGTATGCACTGGCATATTCTTCAAGACTGGCTGCAAAAAAAGTGAATTTGCAGGCAGTTAAAGAATCTATCACTGCATTTAAATCTTCAGCAATTTTGATAATTCTGGCTTTTCCGCTAAAGCTGAAGCGGTCAGTGGCCACAGGTTTCCGAAAAATTTCATGGCTGATGGGATAGG
This sequence comes from bacterium, assembly GCA_024223715.1. Taxonomy (GTDB): domain Bacteria; phylum Krumholzibacteriota; class Krumholzibacteriia; order LZORAL124-64-63; family LZORAL124-64-63; genus LZORAL124-64-63. Next base: position 2,326 of record JAAEOA010000244.1, on the reverse strand, counting down.
CTCTTAGATGGCATCCGCCCCTTGTGGACAATGCGTAACCCAAGGCCATGCCATAGGCCCCTCGAGGGTCATAGGCCGGTAGTTCCATCCCTTTTACCGCCATGGCAGTGTGTGGTGCTCCCATTTTTGTAGAATATTGAGTGCTTCCAAGTCCCAGATCTATTCCTTCTCCTCTTTGAAGGGCAATGTCGTCAATCAGGGACAAGAGTTCTTCAGGTGTATATTCAATCCCCAGAATCTCACGGCGACAGGCCAGTGTGGATGCAGTGGAAATGGTATCCATACCATAATAATTGCACCGTTTATTGGCCTGGATCACCAGGTCGGTATCCATGCTGCCGATGAGCGCAGTGAAATGGGACATGGTTTCAAATTCAGGCATGGTGATGGTTTGATTGCCTTTTGTCCCCAGTTTTTTGCAATGAATATGACAGCCCAGGCACCCATGTTTTCTGGGGGCGTAACTTTTTGAATATGCTGCTGCATTAAGTTTGTCGGCATGCTCAAAACAAGTACGGTTGAAATTGTCTGTCGGCATCATCCGACGATTGTCCATCAGGTCATATACAGCACCGGTTCCCAGGCAGGTAAACCCAAATTGTCCCATGAGTGCAGGTGATGCAGCAGTTAAGCGGACAATATCTTCACGAGCCTGTTTAAGGGCTTTGGGATGTTTTACACGGCATCGTCCGGTGCCGTTTACCAGGATATATTTAACTTTTTTTGCAGCCAGGCTTAATCCCAGTCCAGTTCGCCCGGCGGCAAAATGCTGATCAACGGTAATAGAGGCATAGCGCACCTGGTTTTCTGCTGCCTGACCAATGGTGGCAAGAGACGCTTTACCGGGTTGGATCTTTTGGTGGACCTCTTGGGTATCCATTCCCCACAAGGGTGTAGCATCAGTAAAGGTTATTTGATCATCTATGATTGTGATTCCCACGGGCGTTGAACTTTGACCGGAAATAACCAGGCCATCCCAGCCTGCTCGTTTGAGCCTTGTGGCCAGTTTTCCACCCACTGATGAATCTCCCACAAGGCCTGTGAGTGGTGACTTGGACATGACATGACATCGCCCGGATGTTGGCGTGATGGTTCCTACCAAGGGTCCCGTGAACAAACAGACCACCATGTCTGGATGGTCAAAGGCCAGGGCAGCAACCTGCCTTAGATAATAACCACCAAGACCTTTGCCTCCGACGTATTGATGATAAAAATCCTGGTCCGGGGTTTCAATCTGAATTTTTTGACGCGTCAGATCAATGTGAAGTATTTTTCCTGTCCAACCGCTTATCACTTTGGTTATCATTTCGGGTATCCTTTTTTTAACCACTCCATCGCTTTAAACGGCCATTTTTTTTTGCCACTTTGTTTTGCCAGGGCTGAATTTTTCAGCAAGCTGGCAATGGTATTGGGACGGTTGTAATCGTCCACCGGTTGGAAATCAGTGGTATAAAAACCATACGAATGGGTATTCAATAATGCCCCATGAGTGCTCTTTCGACCTGCAATGATGTGCTGATCAAAAATGGCAGGTCCAAATGCAAATCCATCTTGAAAACTGACAATCAGGGTGGCCGGGTGTTGAACAAGATCATGATGCCCCTGCCAGATTCTGTGAAGTGGGTCCGGGTAGATATGCTGTTTTGTGGCCTGCCATAGGTCATTTGAGGAAATAAAGCCTCTACTATTTGAATGGTCATCTGATTGACTGTTCTGTTTAATTTGTTCAAGAACAGGAATTAATTGCAACGGATCGCCTTCCAGGGGAGTATATTTGAAAGTGTTGCTCTGGTGTTGGATGCTGGCAATTCCATTGGAACCATGAACCATGATGGATTGGCCTGAAAGATAAGTGGAAAAGTCAACCCCTTCAATTTTGGAGAGCGTCCTGGCAATGACAGGGGCTGTGTCTGGATGAGAATAAATTGCTGCAGTGCTCACAAATCCATTTCTCGGGAGAATAAAATCATTTATACTTTCGAGGTGATCGGTATCATTTAAACCGGCTTTTTTTAGTTCACCAGCCAGGTCAACACGGATGTTGTCAACAAAATTATTACCATGATCTGAAAAAATCACCACATCAAGTAGTATTCCCAGTTCGTTTCTTATCTCATCAAGTAAAAAACTGATTTTTTTTAAAAATTCAATCTGGGCATCTTTTCCCTGGACATGGGCAATGGCATCTGAAAATCCCATATAGGCAATGAATTCTTTGCCTTTGAAATTGAGTAGTTTGTTTTTAAACGTATCAATCGCTGTCTGGGTGAACTGGTCTGGAAAAACATAAGCGATATATCCTGGAAAACCTAAAAAATGAAGTTTT
>JAAEOA010000243.1 GCA_024223715.1 bacterium | reverse complement strand
TCACTAAAATACGAAATGATGCCTGAGACACAGATGCCACCGGGGGCAATTTCATCCAGGCATAATTCTTCGCCATTAAAAGCCAGGTTAACTGATTGCCTCAGGAAGGTTGTTCCAACCAAGACCTCTTTCAGACGGTCCACTTCAGGCTTGCGCAGCCCCTCTTGAAAGGCAATTTTTCCCTGCCAGTTTTTTTTGTCGTGGACCTTGAAATCTTTATTCAATCGAGTTTCGTACCAGGCGGCCATGGTACTGAATTCCTTGCGGGCACTGGTGGCCAAATCAGGATCCTGTGTGTTCATTATCCAGCAGACAAGTTCTTCTCGGATGGAATTATAAAACTCAGGATGGTAGCGGCCAAAATCGGCCAGCAACCGGAACAGATCCTGAAACAACTGGCGTGTTTTACTATTGGCTGGCCAGCTTAATTGAGTACGATAAATAAACAACCGTTGTCTCAAAGCCAGCAAACGTCTGGGCTCAATACTAGCCTTGCTGATGGCCTCAAAACTGGTCTCATCCAGAAAGGGTTTTCCGGAATCAATAAAGGCGGGCAGAAACTTCAGATAATCGGGGACTGGCTGGTCCAGTACCAGAAGCTGATAGGCTCGGCACCGAATACTTTTATCAGGATGGTTGGCCAGAGCTTCCAATCGTCGCCGGATCACATTATCCAGCCGGTCACCCAGGTGCCCCAATTGATCACCAAGGTCTTTTACCGAGGCCATGGCAGGTTTGGTTTTTCCATAGAGAGCCCGACTGCAGAGTGTATTGATCAGGTCCACAGTGGGATCGATCCGACACAGGTGATCAATGTTTACAAACTCATCTAATTCCCGATGAGGAAGGCTGGTTTGTTCGCTGAAGGGGCCCAGGGGAGTGTCCCACCCCAATTTACAGGGGCAGAAGGCCATCAATTGAGGGTTGGCCATCCACAGCAGGGGGTGGCGTGAAAGCAATCCCAGGTCAAGGGTCTTACCATCGTGAAGGTATTCCAAATCACCAATTTGAATCCGGCCTTTTTGCCCTGGCTGAATCAACAAACTGGCCGATGTTTCACGATTAACCAGCAGGTTGCCTTCAACGGTAAGTGCGTCATCCAAAACACTAAGATCACGGACAAACCAACGGGGGATTTTTATAGTGTAGGGCTCCAGTTTAAGGGTCTGAACATTGGTTTGATAAAGCTCGTTTATTACTTCGGAAAAATTATTTTCAATGTTTTTCCGGCGAAAAGAACCTTTTGCTGTGAGTTCATCTTTCGCCTCTGAAAAATCCCGATCCACGACCGCAAAATTGACGACCCTTTCAAAGGATGGAAGGTCTGGATTTGCGGCAGTAACAATTTGATTAAAATATTCTCGGCGCTCATCTTCACTTCGCAGGGAGCGAAGAACATCGTCCTCGGTATCTGGAACAATAAGCAGCGTATTGTACGAACGACCATCACCAGCCAGGAAAGTGTTTTTAATACCCGGAACACCATCAAACAAACTCTCCACTTTGCGTGGAGCAACAGTCTGGCCCCGGTTGTTTTTATAAATGTCTTTGATACGGTCAACAATTTCCAAATGACCGTTGTTGTTTTCTTTAAACAGGTCACCAGTGGGTAAACAGAAACTGTCATTATAAGGTTCGGCCACGGTCAGGTCACCGGCTGGACCATCTTCGGGAAGGTAGCGAGCAATGTAGGGTCCTGCGATCAGTAATTCATCCATCTCGCCAAAGCTGACCGCAACTCCGGGCAGGGCAATGCCCACTGATCCGGGTACATAATCATCCGGTGGGGTCATGGTCAGACCACCGGTACCTTCGGTCATGCCAAAGCCACTGCAAAGGGCAACTCCGCCCCGATGAAAAAAACGAAAAACTTTGGGGTCAAGATAGCCGGCAGCAGAAAGCCCCCAGAACAGTCGTGAACCGGTAATGTGCCGAAAGGCTTCTTCCTGATTCATGCCTGATTTCGGGTCGTTGGTTATTTCCAGAATACGCTTGCGGATTTGCACCCAGCGCACCGGGACGCTGATCAGGGCTGTGGGTTGAATTTCCTGAAACTGACTGATTAGGGTCGCTGCCGAAGGGTTTCCGGAGAATACATAGGTTCCACCCCAGAAAATTGTCCCCAGCATTTCCAAATAACGCCCGAAAGTATGAAATAGAGGAAGATAGCAAAGCAGGGTTTCGTCGCGCCCCACTTCAGGAAGAGCGGCAGCCCGGGCGAACCGTTTGCTAACCAGATTCATTTGACTGAAAGCCACACCTTTGGGACGCCCGGTGCTGCCACTGGTAAACATAATAGTGCTGACTTCCCGCATGGTCCGGCGTGGCCGAGATTCCAAAAGGGATTCAATCTCATCGACATCCTGGAAAGCCCGCCATTTTTCCAGCAGAAAAATGTCATCACTGCCGGCCCGCAAACAATCATTCAGGGTGAAAATAATAAAACGGCGTTGAGTTTTTTCACGAACCGAAAGCAGCATTTCCAGTCGTTCGGGGTGATCGCAAACGGCACAGGTAATATCCAGCCGGTCAAAAATCCAAACCAGGTTTTCCACTGTGAAATGAACATTGAGGGGACTGACAAATATGTCATGGGTCAGACAGGCCAGATCGCAGCAGGCCGACGCAATTCCATTTTCACAAAGCAGAACAACCCGGGGTTCAACAGGCGTTCCCAATTCCTGATTCGTTTCAGAATCAAGGATTCCATATTTGAGAATAACAGCAGCATTGGAGCGAACCCGATCCCAGATTTGTTTATAGGACCAACTGCCACCACTGGTTTCGCTGAGGTCTTGAAATAAAGTGTGGTCAGGGTTCTTTTTAACCCGTTGTTCCAGAAGACTACCAAGATTAAAATCCAGTTCTTCCACAAGTTTAAAAGTCGTATTGGCCCAGCGAAGAGCGGTGCTGTGATCTGGAAGTGCAGTGAGAAACCGGGGATGCCGGGTCTCTTCCAAATACTTAAACCACAGGTTCTGGTTCAGGGTGGAAGTTCCATTTTTTTCCAGGGCATTTTCCACCCAAATTAATAAATTGGTTGCCTGTTGTTCAGTGAGCCGATCAACATTATCCTGAAAAGGATTCATCAGGGCATTGAACTTATTGGCTGATAACTCCACAATGGCTCCTTCAAATCTATTCCGGGTTAACCACTAACCGATAACCCACCCCATGGACCGTCAAGATATGGCGGGGTTGTTTCATGTCTTCTTCAATTATTTTGCGTAACGATAGAATGAAATTATCTACTGTTCTGGTGGTGGGATAAGCACCAAATCCCCATACCCGGTCCAGAATGGTCTGTCGATCCACAGGTTCTTCTTCGTGCTCCATGAGTAACCTTAAAATCATGATCTCTTTTTCTTTCAGGACCACGCTTCCAACGTCGTTGCTGGCTTCAAAAGTGCGCAGATTGATTTCCGCCCGGCCCACCAAAAGAAGGTCCTTGGTTTGCTTACTGCGGAACCAATCCTGGCGCCTGAAAATGCTTTTTATACGGGCAAGCAGTTCGTTCAGGTCGAAAGGCTTGGTGATATAGTCATCCCCACCTTCATCTAATCCGCGAATGCGATCCTTGCCCGCCCCACGGGCTGTCAGAAAGAGAATGGGGACCCGATCGCCTTCGTTTCTAATGTGGCGACAAACTTCAAAACCATCCATTCCCGGCATCATTACATCGAGAAGAATGAGGTCAATACCACCTCGTTTCCAAATTTTTAATCCCTGCTCCCCGGACTCGGCCAGGATTGGCTCGTAACCTTCGAGATCCAGATTTATTTGCAGGCCATCAGCAAGATGGGCATCGTCTTCCACGACCAGTATCCGCCGTTTCATGAGCTTTCTCCTTGGTAAACGGGCAGCGAAATAGTAAAAGTGCAGCCCATGTCCTGATCGCTGTCGATCTTTATTTTTCCGTTCATGTTGGTCACGTTTCTTTGAACCAGATACAATCCAACACCTGAACCGGAAGATGGTTTTTGTTCACTGTTTTGACTGTAGAAACAATCAAATACTTTATCATGCAAGCGCTTGGGAATTCCGCAACCGTTGTCACTTACGGTCAATACGTTCCACGAACCCTTTGTCTCCAGGCTCAACTCAATTTTGACTTGGTCCTTGTTGTGCTTGATGGCATTGACCAGAAGATTACGAAATGCCAGAGCTAATGCAACTTCATGACCTTTGCTGAAATGTTTTTCCTGATGGTGAAAAGAAACGGATGCCTGATTGTCGTTGAAATAACTTTTCATTTCATCCAGGACACTCTGACAAACCTGAACCAGATCCAGAGTAACCCAAGGGCCAGGGGAGAACGTATCGTTGGCACTCATGGCCAGAATTTCATCCACAAGGTTTTCCAGTCGGACAATATCTTCGACCATGCGTTCCTGAATTCTCTTCTGGTCTTTTTCCTTCAGACCTTCCCGGCCTAGAGTCTCAGTGTACAGACGCAAACTTGCCAGAGGGGTTTTAAATTCATGAGTCGCTCCAGCCAGAAAAAGCTCACGGGTTTGAACAAATCGCGATTCACTGCGCCAGGAAAATACAAGAATGGTGGAGCCGGCTACAAGTAGGGTCAGAAAGAAAAGCCCCTCGTACAAAAACATATTCCGCGTAGAGTTGGCTTTGTCTTCGCTCGATTTAAGAAAAACCGGATCCACAATAACTTGAATCCCCCTGTCAGTCCGAGTGAACAGAAGATTAGGGAATGATTTGGCCATCACACTATCGGCACTGATGTCAGTATGGGGGTTGGCTTGGAGAAGGAACAGGGCGTGCAGTCTGTCATTGGCCATTTTCTGTTTCTCAAATTGGGCCATGGCACCGGTTTCGGTGGTTAGAAAATAAATCCACCAAACCCCCATGACCAAGAGAAGGGCAACCAGAATTCCATAGAGAAGGCCTCGATGATTTTTCATTACTGCTGCCTTATTGGTATTCTCGGCCAAGAATGACACTGACAATGATGGCTCCCACGGCAAGGGGAGCAACAAAGCGAATCAGGAAATGCCAGATTTTGTATCCGGAAAAATACCCATGCCCTTTTTCAAGTTCCTCGAAAGTATCGCGGGCACCCATAATCCAGCCAACAAACAGGGCAATAAGAAATCCACCCACGGGCAGGAACCAATTGCTGGCCAAATAGTCCATGGTTCCAAAAACACCGGCGGTGCTTTCACGCCCAACCAGATTGATGTTCGTCAGACTGTCATTTCCCCCCAGACTCAGGGCGTTGAGAACACCAAAAACCGCGATGACCGAACCCATGGTTATGGTGGCGCGTTTGCGGGTCCAACCCAGATCATCAATGGCGTAACTGCTGACAACTTCCAACAGGCTGATGGTACTGGTCAGGGCGGCAAAACCAATGAGCAGATAAAAAATCGCGTTAAAGAAACTGGCGGCCGGCAACTGGGCAAACACAGTGGGTATGGTGGTGAATAAAATGGTGGAGCTTTTGGAGACATCAATATCAGAGCTGTTAATTATTGAGAACATAATGAGGCAGGCCATCAGAGCAATGACGGTGTCGAACAGGGAAATTTGAAAAGCCGCTCGCGGAATGCTAATGTCTTTGCCGATGTAACTGCCATAGGTGAGCATGGCACCCATGCCAAGACTCAAAGTGAAAAAAGCATGACCCAAAGCTTCAAGTATGGAGCCGGTGGTCAGTGAGCTGAAGTCCGGTTTAAAGAGAAAACGAAGGGCCTCATTAAAGCCACTTGTGGTGCTGCTGTAAACTACAAGAATGAGAAGAATTAATAACAACATGGGCATCAGAATTTTGGCAACTTTTTCTATACCACCCTTAACTCCAAAATATACAGCGCTGGTGGTTAAGCCCATAAAGAGAAGGTGATACATGACCTGTTGGGAACCGTTGGCCAGAAATTCGCCTCCGAAGTAAGTTTGTAATCCGGCGGGATCAGCAGCCAGGCGGTTCAACTCTCCAGTCAGCGAAAGCCAAGTGTAGTGAATCGTCCAGCCGGCAACTACGCTGTAATAGGAAAGAATCGAGAAGCCTGCCAAGACACCCAGAAACCCAACACCAGCCCATAGGGCTCCGCCGGGTTTGTCTTTCCCCAACTTGCGGAAGGCACTCACGGGGCTCAGCTGAGTGCGGCGTCCCACAAGAACCTCGGCAATCATAATGGGAAAACCCACCAGAAGTACCATGGCTATATAAACCAGAACAAAGGCGCCCCCATGGTTCTCATGGGTGATGTAGGGGAATTTCCACAAATTACCCAGTCCTATGGCACTGCCTGTGGCGGCCAGAATGAAACCCATGCGACCGCTCCATTGTCCTCGTGATTCAGCCATGAATGATCCTTGTCTTCAGGTTTGGGGAAGGGATATTCTTTAATTAACCTTATGGGTAAGAGGTACCTTAAAGGAAAAGGTGAAAAAATTCCACTGCGAGACTCACCTGGGGGCAAAAAAAAAAGATCCGGAAATTCCGGATCTTTATTTTTTGGTAGCGGGGACAGGATTTGAACCTGTGGCCTTTGGGTTATGAGCCCAACGAGCTACCAGACTGCTCCACCCCGCAACCATCTTCGTGTGGACCGCGCAATAAAGTACCTGTTTCATGGGTGTCAAGAAAAGCGGGAAAAGAAATTTAAAAAAAACCATCAAAAACAAGTTTGCG
>JAAEOA010000242.1 GCA_024223715.1 bacterium | reverse complement strand
GAATTTGTCTGCCTTTCTCCAGTTCCTCATCAAGAGCTTTAGAGTAGGCTTCAATTTCCTGTTTAGACCGATCTAAAGACCGATAGGATTCATCTAGTCTCCCATAAAGTCTTGCGTTTTCGATAGTCATGGCGATCTGGTCTGATGTTGCCTGCATTTGCTCAACGGAATCCGGGCTAAAATGATTTGGCTGAGAGTGCTTCAGTGTGAGAATGCCCAGCAACTCATCACACTTAAGAATCGGCACAGCCAGCACCGAGCGCACTGTTTGAGGCTGGTGTGAAAGCGGCTGCCAGCGATCATCGTCATGGGTGTCGTTAATTAATCCTATCTGGTGGTGATCATTCACCCAGCCGGCAAGACCATGGTCCAATGTGGTGTCGATCAATTGAGAGCTCTGATCGTGGGTGGTATCACCAGGCCTAAGGATACTGTCGGTGACCACGCCATTGCTGTCGAGTAAAATCAGATTGCCGTTTTCGGCGCCGGCTAACTCGGTGCAGAACTCCAATGTCTTTTGTAGGGTGTCTGTAATCGTTTTCCATTCGGCGGTTGAAGGATGACGGCAACAGGAGTGGGCCATCGCCGCAAAACTTTCAAACAGCTTACTTTTCACCGTCAGGCCGGCTTTTTCGGTTTTAAGTTTGGAGATCTCTTGACGAAGTGATTCCATTTCCATGATTATGTTTCCTTACCATATTCGGATAAAAGGGGCGTTGTGAGACCGGCTCTATTGTGGGTCTAAGAACACCCACAGCCTCCTCCTGAATGACTTACTTCATGTTGCTCCGCATATTCCTCCTTGCTGGAATCCATGCGGCAACCTGTTTGCACCACTGCTGACTGGAGATGGGTCCCTAAAAGTTTGTCGGTGGTTGTTTTCATGTTATTAGTGGGCTGGTCTTTGACAAATTGCCCAATAATAACGGCTGCCTTTATCCTTTTTTCTTCTATGGCTTCAGCACGAGCAAT
>JAAEOA010000241.1 GCA_024223715.1 bacterium | reverse complement strand
TTCTTGGCTACTTTTTTCTTGGCTACCTTTTTCTTAGCTACCTTTTTCTTAGCTACCTTTTTCTTGGTAACTTTTTTCTTGGTAACTTTTTTCTTAGCTACTTTTTTCTTAGTAACCTTTTTCTTGGCGACCTTTTTCTTGGTCACTTTTTTCTTGGTTACTTTTTTCTTAGCGACCTTTTTCTTGGCTACTTTTTTCTTAGTAGCTTTTTTCTTGGTCTTCTTCTTGGCGCCAGCGGCCACCAAGGCATGTCTCTCCTCCATACCGGACCTCTCTTCGGTTTGAGTCCTTGCGTCCACCCGGTTCCCGCACCCATTGGGTTCCAGGCAAGACCTCCTGTCTTGGAAGTTGCGAACGCATGCACTTGGCGTCAGATAACCAGTGGATGCAGAGACATTATTTGATGCGTTTTAAAACACTGTCAATAAAAAAAAAGGAAACTGTTATAAAACAGTTTCCTTTTTTTTTAAAATGGTGCCCGGGGCGGGATTCGAACCCGCACGATTTGTGGTCACTACCCCCTCAAGATAGCGTGTCTACCAATTCCACCACCCGGGCTCCAAAGCCTGGTTGCGGCGTTTAGTTTTCGCCACCACCTGCTGATGAATCATCAGCTGGATTTCCTGTTTCAGCAGGACTGTTTTCCTGGCTGACCGGTTCTTCAGAAACCGGGAGGTTTAATTCACCGGACTGGGCTTTGTCCTGAATAATGCTTCCACTACTGCCTACAGTGTCTGACCCCTGAGTCATGAACAACAGGAAGCTGGTGAGGAAAAAAGCCACCGCAAAATAAATAGTGAGCTTGTGCAAAAGAGTGGTCATACCACGGGAACCCAGCATCTGCTGAGGAGATCCGCCACCACCACCAAAGGCTCCGGCGAGACCGCCACCTTTGCTTGATTGCAGCAAGACCACAACAGACAAGACAACACAAACCAGAATATGAATGATAACTAACAATGTATGCAGCATTTTCGATCGCTCCCGAAACAGGTATGAAACACAGTACTCCATCGGTCCAGACCTAATGGACCGTAAAGGGACGCGTAAGTTAATACGCCCCCCTGTCTCTGTCAAACTCCCAATTGCCGTGTGGCAAAGGTTTTCTCAGGTGCCTTAAACGTCGCTTAAGGCCTCAATACCGGGCAATTGGCGTCCTCCCATCAATTCCAGCGAGGCGCCGCCCCCTGTGGAAATGTGTCCAATCCGGTCTGAAACACCAAACAGATTAGCCGCTGCAACGCTGTCGCCGCCCCCAATCACACTGAGAGAACCGTTGTCCGAGGCCGTAGCCACGGCTTCAGCAACAGCCTTTGTTCCGGCTGCAAAAGATGGAAGTTCAAAAACACCCATGGGACCATTCCAGAAAATCGTCTTGGCATTACTGATGGTCTCCTGATAACTCAGAGCACTTGCCGGACCAATATCCAACCCCATCCAGTCAGAGGGAATATCAGTCACCAAAACATTTTTCTTCTCTGCCTTGTCGCTGAACTCTGTGGCAACGATACAATCAGTGGGCAAGATCAAGTCCGCTTTACTGTCACGTGAACGGCGAATAATTTCTTTTACAACGTCCAAGCTGGCTTCATCCAGAAGACTGTTGCCGATGTTCAAACCAGCTGACTGGAAGAAGGTAAAAATCATTCCGCCACCCAGAAGAAGAACATCAACCTGGTCCAACAAATTTAAAATAATTTCAACCTTACCGGTAACTTTTGCTCCACCCAGAATTGCAACAAAAGGACGCTTGGGTTCCGACAACAAACCACCAAGATTTTTTAATTCCTTTTCCATCAAAAAACCTGCCCGGCAAGTTGCAAAATGTTTTGTCACTCCAACAGTGGAAGCGTGCGCACGATGGGCTGCACCAAAAGCGTCGTTCACATAGGTGTCAGCCAGGCCGGCCAACCCCCTGGCAAAGCCATCATCATTTTCTGTTTCACCAGGATTAAAACGCAGATTTTCCAACAACAAAATTTCACCCGGTTGCAGTTCCGCGGACTTCATGGTGGCGTCAGGTCCCACCGTGTCGGATGCAAATTTCACAGGAGCACTGACCAACTCACTCAAACGATCGGCCACTGGACGCAAAGACATTTCAGGAACAATTTTCCCTTTGGGTCGACCAAGGTGACTCATTAGAATAATACATCCACCAGCATTAAGAATGGATTGAATTGAAGGAAGAGCTGAAGTAATCCGGGTATCATCTGTAATGTTTCGATCGGCATCGAGGGGCACATTAAAATCCACTCGCATTAAAACTTTTTTTCCCTTGGCTTCAAATCCATTCAGCCCAAGCTTATTCATTTTTTTACCACCTGTGTTCCATTTTTCGAGGAAGTTTGCTGTTTCTATTTAAATTAACGTCCCAATTTAATCCGTTGGCAGAATGGAATGTTCGTTCCGGGCTCAACAGCCCCTGTGCCTGAAAACAAAAGTTAAATCACTCACAGTCGTTGTCAATAACTGCAATGCTCTCAGAGGAGGCCAAAGCCAGACTGGCAACTGCATAAACCGGAAGACCAGCCTGGCGCAAAAGTTGAATCATGGCTCCCACCGTTGCACCACTGGTCACCAGATCATCAACCAAAACGATGCGAAAGGGCCATTTAGACCCCGAAAATGCATTTTTACGTCCCACAAGTTTTGCAAGGCCTTTTCCTGGACCGAAGGCATCCCGGAGGTTGTCGGCCCTTTCCCCTGCCAACTCAAGCTTTGCCTGCTGCCCGGTATTCTTTAAACGAACAACAAGATCACAAATGACCGTCCCACCAAGGTTTGCAGCCAATTGCCGGCCCAGCATTTCCGCTTGATTAAAACCCCGCTCGCGCTTTCGTCCATTGTGCAAGGGCAGAGGAACCCAAAGGATTTCAATCGATGGCTCCAATATTATCTTCTGGTACTCCACTGCCGTCACCAGAATTTTTGATAGTGGCCAAACCAACCCGCGAATGCCATGGTACTTCCACAATCCGACCAGGTTGACCAAATCAGGATGGGTCCAGTGACCTGCCACCACTGTAACAGGGTCCTGCCCGGGAAGATTCAGCACTGCAGCAACCGACGGCCGGGTTCGCAACTTATCGAAACAATTCAAACACAAATGCGGACCATCAAAAAAGTGCAGTCCGCAATGGTGAGAACCTTCGGCACACCAAGGGACCACTCCCCTGGCCTGGTCGCACAGGCAACAGTGTTCCGGATAAATCATTTCTAAAAGACATTCACCCCAATTTTTTGGGTTGAACATGGTCAAGGTCCAGTCCGGGAGGACAAAAGAAGGTATCAGTCAATAGCTCCACGCATGGCTTGCCAGGGAACAGGTGGGCCAAACCACCAGGCAAAAGACAAGCCCCCCTGCATCATCAGAACGGGAAGACCATCGCTGAATTCAAATCCAGAAGGTTCATCTTCCATGGGACGCTGGTTACCATATCGCAGGTCCAGCAAAAGAGCCGATGCCTGACCTGAACTTTCGGGAAGATAATTGCCAATGGGAACACCACCAGCTAAACAACAAACATATACAATATTGCACCGAGGTAATGAAGGCGGGCTTGCTGGCAACTCCTGAACTCTGACCCGGTTTCCCAGAGATCGCCCTTTTAACCAAGTGACCATGCGCTGGCGCCCGGCAGCTGAACGGTTTTGCACGACAATGGAAGGAACCTCCCACCTCAAAAGAGCATCAACGGCAGCGCGTCCCGAGCCACCCGCCCCAAGGACAACCGCCTCCAGAGGCAGGTCCTGTTCTTTCCAAGCCTGAGACAAAACAGTGAGTGTGCCACCACTGTCCGTATTATGTCCCATCCATTTTCCATCTTCCACCTTGACTGTATTGACAGCCCCCAGGTCTCTGGCCTGATCGGTACGTCCATCGCAAAGAGCGGAAACTGGTTCTTTTAAAGGTGCTGTCACATTAAAACCCAACAACATTTTTCCATGGGGCCCCGCTTTCAGCTGGCGTAACTGACCCGAAGTAATTTTTACCGGGAAATAATCGTAATCAAGCTCTCGTTCCCGCAGGCCGGCATTGTGCATTTTGGGCGACAGGCTGTGAGCAATGGGGTCACCCAAAACGGCATAAAAGGGTTGATCAGGTTGCCAGGGCAATCCCTGGCGCAACCAGCCATCGGCCCCCAGTTCCAGTACGTCAGCCATTTTTCTTCTCCATTTTCCACTCCTGACCCAATTTCCCAGAGGATCCCAAAACCAAAACCAGGGTCCCTGCGAACATCATACCAATGCTGATCCACTGGTTATTGCTCCAGCCAAACAGCATCACCTGATCCGGTTCGTAGTAGCGGGAGAAATCCACCAGGAATCGGGACATTCCGTAAAGGGAAAGAAAACGGCCAAACGTGGCCCCCCTGAAGCTGGACCATTTTTCCATAAAAAGCAGCATGCCAAAAATGAGCCATCCACCCAATGATCCGTACAACTGTGAGGGATGAACAGCCACCTCTCCGTACAATCGAACCGCTGGTGATCCTGCCGGGAAAACAACACCGCAAGCACAGTCTGTAGGTTGACCAAAACAACAGCCAGCCATGAAACAACCCAGGCGGGTCAGGCCAATGCCCAGAATGACTCCTGGAGAGAAAATATCGGCTATCACCAGAAAGGGTATTTTTCGTTTGCGGGTCATCCACCAGACAGTGGCCGTGGACAAAGCGATACCCCCATAGAGGGTAAGGCCGCCGTCCCATATGAAAAAGACCCTGTACCAGGGATGAAACTCACCCAGGTGAGTCAAAACAAAGAAAAAACGGACACCAAGGATGCTCGATACCAGAACACCAAAGACCAGGTCAACAATGGTATCGGCAGGCAGGTTGAATTTTTTTCCCCGGCGAATGCTCAGCCACATTCCCAATATGAAGCTGATGGCCAACATCAGACCGTAACTCTTTATAAAACCAAACAAAACCGGAAGCATACGTAAATCTCCTTGGACCGAAATACGATTCAGTCGTTAAAAGTGCGAGCGCTGACATTAATGAGGAGGCCCACAAGAATGGAACTGATCAGAAGGTTGGATCCTCCATAACTGATCAAAGGCAAAGGCAAGCCTGTCACAGGCATCAAGCCAGTGGTAATGGCCACATTTGTCACCACATGAAAAACAAAATACGAAACCACCCCAATTGCAACAAATCGGGCAAACGGCTGGCGGGCCATGGTCGCGTGTTTGATCCCCTGCCAAATAATGACCAGATAGACCATGAGAAGGAACAAGGCACCCAGGAGCCCCAGTTCTTCACCAATAACCGAAAAGATAAAATCGGTATGCCGCTCAGGAAGAAAAGCCAACCCCTTCTGAGTCCCCTGCAGATAGTGAGTTCCAAACAGTCCTCCGGTACCAATGGCCACTTTTGACTGAATGGCCTGATAGCCAGTTCCGAAAGCATCCCGAGTGGGATCAAAAAATGTCAGGATCCGCTCCTGCTGGTAACCTTTCAGTTTATCCCAGAAAAAAGGAATACCAATACCGGTCATGATGTTTGCAATTAACAGCACCACCGAAGAAAGAATCCCCAAACGTGCCACATATAAAGCACCAAGCAAAACCAACAAGTATATAGCCCAGGGCCATGGATTTAATGCCACCGTCTCAGAATAAAAACTAAAAATGGCACTGACAGCGGCACTGCCTGCTCCGATCAGCAACAAACCGGGAACACCATACCAGAAAACCAGCCCCACCCACACGGCCAGAAAGACAAGACTGGTCCCCAGATCGGGTTCTTTTAAAATCAGCATCATGGGCAGCAGGGTCAGCCCCAAACTGGCCATGGTTACCATCAATTTGCGTGTTCCATCCTGGGTATTGGTCAACAAGTGAGCCATTACCAAAATATAAGGGACCTTGGCCAATTCCGATGGCTGTATTCGCAGAGGCCCGATAGCCAACCAGCGTTGAGCGCCCGCAATTTTGGGCCCCACAACCAAAGTGAGGGCCAGCAGGGCCAAAGTGAAAAGATAGGCCGGAACAGCAATATTATCCATGTACCGTAAAGGAAAATTAGCAGCGACAATCAATCCGGCAAAACCTATGACCAGCCAAATAACCTGCCGCCAGAACACACCTTTGGAAACTCCAGGATCCAGTTCTTCATAAGGTCCGCTGATGGGTTCGGTAACCGACCACAAAATGGCCAGACTTAAAAACCCGAGACACAACCAGGCCAGGAAAATCATTTTATCGCCGGGAGGTATGAGCATTCCCAGATAGTTCACAGGCTGCCCCTTTCGGTGCCGGTGTTGCCCACTGCCGATACGTTCAAAGATTCTTCGTCTCTGGAGTGACCATTGTTTTCAGAACCGGATTTGAGCAACTCCTTGCGATCTTCACTGGCGAACCATTCCCTGAGCCACTGGCCGGCGATTGGCGCCGCTTCGCTACCACCATGCCCCGCATTTTCAAGAATTATTGCCACGGCCACTTCCGGTTGTTCCACAGGAGCAAAGCAAACAAACCAAGCGTGGTCTTCTCCATGTGGATTCTGAGCCGTCCCGGTTTTCCCCGCAACGGAAAAGCTGTCCTGTTGAGCCGCTTTTCCAGTTCCCCGAGCCACAACCTGCCACATGGACTCCCGACACCATTGTAAATGAGCTTCCTCAAAAGGAAGAGCCGGAGGTTCAACGGGTTCCGCATTGGAGTTTAGGACAAAAGTCGGGTTGGGTGTTTTTCCTGAACTGGCTATTCTCGCGGTAAGCATGGCCATTTGCAAAGGAGTGACCAGAATTTCACCCTGACCAATGCTATTATTTAGCAAAACTCCGCGAGTCCATCCTCTTTTTCCAAACCGACCGTCATAAAAATCGGAATCAGGTACAAGACCACTGGCTTCGGATGGAAAAATGTCCGAACAAGGACTGCCCAGTCCAA
The DNA here is from genome assembly GCA_024223715.1 of bacterium. Classification (GTDB taxonomy): domain Bacteria; phylum Krumholzibacteriota; class Krumholzibacteriia; order LZORAL124-64-63; family LZORAL124-64-63; genus LZORAL124-64-63. The sequence continues at coordinate 49,171 of JAAEOA010000241.1, read as the reverse complement.
AAGTCCTCGCGGCAGTAGCCATCTGGTCAATTTCCAAACGCAAGCCCAGTTGGTAATAATAAGTATCGCATGAAAAAACCATCGCATCGGTATGATCCACCGTTCCGTGGCCACCTCGTTTCCAGCACTTGAAATAACGGTTTCCAAAATTCATCCCGCCATGACACGGATCAAGGACTGTGCTGGTATCAATAACTCCCAGGGAAAGGCCTGCCAAGCTGGTGACACCTTTATAAATTGAGCCTGGCGGATAGGTCGCCTGAACAATTCGATTAAAAAATGGCTTGGCCGGGTTTTCAATTAATTCATTCCACTGGGAAGAACTGATGCTCATAGTCATTAAATTTGAATCAAATGTTGGCTTGCTAACTGCAGCCAAAACCTCTCCTGATGCTACGGAAATTGCTACTCCACAACCAACCCCATCTCCAATAGCCAAATCCATTGCCGATTGCAGAGGCAGAGAAATGGTCATAGCCACATCGGACCCCGGTTGCACTTCCTCAAGCCATACAGTTCTATAGCCCACCACCCGATTGGAGGCATTAACTTCTTCCAGTTTCAGCCCGTCCCGCCCTCGCAGGTGATCTTCCAAAGCAGATTCCACACCTTGCTTGCCGATCATGTCTCCAAGTCGATAATTTTTTCCATGAGAAGACGTGTCCATATCCGCTTTGCCCACTTCACCCACGAAACCAGCCAGGTGAGCCAGCATTTGCCCAAAGAGATATCGACGGCGAGGCCTGGACTCCACCCTGACACCTGGCAATTGCCGAGCCCTTTCCTGAACAGCGCAAATTCGGGACATGGAAGCATTACGCACCAGGGTCAAGCGGGGCCGGCCTCTTTTTTTCTGTTTGACGAGACGATCCAGAGTTTCTTCCCTGGGCATATCGAACCACTGAATGAGACGGGCAAGAGTGCTATCCGGTTCGGTAAAATGAATGCTTGAGCGAGGTAAGGTAATATCTGCGATATAAAGATTATCTGCCACGATGGTTCCATGACGGTCGGTAATTCGGCCGCGAGGAGCTTTAACCCTGAATCGGACTTGACGGTTTTCCAGAGCCTGCCCCTGATAATAATCATGGCGTAAAACCATCATGTAAAAAAGATTGCCCACCAAAATAAGAAACAGTGAAATAACCACACCGCGAAAAATCCGTTGGCGCAACAACAAATCCTGGTCGGTGTTCACTTCAATCCTCCTGGCCCATAATGCCAACCAAATCCGCCAGGCGAATGATCAACATACCAGCCACTCCGGAATAAATGGCCACAGGAAAACTCTCGGTCAGCAGGGGATTCAAAAAGGCCTCATCAACCAGGCGACTTTGCACCAGGAGGAAAACCAGATCATGAGCCAATACCGCCAGAGCAACGACAATTCCTTCAGCAACAGGCATTCCATGAACCAGGCGGCTGCGCAAGGCTCCCAAGCTGAACCCCAAAGTACACTTACAAAGGGCATGCAAACCCAATAGCGCGGGATTGGACAAGTCCTGGATTAGCCCCAGCACAAATCCCCCCACGGTTCCGGGCATGGGACCCGCTGCCAATGAAAGAACCACCAGGGCAATAATAGAAAAATCTGGAGAGATGCCTTTGATGCTAATGGCCGGAGAAATCAGGGTCTCCCCAACAAAAGCCACCAGAATCCAAATCAGGGATGTTTGCAGGAAATATCTCACGGGGCTGGCACCTGCCCCTCTTCAGGTGGAGTCTCGGAGAAGAAAGGCACCACAACAAATACTGTTTCGTTGTATTCGAATTGTGCCGTGGGCTGAACAATTATTTCTTTAAAAATCATTTCCGACGGGGACGATACCTGCGAAACAACACCCACCGGAAAACCCCGAAGAGTACTGCTGTCACGATTCTCGGCAGCTTGTTCCCGGACTTCAGCAATGCCAGAGGTAATAATCAGGTCCCCAACCTTAACGTCTTCATCACGCCCCACCATATCGACCACAAAGCGGCCCGATCGGGGATGCAAAACACCCAGCAGTCCAGTGCGGTCAATTTCAATGCCCAGAGCAAAGTCTGGAGCGGACAACAATTCCACCCAGGCTTCATGGTCATTAATGACGGTTCGTAACCGGCCCAGATAACCCTTGCCAGATAAGACAGGCTGCCAAGGCTGCCAGGCAACAGGCTCCAGACTCTGAATTTTTATCATAGTGGCAAAACGGCTGCGTTGCCGCTTGATGACCCTGCAGGGAACAAGTTCACCGGAAAACCCAACATCTAGAGCGGGCCCGGCCATACGTCCCGCATCACGAACCATGCGCTCGTTGGCTTGGGCCATCAATTCCAAAGAAAGGATTCTTTCCTGCAACAGAGTATTTTCATCTCTTGTTCGCAGAACATCTTCCCCAAAATTTCTGACTTGCCAATAAGGAGAAGTGAGGATCAGGCCAAGACGGTCGGCGACCCGGATGCTGTTTTCTTTCGGCAGGCTCAACAAAAGAATAGAAAGCCCCACACAGACAACCAAAACCGCCCACGCTACATTGGTAGATACCTCTGCAGGCCTACGGAGCATGAATTAGCTCCGCCCACCAGGCATAATAACCGGACGATATTTCTCAAAATCGTCAAGAATTTTCCCTGTTCCCAGGACCACACAGAACAGTGGGTCGTCCATCAGGTTAATGGGCAAATCTGTTTGCTCACGCAACAACTCCGGCAATCCCTTCAAAAGGGCTCCGCCACCGGTGACCACAATTCCCCGGTCTTTAATATCGGCAGCAAGCTCTGGTGGTGTTTGCTCAAGGCTTTGCTTCAGGGCATCGCAAATTGCCTGGATCGGTTCCTGCAGGGCTTCTCTTATTTCCATGGATGAAATTTTCAGTGTTTTGGGGACACCGGAAACCTGATAGAGGCCTTTGACTTCCATTTCAATTTCTTCATCGAATTTATGGGCCGACCCAATGGTCTTTTTAATATTCTCAGCGGTCTGGTCTCCAATGAGAAGGTTGTGGTTCTTTTTGATGTAATTGACGATGGCCTCATCAAGTTCATCACCACCAACACGGATGCTGGTATCGCAGACAATGCCATTTAATGCAATGACTGCAATTTCAGTAGTGCCACCACCAATATCAATAATCATGTTACCACTGGGTTGATCCACAGGAAGACCCACACCAATGGCTGCAGCCATGGGCTCTGCCACCAGGAAGACTTCCCGGGCACCAGCGTGCTTGGCACTATCGCGAACCGCACGTTTTTCCACTTCAGTAATGCCACTGGGCACACAGACAACAATGCGCGGGGCAATAAAATGACGACGTTTCTGAGCCATTTTAATGAATTCACGCAGCATATATTCAGTAACTTCGAAGTCGGCAATCACGCCGTCCTTCATGGGCCTGATGGCGGCAATGCGGTCCGGGGTTTTTCCCAGCATGGCTTTGGCTTCTGAACCCACAGCGTAAACCTTGCCGGTGGTTTTATCCAAGGCCACCACTGACGGGTGGTTCAGAACAATTCCTTTACCCTTGATATAAACCAGAGTATTGGCTGTTCCCAGATCAATGGCAATGTCGTTGGTGAACATTCCCTGCAGGCGTTTGAACATTTGTGATTCCTTCCACGAATCCTTATGGGAGCTGGCCCGCGTCAATCCTTGACCGCGGCTGGCCAACCATACTCCCTGATGCTAACTATTTCATCATCGCCGCTGACAAGATGGTCCAGCAATGAAATTCCCAATATATTCCCACACCGATCCAATCGGGCGGTCAATTCCAAATCGTCGGCACTCGGTTCACTGCAACCGGACGGGTGGTTATGAGCCACAATCACTGCCGCAGCTGAAACTCCAATGGCGTTTTTGAACACTTCTCTCGGATGCACCAAAGAGGCGTTTAACGTACCCACGGAGATTAATTCACAACTTTTGACCCTGTGCCTACTATCGAGATAAAGAGCCAGAAATCGTTCTCTGTCAAGGCCCTGAAATTCTCGACGCAATAAAAAATGCAGATCTTCAGGCCTTCTCACTTTGGGGCGCAAAGATTTTTGCGGCCTTCTTGTCCGCCACCCCAGTTCAATGGCAGCCAACAGGCGTCGTGCCCGGGTCACGGAGATACGGGCCTGTTTGGCTAATACCTGAGTCGGGATAGCCGCTAAATGGCCCAAATCGTCCCATTGAGTGCAAATTTCGGCCGCTCGTATTGCCGCTGAATCGCCCCCGCCTGGCCCCAGAATAAGGGTCAGCAGTTCGGAATCGGACAGGACACGAGCTCCATGCTGATCCAGCCTTTGCCGTAACGCAGCACCAAGGCCCGAAGCAGCATTTCCATTTCGGATTTTTTTCTGAAAATCTTTCGGGGTCTCCAGATCGGTCCGCACCCTCCCAACAGGTCCCAAATCAGGATTTAACCTTTGGCTTCTAAACATGATTCACCAAACCGGGAGGTTAGTGTAAAGTATCCCAGAAACTGTCGCAGGGCAACCTTGCAGACGTTTTTGGACCATATTTCTTGTGGACAGGTCAAGTCTGCCGTATTGTACCGAAAAACGACCACAGGCCAGCCAAGGGAGACCTTTTGTCCAACATCCCCAAAGACCATTCCCACACCGCAAACGGTGCCTCTGACTCCCTTGCCAAGACTCCAGACAGTGGGCACTCACCCTGTCCGGTTGTTGTGCGCAAATACGGTGGGTCAAGCCTGGCCAATGTGGACCGCATTCGCACCATCGCCAAAGATATTGCCACCACTCACAAAAACGGTCAGGCCCTGGTGGTTGTCGTCAGCGCCATGGGCACTACCACCGATGAACTGGAAGAAATGGCCAGTCAGGCCAGCAGACATCCATCCCGCCGTGAATTGGACATGCTGCTTTCCGTGGGAGAGCGCATCACCATGAGCCTTCTTTCAATGATTCTTGCTGACGAAGGCTGCCCTGCCATTAGCTTCACTGGAAGCCAATGCGGCATCATTACCGATAACAGCCACACCGACGCACGGATCATCAAAGTGACTGCCGAAAGAGTTCGTGAAGCCATCTGCCAAGGACAAGTGGTGGTAGTGGCTGGATTTCAGGGTGTCAGCCAAGCCAAAGAGATAACCACTCTTGGCCGTGGCGGAAGTGATACCACTGCCGTAGCCTTGGCAGCTGCTCTGGGAGCCCAACGGTGCGAAATCCTTAAAGATGTTGATGGAATTCTCAGTGCCGACCCCAAAGCGGTACCCGAAGCCTGGCTTCACAAAGAACTCACATATCAGGAAATGACCGATATTGCCCAAACCGGTTGCGGAGTGGTCCACTTGCGCGCGGTGGAATTTGCCCAACGCCACCAAGTCCCACTGATGGTTCGATCCAGCTTTCACAACCAACCGGGAACCAGTATTTCCATTGACTCCACTTCCCGCCAAATCTCGGTTACAGATCGTGAGAACCGTTACCGCCCTTTGTCCATGGATGTTAAAAACGAGGTCACCCGCCTGGCCCTCAGCACGGTTCGTGAAGAATCTGCTCAGTTTATTCGGGAAGAAATTCTGCGCCGGGTAGATCCCTGCTGTGTGATTACCGAATGGATGGACCACAGCAACTCTGCACTTCGGTGGGAAGTTCTGGCACCCACCACCGCCTTGCAGGATCTGTTGAGTCAACTGACTAATAAAAATACTACCCAGCCTATTCAAACCGTGCGGCAGGACAATCTCATGTGTATCAGCTTTGCCGGGGGCCGACCGGACTCCTGGTTGGAAGTGCAAAAACACGTGGGACAGGTTTTGAGTGATTCCGGGTGCAAAGAATGGCGCCTTCGAGCCGATGGTTCGTCTCTCAGAGTTTTGGTTGAAGATCCTGGTACTGATGATTTGCCCCGGATTCTCCACCAAGCCCTCCTTCATTCCTGAGTTCGGTTTCGAGGAACGCCCGCCAACTATCCTGGGCCAAGACTTTATCAGCTGTCTGGAGCCAATGTTCCAGTGCTGATGCGTCGTCAATTTTCCCCCGATGCAACATGACCAAACGCACCAAAGACCGTTTACCCTCACTGATGCCCGGATACTTGCTGAACAGTATCTGGTGAGTCACTGCAGCCTCAGCATACTTCATTTGCTTCTCTTGAAAAAACGCAACCCTCGCCAATTCACCTGGTTTGAATGATTCGCTAAGTTGGGCCCGATTTGCCTCAATAAAAACATCCACTGCTTTATCGGCACGGCTTCGTTTCAGATATGAAAGGAAAACCCGTCGGTAATTTAACTCCGCGCTGACCGTTTCCCCGGTCAAAACCTGCGCTCTTGCCAGTTCCAGGCGGGCCATCAAATCAAAAGGTTCTTTTTCGAGGTAAGCAATCCAGGATCCAACCGATGCATGAAACGCACCCTCCCGAAAATACTCTTCAGCCTTCAGGCGCAGTCCTTCAATATTCCCTTCACGCCATTGTCCCAAAAACAAAGCAAGGACCAGGCCCATAATAAAGCCGCCAAAGTGAGCCCCATATGAAACCGATGCTCCAGTTTGGGAGGCCACCAGTGAATGAACCACCTGCAACAGGAACCAAAGTGCCACCGCCACCAGCAAGGGAACCTTTGTTCGGCCCACTTTGTTTTGGCCCATCATGGGTGCAAACATCCACCAGGCAATTTCAACCCGGGAGCAATGAAAACGAATCATGCTAAAGGCCAACAACCCGGCAATGGCCCCTGAAGCCCCCAACACACCCACTCCGTACTGGCCAAACCATCCCTGCGAAGCCACCAGACCATGGGCCAAATTGCCAAACACTCCCATCATCAGGAAATAGAAAAGGAAAAGTTTCGCCCCGACCCGACTTTCCAACACTGGTGCAAAAACATTAAAATAGATCATATTTCCCAGGAGATGCAGCCACCCACCATGCATAAAAATGGCGGTCACAACTGTCCATATTCGCCCGGACCCAGGATAAAAAACCAGGTTATTGGGATCTACGGACAACAAATTTGGAAAATATCTCATCCAGATAAAGGCAACCAGCATGAACACCATCAGAATACGTGACAACACCGGTTGACGGTACTGTTTGGTGGTAATGGACACTGGATAGAAATAAAAGAAATACAAACCAACTCCGGACTGAAAAAAAGGTAACCTGCCAGTTTCCTTTTATCGGCCGGATTTATCCAAAATTGACTATTCAGATGATTCCTGTGTCTCAATGAGTCGATATTCATTCAATCCGTGGGAGTCGAGGAAGGTCAGAGTTAATTCACCGGAATGGTTTCTGGATTTGTCAGCAGTATAATTGTAATGCCAGATTTCCCAACGCCGGTATCGCCCTTGCATGTTGCCTCGGTACTCTCTAAAATCCGGTTTTCCATAGCGAATCCAAGCTTTTCCACGATCTGAAAGAGCTCCACGCTCCTGACCGCTGGAAGCGGCAAACAATCGGTCAGCCTCCAGAATGATTTCCAGATGTTCTCTTTGGGTCAGACCCTTACCAACCAGAAGACTGTGGGGTTGCCACAGTTCTTCCCACTGCTGCATCCTTTTTTCAGCGGGGCACTGCAACAATGCTTGAATGTCCTTCTCCGGAAGCCATCCATCTAACCAATGCAGGTGCCATTTCCAATTGTCAGATTGAAAAGAACCAATTTCAAGAACCACCAAATCATGCTTGGGCAGCCAGGGATGAGTTACCGGGCCGCCCACTCCTGAATTCGAATCAGGTTGTGAATACGATTCAAGCCATAACTGGTATTGACCAAAATTCAAATCAGGATTAAGGGCCAGGGAAACCCGGGCTGTGCCATGAATTTTTTTATCACTCCCGGGAAGCTGCTGATTCACATTCATGACCATGGACTCATTCTCAGAAATTGAAAGACCAAACCCCCTGGCTTCTCCTTCATAAAAATGATCCCGCATAATTTCCCAATCAAATTTTACAATGAGGCTGTCCGCAGATTCCTGCAAAAAACCACCATCATCGGAATTCCAGGAAAAATTGGAAAATTCGACTTCTGGCTGCTTCCATTCTGAAGGCCGGAAAGGAATATGCTGCACCCAAAAGCGGGAAGATTCCAGGCTTCGGGCCCGCACCTCCAGCATTACATCCTGAGAAACAGCCAAAGGAACTTCAACCTCCAAAGCAAAAAGGCTGTCACTGCGGGCATCATCGAAGTTATCAAAGCTAATATTCCCGGAACTGACAGCACCACCTGCCTGTTCGGTCCCCAGCCAGGCAACAATCTGAACTTCGAGTCCGCCAGAAACACCTTCATCTTTTTGAATAAAAACAAGATTGCTAATAGGAACGGTAATGCGGACCCGAGGCTGCACCCATCCATCCGGGTTAGCATCATGAAGCAAATAAGCTGTCATGGGTTGACGATGTGTCTGATTCAAAGCAGGAGAGTAGTCAGAAGCGCAAGCTGAAAAAATGGAAATAAAAACGAGAAATATAGCCAGCAGAATGTATTTATTAATCTCCAACCTTTTCATCACTGGCAATCATCCCATCGTGAAGCCGGATAACCCGGCGGCAGTGGGCCGCAATATCGGCCTCATGAGTGACAATAACCACGGTGTGCCCCTGGCTGTTCAGATTGCCAAGAATATCCATGATCTCTTCACTGGTGACCGAATCCAAATTACCTGTTGGCTCGTCGGCCAGAATCAGACTGGGATTATTAACCAGAGCGCGGGCTATGGCAACCCTTTGCCGTTGCCCGCCAGAAAGTTCGTTGGGTTTGTGGCTGGAGCGTTCTGCCAATCCCACTGCCAGCATGGCCTGGTCGACTCGTTGCTGACGCTGTTCTCCTTTAATGCCGGCATAAACCAGAGGCAACTCAACATTCTGAGCTGCCGTACTGCGTGCCAGCAAATTAAACGTCTGAAAAACAAAACCTATTTCACGATTTCGAATTTCGGCCAGCTGATCGTCCGTAAAAGTACTGACTTCATTTCCATTCAACCGATAAGAACCACTGGTGGGAGTATCGAGACAACCGAGCATATTCATCAGAGTGCTTTTTCCTGAACCACTGCTGCCCATAACAGCCACATATTCACCCGACTGGATGCTTAGATCGATGCCTTGAACAGCTTTGACTTTCTGCTTTCCCACCTGATAAGTGCGATGAATATTTTTGACCTCAATAAGAAGACTCACAAGTTTATTCCTCTGCTACATCAAAATGAGTCCGGCCCACGGCTCGTTCCATTTTACTCTCAGCAATGAGGAAATCGCACATGGCCTGAACTTCCTGCCCCCGACTGGTGGCCAGATTAACCTGAGCCAGGATCACATCGAGAGTGGTACCGGCGCCCACGCGAAACCGTTCCTGGGCCAAGCGTAATTCTTCTTTGGATTGTTCAATGGTTTCGGCGGTTACAAGAGCTCTTTCAGCTGCTTCCACCAGAGTATTATGCAATTGACGAATTTCAACCTGAACATTCATTTTTGCCTGGTTTAATTCATACTCTGCAATGCGTACGTTGGCTTTGGCCTGACTGCGACGGGTCCAGGTATTCAACCGATCAAAAACATTCCAATTGACGCTGTAACCAAAGGTTGTCGATTCGCTAACCTGAGAACCAAATTTATACGGCGACTCGTTATCACTGCGGCTATATCGGCCAAAAAGATTGATGCTGGGATATAAGTTGGAGGTTGCTGTGGTCACCGCGCTCTCACGTGAATCAAGTGTGTGCTCGCTGCTGATTAAGTCAAGACGATATTCCAGAGCCTCGGCATAAAGTGCTTCCACATTTTCAATAGCAAATTCAGTTTTTAATACACTGGGATCAATGGAAAATCCCACAGCAAGTGGGCGATTCATGGAATAGGCAAGATCGGTGAAGGCTTTTTTGACTGCGTTGTCATATACAACCACGTCGAGTTTGGTATTGCCAAGCCGGACCCTTTGTTGAAGAACATCGCTTTTAGCCGAACTGCCCAAACGGAAATACGTCTCAGTTCTTTCCAGTTCCTGCTCCGCCTGATCCCGGGTTTCAATGGCAACCTGCAACAGGCGCTGGTTTCGAAGAAGATTGAAATAGGCAGTCGTGACTTCTTCAACAACCAATTCCCGGGTATAGGCGGTTGTGGCCTCACTGGCTCTCAAATCGCTTTTGGCGGAATTAAGGGTGCTGAATTTGGAAAATCCATTAAAAACGTTCAAATCTGCGGAACCGGTCCAGGCGCCGTATTTTGAATTGATCACCTCATCACGGGTATCTCCGGTCGGGACTGAAGTGGAAAACCACAAGGTATCTCCACCACTATCAATCATGGGAAAGCTGCCGGGAGCAAAAATGTCACTGTCAAAATCAGTACGCTGGCTTTTGTTCCAATCTCGTCCCAGGGAGACACTGGGAAGAAACGCCCCGTAAGCATCTTTTACCGACTGGGAGGCAATATTTTGCCTTTCAGTGGTAATCATTAAAGTAGGGCTGGCCTGCAATGCCACACCAAGGCATTGATCCAGGGAAAGAACGGGCAAATCGCTATCAACGGCAGGGGACTCCTGAGAAAAACTGGATGAAGGATTAAAAAGAAGAACAATGCTGAACGCAAAAAAGATTGAAAATGAAAGACGTTTCATTGGAACACCCTGACTGCTGAACTGAGACATGCCGCTACTCCCCGGGGATTGGAAATTCCTATTGCTCTTACCCTGAACCATTTTGAATCAAAACAGCCAATAATGTAAGTCTTAACTTTTGAAAGGCCCCAGATGTCCGGGCCCCATTCTTACGATAAATACGAGGCTGTGTTTCGCGAATTTTCTTACCTAACGAATTGGATAAGGAAAAACTGCGAAAAAAAAGCCGCGTCAACAAAGACGCGGCTAGTTTATTTAAGTTCCACACTTCTGAAAATGAATTCAGAAGTTAGTGAATCTTGAAGGCAAAAGGAAGAGCCATCCAGGCCTTAACCGGAATGTTTCTCTGCTTACCAGGCTCAAACCTGCATTTACGGGCCGCTGCCAAAGCCGCCTTGTTAAGCATGGGGTTCACGCTCTGAATTACCTGTGCATCTTTAACCGAACCGTCAGGTCCCACCAGCACCTTTACGATAACAGTTCCTTCAATCTGGGCACGCCGGGCTATCTCAGGATAATCCGGTTTGGCCCATCTGATAATTTTAGGCTTGGTTGAACTGGCAACAAAACCAGTATCTCCACCTAAATCAAAAGAAGGCATGGAGCTGGAAATGGCTGCATCCAAATCCATCAGTGTATCTGCAATATCCACATCATCGGAAACTTCGTCATCCGGTGCCGCTTCAATCACCTTCGGTGGAGGCGGTGCCTCTTTTGGTGGAGGCGGAATGTCGATGACTTCCTGATCGTCAATGTCCACCACTTCGAACTCTTCCTGCCGTAATTTGTAAGGATTCGGCACGTAGGTCGGGGAGACAAGGAAACCGATCAGCGTCAACAGAACCGCAACAACCGCTGCCCAGCGCAAGTACTTATTGTACTGAGCCTTAAACAGGTCGTTGGCCGACATCCTGACTTCGTTGTTCATCGGGGCCGTACTCATGACGCTCCTAGTATCTAATATTTACGCCCAGGTGAGCCCTCGATGTCGTTGTTGAAGAAGACACGCACCGCGTTAACTTCTTTCAACTCCTCCATCACGTCGCTCACCGTTCCGTAGTCTGCTGTATTGTCAGTTTTAAACGCCACAATCAACTGAGGATTGTCAGAAAGCTTTGTTCCCATGATGTCGGCAATGTGCTTAACCTGCACCAGACGATCATCAATGGAGATCTGACCAAACTTATTGATGTAGATATTTGAAACCAATTCACGATTCACTTCTTCGCCAGCTTCTGCCCGGGGTAATTCCACAGGCAAACCAGTTTCGTCACGGAAAATGGTAGTCACCATGAAGAAAATCAGCAAGAGAAAGGCGATGTCACCCATCGATGAGGTGGGTATGAATGTGTCTTTGTTCGTATTGCGTCCAAAATCCATGTCCCGCCTCCTTACTCTTTCGCGGTTTTCAGTGATACCTTATTAGCCTTGGCCAACCTCAACTCATCCAGACAAGCCACCATCCGTCCGTAATCGGCATCGGGATGGATTTTCAAAACAACCACCAGCTTTTCGTTGGCCATGAGACGGTCCTCAATGGCCTGCTTGATGTGGTTTACTTCGACGGCTTTTTTATCCAGAGTGATGAAGTTATCCGCCTGCACAAAAATGGTGGCGATGTTGCTTTCCTTCACCTTGACAGTATCGGTCTTCTCTTTCTGCTTTCCGGGAAGGACCAAAGTCAGACCCTGTTCAGCAGCGAAAATTGTCGTCACGATGAAGAAAATCAGCAGAAGAAAGGCCACGTCGGCAGTTGAGTCCATACGCAACTCGCCCAGGGCTTCCTTCTTTTTTTTCTTCATGACACCCATCTGGACCATCCTTCCGGCCTGAATTCAAATACAGGCCGGTTTAAACTTACCCGCAATTAACCCTGGAGGCGTTCCAACTCTTCAATTAACTCGGAACTGGTTTCTTCCATTTCAATAACGAAACGGTCAATAGCCGAGACAAAATAGTTGTAGCCAATGGTGGCGGGAATAGCGACGATCAGACCGGTAGCAGTAGTGATCAGGGCTTCAGAGATACCGCTGGCCACGAGCTTGGCGTTAACCTGCTCACTGGCGGCAATAGCTTCAAAAGCGTTAATCATACCGGACACCGTACCAAGGAACCCAACCAAAGGAGCAATGGTGGTCACGGAGCTAATCCAGATCAGGCCACGCTCGAGGAAAGACATCTCAATGGTACCGGCGGTGGCAATAGCCTTCTCAACCGCGTCGCGGCCTTTGTCAGACTTTTGCAGACCGGAATAAAGAATAGCAGCAATGGGACCACGGGTTTTCTGGCATTCTTCGGCAGCAGCCTGAACGCCATCGTTCCGCAAGGTGGTAATGATGTTGCCAATAAGACGGCGGGTATTGACACGAGCGCGGCTCAAAGTCCAGGCACGTTCAATAAGGAAGACGAAGCCCACGAGAGCAACAGTCAACAGCCACCACATAAAGGTTCCACCCTTTACGAACAGACCACCAGCACCGGTTTTACCGATAGGTGAACGATCCACGTAGCCCATCAGGCCTTCAACCTCTTTTACCTTAACAGGTATTTCTGAGAGTGAATCGGCAGCAGATGAGCCAAAACCCAGAGAGTCACTGGAGGCTGAAATCTTTTTAAATTTTTCGGCGGCCGGAATTGCTTCTGCTTCATCCTGGGCCAAAACCGGTGTTACCAGCAGCATGGCAAACAGGCCTAAAGCCGCCAACCACATACCAGTGTTTTTCAATGAACCTTTACGAGCCATTGTTAGTGTCTCCCTTTCAGGATTGGGACCTGTAGAAAGCTGATGCCGCAGAGATCCTCTACAGCAGGTGGGGAGCTGTACGGTCTTCATCGGGCGCCCCAAAGAGGTATCACGGTCTGAAAATGATCGTGATTAAGGGGTCGTTTTCACCTGGTCTTTTAATCTTGTCGCACCGATATAATTAGTGCAGGAGGGGGTACTTAGTCAACCGCCTTTTGGTTATAGCGGTGATTTAGTTCTTCAAGGCCATCTCAAAAAGCGGCAATAAGGTTGGCATATATCTATCTAGAGCCCAAGCCACAGGGAGCGCAATAATTTTGGGGACGGCAGTGCCAAGCCTTTCCGGTCACCCGGAGCTTCGTCAAAAAGACATAACTAATTTAATAAGAGTCTGTTGCGGAGAGTGTTTTCGCCTCCTGGAAAGACCGGCCCAAGGACCGGTTTTAAAAAAGCGAAAACTCACTCCTCCCCCTGCACAGTATTGGAAGATTCGAGAAAATAATCGCCGCTTCCGGTACGATCCAAAAATAAAAACCGCGCGCCCATGGTGCTTTGAGAAAATTGGTTATCGAAGAGGGGCCTTCCGTTGCGATCGTATTTCCAAAGCTCAAAAGAAAAGTTATGAGCGGCGGAATTGGATCGCCCCTGAATTTGCCCCGCAGCGCGCTGGGAATAAGGCATGGGAATGCCAGAAGATGTTTTATAAGGATCATTTGAGTCTGCTGGTGACGGGTCGGAGCCTTTACTCCAAACACTTTCTCTGTCAGGAGCAAACCGTTCAAACACCTTTATTTGAGCATCGTCCTGCTCATTTGAATTCATGGGCATGGCTTCGCGCTGCATTTCGTCAGGAGGGCCCAGCATGACCATGACAAGGCCGCGATCATCCACCGGTCCGGTTTCGTCGAACCCTCCGAGGAACTGATGCACATACGCCATTCTGGACTGAAATTCGAGAAAAGCAGTATTTACCGGATTTTCGGGGTCTGGATTGTGTTCTTCCCAAAAACGGTCCAGCATGACTTCTTTTTCTGAATGACTGGCCGCACGGAATTGAGTCAATTCCCTGCCTTGGAAAATAATGCTGCCTTCGGCCATTTGTAGCTGGTGATGTCTGCCCAGTCGATCCAAACGCCAAACAACGTCAAAACCACTGGAGATAGCCCTACCCTGTCCACTGAGGGGTGCAAAGGTCAGGCGGTAAGCCCCAGCCGGCAATAAATTAATGTCTAATTCGTAGAACAGTCCTGCGGCTCGACCCGAATGAAGCGCCCGGCGACCCAGCTGATCCATGGAAATAGTATCGTTGAGGGCAAAATCCATTTCCATGTTTGTGACCTGCACAGCAATAAGCTGTTCAGCATTTTCTGAACGGATTCCATTTTTTGGTGGCCACACCGGAATGAAGGCCTGGAGTTTATCCTGCTCGATTCCATAACGCCGTGAAGGATGCATGTAATCATGAAGGCGCCCACCATCGCTGGTATGATGCGCCTGCACAGAAGGCTCCCATAGGGTCAATGGAGCAAGAAAGAGAAAGAGAGGGTCCCCAAGGGCAATGCCTTCGTCCGTATTGGCAGAGTTCTCAGCATACCAATAGGTAGAAGCTTCACTGCGTCGCAACCGTCTTTTGTATTGATTCCAGATGCCTTCCTGATAGGATTTTGCATCGTAGACATGAAGGCGAAGCTTGCCTTCCCTGGCTTGCACATCGTGCAGGACAATTCCAAAGACCTGATTTAATGTCCGTGAGGATGCCTCGGATTTAGCAAGGGCCGCTGTGCGCATGTTTCGCTTAATAATTATGGGTTCGCCTTCGAGAGGCTGAAGAGCCACTTCCATGCGAAAGCGTCCCACAAGTCCCCGGCCCTCTTCCTGGTATGTAAGGTCTGCATTGGGAATTTCTGCAATAACGAGAATATCGAGGGTCCCATCGGCCTGCCATCTATTTATGACGTCGTATTTGGCAGGGAAATTACCCTTTCCATCGAGGCTGCTGACCATAGCCCAACTGGCTTGACTCCAGAGAGCAATCAGTAAAAGAACCCACATACCAACAAAGGATGGCACCCATGTGTGTGGCCTTCTGTTCTGGGAATTAAAAAGATACACGCTGGCAAAAGGCATACTGAAGCCCTTGTTTCGATTGGCAATACCGATCCCCCTCGACCGGACCCGCAACTTGGCGGACTTCCTTATTGTACGGAATAATATTGAGTTTGGCCAGAGTTTTCATGGGTTTTTAAAAAAAACCGCTCCGTTAAAAAACGGAGCGGTTTGGGGTTTTGTGTCCGAATGAATATTACCGGTTCCATAAAGCCACCAAGAGGCTGTTTAGAACATTACGGACATGCTCATGCGATGAACAAATCCGAGGGCTCCCATGTCCACACCACTGTAGTCAGCTTGCAGGCGGGTAGTTTCGCCGGTGGGGATAGCTGCGCCAAACCCAAAGGCCAAGCCATCGGTATCGTAATTAATGTGATACCCGCCGCGGGCAAAGAACATATTGTTCAGGCCATATTCAAGCCCTGCGTTGGCGTGCTCTATGTTATCCGAAGGGTGGGCGAACTCCAAAGCCACTGCCAGCTTTTGGGTTTCGTTTTTGAAGGCGTTAAAACTGGTACCCACTTTAAAAGTCATGGGCAGTTTTGATTCGCGTTCATCAAACTGGAATTTGCCGCCCAAATTCTGAATGGTCATTCCCAGCTTAAGGTCTTTAATACCAATGCGGTACATGATACCAAAGTCAAAAGCCCCAGTGTTAACCGAAGTTTCGGCCAATCCCATATGCAGGTAATTCAAGGTCACACCTGCGGAGAACTTATCGGTAAAGAACCTGGCATAGCTTAACCCCATAGACATGGAACCAGCATCGAAGTGCCGTCCCGTACCTTCCGGGTTATAAGCCGTACGTTCAAGTTGCGGATCCATCCAGTAACTACGGATGGAAATAGCAAACGTACCAGGAATGGTCCGTGGGTTGAACGCCATTACAGCGGAACTTAACTTGGTATCAGCAGCCCATACCACATGATTGAGTGATACTTCATTCCCCAGAACGTTGACCAGACCACCAGGATTCCAGAACACTGCTGTGGCATCATCTGCCACACCGGTGAATGCTGATCCCATTCCGGTTGCTCGGGCACTGACCCCGATTTTAAGGAATTGACCGCCAAAAGTGCCGACCTTTGCAAAACCGGCCGCGTGGGCCGACGTTGGCATAACCAGTAATGGCAAAACCAACATAATGGTCAGCAGAATCGCGATGCGCTTCATGGAAACCTCCAGATCCGCCCTGAAGACGGAGTTGACACAAAACCTGCCCCTAAACAATGACTATCTTACAACGACGAATTTGCCGATAAAATCGTCAAATGCGCCGTCGTTGCTGTGAACTGTGTACAAGTAAACCCCACTGACAATTTCCTGACCATTACGACTCATCAGGTTCCAGCTGATGTGCCCTTCGCCATCGGTGCCATCGTGATCAATGGTTTGCACCAAATCACCGCTGACGGTAAAGATCTCGATGGTATTAACAGCTGCAGGAAGGTTGGTAAAGGTGACCCTGACACCTGTGGGGTCATCCCCGCTAGCGGCCATTTGCTGGTAATCAGCAAGGGCATCCCTGGTAGCGGGATTGGGGAAAACATAAATATTTGCCCCATTCATCGCCCGGTCTTCAGCCGTTTGGGCTTCGGTACCGGGAGTTGTATGCTGGAACGACGAACCAGGATCGCCACCGAGGCCGGGGCCTACTGGCAGGTTGATTCCCGTTTCATGCATGGGAGCCAACAAGGCGTGATCAGTTGCCGTAACAGAGTAGAAGTAAACAAATCCGTTATGGATTTCCCTGTCAATGTACTCATAGAATTTGGTGGAGCGTTTTTCAAGCACACCATTAGCTTCATCTTCAGAGCGGAAAGCTACCGCAAAGAAAGTATCAAGGACATCGGGATATCCCTCCCACTGGATCAAAGATGCGTACTCAGGTAAAACCGCACCATTGGCTCCGCGGAGCAAGGGGCGATTTCGCAGGTTATTACCTGGATCATTATCTACAATACCCTGCATGGCATCGGCAAGACCATAAAAATCAGGATTGCTCAATACTACCGGAGTGTAGGAAATGATTTCAAGACCAGTATTTGAACCAAGAGGAATGGTATCGGGTTCGACACCCTCGCGGTACACAACATAGTTATTAACCAAATCGTACTCATTGATCAACTGCCAGAGATTGCTTTCCGGCCCATTAACCACGGAGGAACCATGAGGACGGTCCCAGTTATCGGCTCGCCAAATGCGATACGACTCAAAGTCAATTTTCTGCAAACGAATATCGGCAGTGTTTTCACTGGTATCATCCCAGAAGACGTGTACCCGACTGTCCCCAGCCCAAACCCTTAGACCTGGTGGCGGTGGAGCCATACCCACCAACCAATGAATTTGAGTTTCCGCACCATCAATACCGGTGCAACCGGGTTTGATGGAAACGTTGGGATCATTGCAATTCCAAACACCCATTTCAATGGAGCTTTCATTACAGGCGTAACCCAACTGACGGTAACACTCAAAGCAGTTGTCCATGTTAAACATGGCACAGGTTTTTTCTTCTCCATCAGGGAAGGTATAATCAAACAAATCATCATCGCCGACACGATTCTGACCCAACAGCCATTCAAGGCCAACACAGGAAGTATCACCAAAATCAGGCCAGAGGGTGTCCCAGACTTCAAGATCGAAGTCATCCTGGCACAGCATTGTTTCACGGCCATTTTCGCCAACGGGAACTTCTTCAGTTCCACCACCGGATTTTATTTGGTCAGGAATTTCATCAACCCAAACACCATACCAGGTTTGAGCTGCCTCAGCACAATGACTCAGCAGACCAGGTGAACCCAGAATATCACCCAGTCCCGGCCCTACGACCATTCCAACCTGAAAATTCAAAGCATCGTCTGGCTCCAGCAAATCAAAAGGACCCGCTGAAACCATAAAACGGAAATCGGCTTCTTTTCCGTCGATTGTATCGGCATCCCATTCATCACGACCGGCACTCATCAGCTGATAAGCTTCGTCATCGTTTGTTGGGTCTCCACCCTGCTCAAAGGCGGTGCTGCCCTGGAATTTTTGAAAAGTACGCAAACCTACAGTGCGAGGAGCTTTGGCTCCCGAAGGATCAATATCATGTCCGAGGAAAACGATGCCAAAGTAACCTTCAATAGGACCGTCAGGATCGTTATCCCACATAAATCCGACTTCAACAGGCACCCAGCTATTGTCGGTGGCACGAACAAAACCCGTGAAAGATCCTGCCATATCGTCCTCAGCAGTGCCTTGTCCACTCCGGGGTCCGATATCACTGTCAGCAAAGAACCCTACATAAACACGTTGAATATCGGTCACACCAATGTTGGTGATTTTATATTCGAAACCAACAAAATCATCGACCTGATCGTTCTCCCACGCATAGCTTGACTGAACAACTTCCAGGTTCATGGGGGTGTGATCGGGAAAACGTTCCTGTGACAATGCAGTATTATCATAATTAGTCAGGACCATCATCTGGTTTCCAACCTGACCAAAATCTTCATCGATAAATCCGTCAAAATCGTCGTCTTTACCATTCAGGATTTCTTCATCGGATGTACCATCGTCGTCATCATCGGAACCAGGCATAGGGGCACGACGGCCACTGGCAGATGGATTTCCAGAAGGACGCATCAGCTTTGTACCAATAGCTTCATAAATAGTGGCTTCAAGTTCATCGAGAGGCATCCATTCCGAGGAACGCCCTCCCGAAGAAACCAGACGTTCACCAAGAACGACGCCACCAACCCAAAGACCGGCTGCCCAAAGGTACTCATCGCCACTGCCGGCAGGCCACTGACATGAAGGAGCATCAGAATAAGTACTGGGATTTGAATAAGCAGAGCCAATAAGACCCCAGTTGGTGATGTTAATTTGTACCTCACCAACATTCATAACAAAATCACCATCAAACTCAAAGATACCACCGGGGTTGTAGCCTTGACCAAACCCGTCGTTTTCAACTTCCATTCTGGCAGAAGCTGAACCAGCCACAAACAACATTAGCAGAAAGACAAACATGTACCGGACTGTAAGAGCCTCAGACATATGTCCTTTCACCGTTCTCATGATGGTGCCTATCATTGCCGTCCTTTCAGCAGGTCTGCCCAAATGACAGCCTGTGCAATGCCCCTAGAAATAATAACCGATTCCAAATCGGAAGTTGCGGTGGTCTCCGAAGGTTCGGGGATCCACGATTGGAATAAACTCATCTTCACCGTCACCATCAGCATCCTGCAATAATGCTGCTCCATATTTACCGGTTTCAGTTAGGTAAGACATTCCGCCGTAATTCGCTCCGTTGATCATGCCGGGGTTGATACCGGCGCCACCAGGGTTAATAATTACATCCTGGTTGATCAGGTTGAAGGCCTGCAACTGCAATGAAAGCCTCTTACCATAGAAATTGATGTTTCTTTCCAACTGAATGGTCAGATCGTATGTAGCAGGTTCCCGCATGCTGTTTTCAAGCATGGGGTCCTGGCGTTTAGCAAAACGATCGGCAGGGGTCCACGGGAAACCACTTCCAAATGAGAAAGTAAAAGCAGAAGACCAGACACCTGGTTCAGCCAACAGGAACATAATGTTCAAAGTGTGTCTCTGATCCCAGTCCAGAGGTAATTCCTGATTTGGCAGGAATTCAAGGCCTTCCGGAGCAGAACCAAACTGAGTATCAGAAGCCACACCATCAGCAAAAGAGTAGGTGTAGGCCAAACGGAACTGGTAATGATCGCTGTAACGCTTTTCCAGTGTCATTTCAACACCACGAGCTGAAGCATAAGCTTTGTTAATGCTACGTGCCAGAGTGATACCGGTACTCTCATCTGTTACCGTGGTAGCTGCGATCAAGTCGTAGATATCTTTACTGTAAAGCGAGAACTGGCCGGCGATATGGTCAGAAAACTGGTGCTTGATACCCGCTGAATATTGAACCGTTGTTTCTGGTTCCAAATTCGGGTTACCAAGAACACCACCGTTACCTACAGGATCCTGACTGGCAAACAGGAACTCACGACTTGGGAACTGTATAAAGCGTCCATAGTGGAAGTAGAAACCATCACGTTCAGTAATGGGGAAGGCAAAGCCCAAACGAGGTTGAAAAGCCGTTTTGTATTTTATTACGTTGGCATCAACATCTTCGTTGGTCAATTCAATGGCTGCGGCACTACCTGGAGAGAACATGTCCCAGCGTAATCCGAAATTGACGACCATTCCTTCGTATTCCCAACGATCCTGAGCATACCAATAGGCCTCAGGGTTATAAGTGTGGAATACATTTCGGTTCCCGCCCTGACTCCACTCGTTGGTGAACCGACTCTGCCTCATAATACCAGGAGCGCTGATTGCATAACGTTCCAAATCATTATACCGGATACCCCCACCAGCCTCCATGAGGTGACCATCGTAGCGGTTACTGATCAATTCAAGATCAAGACTGTAAACCCGGCTGTATTCTTCCTGATAAAAGGCCCGGTCACTGGTAGTGACAAAATGCCCATTCAGGGGATCTGTGTAATAATCTGAACCGCCAAGGTACAGGCGTTCCTGTCCGTTAAAGAGCCCCGGAGACCAAATTCCACCGTGATTATACAACCATGGGTTTTTGCCTGAAACATCGTAACGGCTATCAAAGGCGACCAGACCCAAACGAACATTATAGAAAGTTCGCTCAGTAATGTTGTGACGCCAAACAACCTTTCCCACCTGACTGATCATTTTATTCTGACCACTTCGGTTGGCGGAATTGAAGGCTGTATAGGAGCTGTCCTGCTCAACAGTACTGTAAGCAGAATAAGGATACCGGAAGCCATCAAAAACAGCATGAGCAGCTACCGTATGAATACGGCCATCGGCTGCACCCCGAACTTCAAGAACTGGCATCTGAATTTCCTGGTCACTGGCGTTGCGTTCATCGACCACCAGAACAGTGCGGGCATTCTGCAGCATGGTTTCATACCAAGGCCCGTAATAGACAGCAATGGAACGACCTGTGGCATAATAAGAACTGCGAGAGCTTTGCCCAGGAGGCAAGACTTCAGGAAGGTAGACCACCCGACGACTGTACCCACCAACACTCCAGTTGGGTGAATAGGACTCCCCAAGTGTCGTCGAGTAAGCATACTCAGCAGTAACTTTTTTACTCTCAGACATGGTATAAGCCAGCTTGATGGCACCCTTGGCTGAGTTAAACTGACGACGTCGGAATTTAAACAGAGTGGTTCCACCCACCTGAGCCTTGTACTCAGGGCGATGGGCCACGGAAGTATTTTCACCATCGGAGAACTGGAAGTCACCAGAGAAGGAGTAAGTCAAGCCACTGAGGGGCATTGGACCACCAAATTGGTATTCCAGGCGATCATAGTTTTTGTAGGTTTTGTCCATGCGACCAAAATCATCGGACAGGAAACGAACCGCTCCACCGAATTTCTGGCCACCCTCTTTGGTAATGATATTCACAACACCGGAAAGAGCATTACCATACTTGGCGTCCAAACCACCGGTTGCCATGCTGATGTTCTCAACCGAAAGGGTTGAAACTTCCATATGACCGCCACCAAGAGGGTTACTAACTGTAACACCGTCCATCTGGTAGGAGACTTCACCGGAACGACCACCACGCACATACAGTTCTCCAGCGCGCGATACAACACCCGCATTTTTGGAGATGGCGTCATCAACGGAGTCGATGGCAAATTTCTCAAATGTTTCGGAACTTACAGTCTGCTCGTTGAGTGTATTTTTCACTTCAACCATGTATTCAGCGCCTTCAACGCTGAAAGCTTCCAACTGATCAACAATAACCGTCTTCAGGGAGAACGTCAGCGAAGCTGTTTCCCCACTGCCAACGGTAACTGTCTGTTCTACAGGACCATACCCAAGATAAAGGATCTTAACGGTGTAAGTTCCAGGTTGCATTCCCTGAAAATAAAACTGACCACCACCAAGAGACATAGTCCCCCGGCTGGTGCCCACCAACAATACATTGGCGTAATCGAGAAGATCGCCGGTTTCGCCGTCTTTCACCGTGCCTTCGATAGTGGCAGGTGCTTGGGCTAAAACCAAAGCGGGTAGAGCCTGCATCACCATAATGATGGTGAAGGTCAGGAATAAAGACTTTAAAGTCCAATTGATCCGGTGGCGCCGGAGCATATAGGAGCTCCTTTCGGGGGAAGCTTTTCCGTCCGAAACTGGGTTCGGGTGAGAACCTGTGAACTGATATCTATACTTTTGCACTGGTCCTTTTTCAGGATCTCCGGTTAAAAAACTGGAATCCGCATTCGGGCAGTGTGGGGATGCCTTTTTCTGCTGCACCAGCTTTTTTTGCGCCCTTATCCGGAACTTCTTCTGAAAGATTCCAGTAGAACACAAAAGCCCTTGTTGCAACTGATGTTTGAATATAGAGATTGGCCTATTACGTGTCAATAAAAGTTGATGCATCGGGTCACTCAACTACCGGACAGCGGGATCGTCGGCCGTCGCCTGTTGACTCCAATGGGTGCAATACCTTGCCACAGGAAGAGATAGACTCCTTGCAATAAGGAAACCAGGGACACCCCCCACTGGTCCCAGGGTGCACCGGTGGTGCAATTTTCTCACTGGCGCGAAGCTGTTGGTCTTCTCCCCGCAGGGCTTGAGGGGAACTCTGATGCAATTGCAGAGTATAAGGGTGCTTTCCCACCACCTGATTTTTGACAGGATACGTCTCCAAAATAAAACCTGCATACATCACATGGATTTGTTGACACCAATTTTGCAGCAACCGCTCATTGTGAGAGATATGCAGCACTGCCAGTTTCCTCCGGTCCACAGCCGACTGGATGAGGGCCAGGGCCCTGTTGGCTGTACGGGGATCCAGAGCACTTGTGGCTTCATCAGTTATTAGAACTGAGGGTTGAGCCGCCAGAGCCCGGGCTAAAACCAGCCTTTGACGTTGTCCTCCGGATAACTGATGGGGATACCTGTTTTCTATATCCCTGGGTAAATCCACCTCCACCAGGCAATCCCCCACATTCAGGATTTCGCTCATGGCAGCTTCTTTCAGGACATCGCCCACTTTTTGCCGCGGATTCAGAGAGGACCGTGGGTCCTGAAATACCAACTGAATTTGGCGCCGGTTTTTGGCTAAAGTGGAGCCACTGGCTTGCAAATAGTTTTGATTTGCCAGTTGCAGACAATCGGCCTTACAGTTTGTCTGTCCGGTCAAAGCTCTGGCCAATGATGTTTTTCCGCAACCGGATTCCCCCATCAGGCCCACGGTTTGTCCACGGAATAATTCCAGATCAACCGAATGAATAGCCTGAGACTTGGTTTTCTTTGCCTCGCTAGAAAACTTCCAGGACGAAGCCGGGTACTGCACACTCAGATTTTTTACACGGAGCAAAGGCTCTCCGCCTTTTTGCCGGAGTTCAGATTCTCTGAGATGGCTTGGCTCACCTGATAATTCTCTAGCAAAAATTCCGGGTTTCATTCCCTTTGGAGTCAGGATGCAGGACCTGTCGGTTAGCAATTCAACCAGATCAGGGTCATGAGAGATGAAGAGTAGGGCCATTTGCCTGCGTTGACGAATTTGTTGAATCAGGGACAGGATTTCCCTTTGAACCGTGGGATCGAGAGCTGTTGTGGGTTCGTCGGCAATCAAAAGCTGGGGATTACACGCCAGAGAGGCAGCCAGAAGAACCCGTTGGCGCATGCCCCCACTCAATTGATGCGGGTACCGGCGAAAACTTTTTTCAGGATGAGGCAAGAGGACTTCCCGCAGAAGATCTAAACTCATTTGGCGAGCCTGGGGCCAGGAAAAGGGATTTTTGGAAACCAGGCCACTTAGGTAACACGCTTCGGCAATTTGGTCCCCTACTCGTAGTACCGGGTTCAGGCATGTAGCTGGTTCCTGGAGCATCAGCGCCATGGACAGCCCTCTTTTGCCCCGCCAACCATCTCCGGAATGAGAGTGCAGGTCTTCTCCCTGCCAGGAAATTTGCCCCTGAATTTGGGCATTAGCTGGCAAAAGTCCGCAAATCGCTCTGGCAAAAAGGCTCTTACCACAACCTGAAGGTCCAGTGAGCGCTACCGCCTCATTCCTGCCAAGGGACAGTTCCGCTCCAGAGAAAATTGTTTTCAGATCATCCTGATTGGCAGGAAATCTGAGGCTCAGGTTGGTCACCTTCATCAGCAGGTCAGTCATTTTGTTGAACTCCCATCCTGATGATGTGGGTCCAAATGTCGGCGGATATCGTCGGCCAGCAAATTGTAACCGATAACTGTCAGGGCTATGGCCAGGCCCGGAAAGGTGGTTAACCACCATCCATCAAGAAGGTGACCTCGTCCCTGCTGAATCATGCCTCCCCAGCTGATGCCCGGTTCCTGAATACCCAAACCCAGAAAACTGAGAAATGCTTCGGTTAGAACAGCACCCCCAACTCTCAGGGCAGCGGTAACGATAATGATCGGCAAGAGGTTGGGCAGGATATGATGAGTCGCCACTTTCCAGGGAGACAAGCCCAGTTGCTGTGCGGCATGAACATAATCTCGCTCTCGCAGAGTAAGAACCTCCGCGCGGACCAAACGGGCCACAGCCATCCAACCGGTCAGTCCAATGACCATCATAACCAGCAGAAGTGAAGGACTGGCCAGAGAAACCAGGAGGAGAATGAGGAACAAACGGGGAAAAGCCAGGAAGAGATCTGTTATCAGCATCAATAAACGGTCCACACGGTGGGATCCCAATCCGGCGGCCAGCCCTACGGAAGTGCCTAACAGAATCGTCACCAATACGCTAACCCAACCAACCATTAACGAGACACGACTTCCGTGCATCAAACGCAACAAAACATCACGGCCGTGAATATCAGTGCCCATGGGGTGAGAAAACGAAGGGCTAAGCAATTTGTCTGCCGCATTTCCAAGAACCGAAGGGTTGTCCAAAGGCAAAAGTGGGACCAGAAAAGCGAGGACCAGAAGAAATGACGAGATAAGAAACCCAGGCTTTTTTAATAACTTGATGAACACCTCAGCCACCCTCCCGGCTTCCCTGCCGTACCCTTGGATCAACAAGGGTATAGAGAATGTCAGCCAAGAGTGAACCGACAACCACTGCCACAGAGGCGACCAGTGTTGTGGTCATAATCAGGGGATAGTCTCGGGCCCCAATGGCCTCAACCGTTACTCGCCCCATTCCCGGCCAGCCAAAAACCACTTCAATTACCAGGGCACCGCCTAGAAGAAACGGCAAATGCAATCCAACAAGGGTGACCAGGGGTAACAAAGCGTTGGGCAGTGCGTGTCGGAACATTATGCGCCAGTGCCCCACTCCCCGACTGCGGGCTGCCAGAATGTAATCCTGGTCCAGAACCTCTGCCAAGCCCGTGCGCAAGTATCGGGCAGTGCCCATAAACATGCTGAGAGCCAGAGCAGTTACCGGCAGTATCATGTGGTGCAAAAGATCCCAAGCCTGGGCAATAGGTCCCAAAAATGACGCGTCGGCAGAATGCATTCCATGGGTGGGAAACCACCCCAGAATTCCTGCAAATACCATGATCAACATGAGCCCAAGCCAGAATGGAGGCACAGAGTAAAAAAACAACCCCACTGCCTGAATCATGCTCCCAAAAACCGGGGTGCGGTTTGAACTCATGAGCACTGCCGAAGAAATTGCCAGCACCAGGTGCAGCAAATAGGCCGTCAAAGTAAGCATGAGAGTAATAGGCAAAGTTTCGGCAATAACATCGGCCACAGGTTCATGCCGGGCCACACTGATGCCGGCATCACCCTGGATCAGATTCCCCAGCCAGGAAAAATACTGCACCGCCAGAGGCCGATCCAGCCCCAGTTGATGCTCCAGTGCCAACCGGTCACTCTTTTGAATGTCTTCGCCCACCATTAAATCCATCGGATTGCCGGGAGCCAGGCGCACAATAAAAAACACTGCTGTCAGCAGCAGAAAAACCAGAATGATTGAAGAAAGAATTCTTTGGCCAAGCCAAACAAGCATGAGGCACCTTTGGTTGATAGTGATCAGGTGGTGATAGTAAGGACGATGCCTTGTCAGCGTCAACCCAACAAATTGGCATAAATCTGATAGTCTGGCAAAATGCAACGAACAAGTGGCTTCCTGCCCCTTCCTTCAGCTTTCTTATTTGGCGGCAGCCCATTCCAAAACTCCTTCCTGTTCCTCATTGTTCCTTGTTGTTCCTCATACTTCTGATTCGCATCCCGTCAAAAAACACTTCTTCAGCGGTATGATTCTTTCACTGGATTGGAATCGCCATCCGCGGCCGCCAAAGCGGTAGCGTTGCCATCCAACTTGAGAGGACAAACATGACAACCAGAAACCAAAACCATAGAAAAGGAACGAGACGCCACACCGGGCAAATGCGCTTGGTCCTTTTTAGTATGGTTATTTCGGCTGCCCTAACCCTTTTTGGCGGTTGCGAATTCAATGAACCGGAAATGCCTACCTTCGACACAACCCTGACCATCCCTCTGGGTGTTGAACGCATGGAAATTCTGGAAGCCATCGAAGACGAAGATTTTTTGGAAATTGCTGACGATGGAAGTCTCAGCTTTTTCATCGAAGGTGACCCCGACACCATGGGATTTGACTTTGAACTTTCTGCCGACATTGGATCCCAAAGTATTGAACAGGGACTTGGGAATTTCAGCCTCGAAGCCATGGCGCCCATGAACTACCCCTTTGAATTGGGCGACATTTGGCCCGCAGCCAGTGGCGCTACAAATCTGCTGACCATTGTCCCGGGTTTCCCCATTGATGTCCTCAGTGCGGCCCAGGATGTCCCTAACCTTGACAGTGCCGTTCTAGCCAGTGGTACCGCTTCGGTTACTCTGAGTAATGGCCTGCCTGTTACTGTAGGAGCCAACTCCGGACCAAACCAGATCGTCATGAATTTGGAAGATCCATCCGATGATTCCGTCGTGGCAACTTTTGTCTTCCCTGAGTTGGCCTCCGGTGGAACTTCCACCCAAACGGCCGATCTTTCCGGCGTCACTCTTCCTGGTGATGTTGTTGTAAGGCTGGTTGGCAATTCCCCTGGCAGTGGTGGCCAGGTGGTCACAGTGAACGGGACCGACAGCATTATTATTGATGCTCAATTTATTGACTTGGTGGTTTCTTCAGCGGTTGCTGTTGTGGGAGCTCAAAGTTTCCAAACCAGTTTTGACACTGAACTGCCCGCAGACTTTGAATTGGAACACGCAATTATTTCCAGCGGTTCCGTAGGTCTGAATTTAACCAACGATATGCCCATGGCAGCCCAGGCAGTTATGACCTGGAATGATTTGACCAATCTGGCGGGCGCGCCATTAAGCGTAACTTTTGACCTGGCCGCTGGGCAGCAGGAACAGCGAACTATTGACTTCAGTGGTTATATCCTTTCTTCGTCCGGAGCACCACTTTCGGTTCTTCAAGCCATCGTCGATATCACCACTCCAGGTAGTGAAGGTGCCAATGTTGCCTTATCTGCCAGCTCGGGTTTGACGGCCGATTTGCAAGGTGGCTCTATTTCCTTCAGCAGCGTGACTGGAATCGTTCCTCAGTATTCCATTCCCATTGACCCAATCGTGGAAGAAATTGATTTGCCCGATGAAATGGAAGGCTTTGAACTGGTAGCTGCCAGCATGGTTTTACACGTCACCAACAGTGCCGGTCTGCCGGCAGATCTTGACCTGACTCTGTCGGGTACTTCGGCTGCTGGTCAAACGGTAACCATGCTCGTCAGCGAACGAATATTGGCAGCTGAGTCCAGAGCAATAACCACTGATCTTGTTCTGGATCAAACCAATAGTTCAATTGTTGCATTCCTGAACAACTTACCCACGAGTATTAGCCTTTCCGGTAATGTTGAAGTGGGTGGCAACGGTGAGAGTGGTACCGTTCACGCAGACGATTTTGCCATTGTCGATTACGATATTACGGCACCGGTAGAGGTCATCATTACCGGCACCACTTTGGATACCGACCCTTCCGCTCTGGACTTGGATCAGGACATGCGCGACATGATCACTGACCACGCCCTGGGTGCACGCATACAAACAGAAATTCTTAACCATCTTCCCGTTGGTGTTGAACTCTTTATTAAAGCGGGAACCGATACCAGCACTTTGGCCACCAGCCCACTGCTGGAAATTGGGCCCCTGATGGTCGATGCCGCCGAAGTGGATCCTGTAACTCACCTTGTCAGCCAATCGGTAATCAGTACGCCGGAAGTAATATTAACTCTTGAAGACGCCCAACTGCTGGCCCGTCAAGGCTTGCACACTTTGCTCGAAGTGCGCTTGCCAAGTAGCAGCGGCAACCCGGTGCGTATGCTATCAACGGATTATCTGGAAGTTCGCGGAATCATTCAGATGGATGTCCATGTGAACGACCAGTGGTAACAATCATTTTGAGTTCGTGGATTTTCCCGCGGCTCACCTGGAAATATTAAGAGTACGGAAGGAAAGCGTCATGAAACGCAGTAATTTTACGGGAATGAAATACGGTCGGGGCAAAGCCATGGTGGCTGTCACAATCGTAGCAACAGGCCTGGCCCTGATGACCGGATTAATGCCTCAAATAGCCTGGGCTCAAGGCTCGGTTCGATCCTGGGGTATGGGTGGCACAGGTGTAGCTACAGCCCGCGGTCTGGATGCACCCAACTACAACCCAGCAAACCTTGCTTTCAGTGATGGGTTCAGCGTGGGACTGGCGGCAGCCGCAGTTGACATTCACAACAACGCTCTGAGTTTGGATCGGTACAATGAAATTACCGGATCCTATTTGGATACAGCAGCCAAAGAACAACTTTTGAACGACATTCCAGACAGTGGTTTCAAACTTGACGGAAATGTTAACGCTTCAGTATTGGGCCTTCAGGCAGGCTCTTTTGCTTTAACTTTTAATGCGGTTGGAGCAGGGTCAGGAAATCTGGATAAAGATTATTTTGACCTGGTTTTGTTTGGCAATCAATTGGGAGAAACCGTTGATTTCAGCAATACCAATGGAGAAGGTTATGCCTTGGGCTCAGCCGGGATTTCTTATGGTGGCGTTTTGAGTACGGGAGAACGTAGTCGGCTCAGTTACGGGTTCAGCGCAAAATATTTGCACGGCCTTTATGAAATGCACATTGAAGAGGCATCCGGAGAATTGCACACCGGAACGGAAGAAATTTCCGGCGAAGCATATGTCTCAACAATAAGTAGCGAAGGCGGCCAGGGCTATGGCCTGGATTTTGGTTTGGCCCTGCAAGCACCCAAAGGCTGGACTCTTGGTTTGTCCATGGAAAACCTGTACACCAACATCGACTGGAACCGCAACGTACAGGCCAATGACTACCGGGTCAACGCTGCGGATATCAATGCTTTGAATGAGGACCTTGGCGAGGCCGTTGCCAACTCGGACACCAGCTATGCTGCCGAAGGTTACAGTACAACCCTGCCCCGCCAGTTGCGTTTCGGTGCTGCCAACAGGTTTGGTTCTTTTGACGTTGCTTTCGATTACGTTCAGGGTTTTGAAAACCGTGGAATCACCAGCACTACCCCCCATTTTCACGTGGGAACTGAATGGTGGATAACGGGCATTGTTCAACCCCGCTTCGGATTGAGCGTGGGTGGCGTTGCCGGTACTGGTGCCAGCGCAGGACTGGGCTTGAAATTGGGATTCTGGCGCGTTGATCTGGCAGCAGTTTCCCGTGGTGGACTCGACCCCAACAAAACCAAAGGCGTGGCCTTTGCCATGGGGTCATCACTGGAATTCTAAAGTGAAAACAAAAATTTGAATTCGCCCCGGCGACTCTTCGTGGATGGTATGGTGATCGGAGTTGTCGGGGTGTTTTCTATTTTTCGAGGACCAGATCGAGATTCAGTATTTCAGAAAAACAACCGGCTATTTCTTCATCCCACTGACCGTATTGGTCTTCACTTACAGATATATTGAGTTCCTGTTGCAAATCGGTAGTCAGGGCGGCCAGCTCCTGACGGGACATTCCAATACCTTTGCTGTCTGGAAGGAGAAAGTCAGGCAGCTGCAGATGCCCCGGGCCCACAAGAATGGATCCGTGTTGTAAAAAAACGCCCCGCGTTCTGCGTTGGGCCGATCCCACCAATTTCCTGCCACCAACCCTTATTTCATGTTTGCCCGCAGACTTGAAACAAACCAGCGACTTCATATCGTTTCGGCTTTCTCCACCGCTGATTTCAGGCTCCAGTCCAAGCCTTTTCAAAAACAAAACCAGAGCCTCATTTATTTTCATATAAGATTCGTGCAGGGAGTTCCCAAAAAGAGGCCCAGGGGAAGTTCCAGTTAGAGAATAAGTCAGTTCGTCGGCGTGGAAAATAGCCCGACCGCCCGTGGGTCTTTTGACCAAACCAAAACCACAGGAGCTGATGGCCTCTTGATTAAAATTATTAAAATCCTGATTGTAGCCGATTGTAACTGCCGCTGGCTTCCACCGATACAAACGCAAAACCGGATCGTTTCCCGGATGGTGAGCAGCTAACAACTCAGTATCTTTTTTCATGTTGACGGCACCGGTTAAAGCGCCGTCAAAATGAACTTTCAAAACAGCCATAAAATCACCCGCAATTGCAAGGCCCGGCCCAGCTCAGATCAGGATTTCTTGCTGCACTGGCTTCATCCAGCCTTCCAGCCGGAGTTGAATGTGGGGCGCCGGTCACCAATTCAGGAGTGTCTTTGGCTTCCTGATGAATAGCCTGCAGAATTTCCACCAGATTGTTGAGACTTTCCAGAGACTCAGTCTCTGTGGGTTCAACCATAAAGGCTTCATCAACAATGAGTGGGAAATATATTGTGGGAGCATGAACTCCGTAGTCCAGCATGCGTTTGGCTATGTCCAAAGTCCGTACGCCAAATTCAGCCTTCCAGGGAGTACCGCTGGCAACAAACTCATGCAAGCAACCAGTCGAATGCTTCACTTCAAAAATATTTTCCAGACGTTTCAGAAGATAGTTGGCATTGAGCACCGCGCCTTCAGTGGCCCGGGTTAAACCGTTTCCACCCAGACGCAAAATATACGCCAATGCCCGCAGCAGAATGCCCACATTTCCAAAGTGAGTATGAATGCTGTTGCTGCCTTGAATGGGAATTTTTTTCAGGCTGAAACGGCCATCATCTTCTTCGTGAATCCAGGGACCGGGCAGGAATGGAGCCAATTCTTTGGCCACACAGATAGGCCCGGCACCGGGTCCGCCACCACCATGAGGTGTGCTGAAGGTTTTGTGCAGGTTCAAATGAACCACATCGAAGCCCATGTCTCCGGGGCGGGTTTTACCCATAATGGCGTTCATGTTTGCGCCATCCATGTATAGTTTTCCACCTGCCTCATGGATAATATCTGCAACTTCGCGGATGTCATTTTCAAACAAGCCCAGAGTATTGGGATTGGTGATCATGATGCCTGCAGTGGTCTCTCCCACAGCTTCGCGTAAAGCATTCAAATCAATGCGGCCATCATCTCGCGACTTGATGGTTCGCGGTTTCATGCCGGCAATTACCACTGAGGCGGGATTGGTTCCATGGGCTGAATCCGGAATTAGAATCTCGACCCGGTCACGGTCGGCGCGGGCCAAATGGAAGGCTCGAATGACCAGCATACCCAGATATTCACCATGGGCCCCGGCAGCCGGATGAAGGCTGCAATGGTCAAAACCTGTAATTACATTCAGACTTTTTTCAAGGAGCTTGAGTGAAGAAAGCAACCCTTGAATGTCTGCTGCATTCTGTTCGGGGTGCAAATCGGCAAGGCCGGCCAGACCGGCAATTTTTTCGTTGAGTCGAGGATTGTATTTCATGGTGCAACTGCCCAGGGGATACATTCCCCGTTCAATGTGATGATTCAAAGTGCTCAACTGAGTGAAGTGACGCATCACTTCAGGTTCACTAACCGAAGGGAGGTCACAAACCTCAGCACGACAAGCTTCTTTGGGCAACTGAGTTTCGACGGACTCGCCATCCCAACGTGGGAAAGTCATCGCCCGGCGACCGGAAACTCCCTGCTCGAAAAGTGAAGGAGGTGGTGTTGCATTCCAGCGCTGATTTTTCATTATTTCACCTCCGCTGTACTATGAAACGAGGCCAGAAGATCGGCCAACTGATTAATTTCTTCAGCCGTCCGTTTTTCAGTTACGGCAACCAGTAAATCGTTTTCGGTTCCGACTGGGAAATTCTTCAGATCAATACCGGCCAGAACATTATTTTCACGGGCAAAATCAATAAACTGTGCCGCTGGTTTACCCAAACGAATAACCATTTCATTAAAAACAGGTCCTTCGTAAGGCAACTCAACGCCATCCACATTTTCAACAGCCCGTCGCAAAGCATTGATGCGAATTTGGTTGGCCTGCCCCAATTCCTGAAAACCCTCTTTGCCCAGCATGGCCAAATAAACAGTGGCACGCAGGGCATTCAGCCCCTGATTGCTGCAAATGTTGGAAGTGGCTTTTTCCCGACGAATGTGTTGTTCACGGGTTTGCAGCGTAAGCACATAACCAGAATTGCCCCGGTTGTCGGTAGTGGCTCCCACTACCCGTCCAGGCAATCGGCGTTTTAATTTATCGGTGCAGGACATGAAGCCCAGCAAAGGCCCTCCCCAGCTGGTGGGAATGCCAAAAGGTTGAGCTTCACCCACGGTAATTTGGGCTCCATACTCAGCAGGTGTTTTCAGCAACGAAAGAGAAACGGGATTCACTGCAGCAACCAAAACAGCCTTGGTGTTTTTTACGATGGCAGAAAGGGTGTCCACCTGTTCAATCAGCCCCAGATAATTGGGGTTTTGAATGACCACACAACCCACATCGTCGGTCATGATATTTTTAAGAGAATCCGGGTCGGTGGTTCCGTTGTCGCTGGCTTTGGCAATCAGAACTTTTACACCTTCGCCACGCATCATGGTGGCAACCACCCGACGGTAACGGGGGTTCAAAGTATCTGGCAGCACCACTGTGTTTTTTCGAGATGCCGCAAGAGCCATCAACACCGCTTCACCCAAAGCTGTGGCACCATCGTACATGCTGGCATTAGCTACATCCATACCGGTAAGACGGCAAATGAACGTTTGCCACTCATAAATAGCCTGCAAAGTGCCTTGGCTGACTTCCGGTTGATACGGAGTGTAGGCAGTCAAAAATTCACTGCGACCGGTAAGGGCATCGATGGCAGCAGGAATGGCGCAATCGTAAACACCGCCGCCGAGGAAACTGGTTAACTGACTTTGGCCCTGGTTTTGACCGGCTGCTTTCTGGAAATACCACAGAACCTCTTCTTCACAGAGACCGTCGGGCAGATCCAGTTTTTCTTTCAACCGTACATTTTCAGGTAGGTCAGAAAAAAGGTCATCGACGCTGTTGGCGCCGATGACCTTGAGCATAGCCTGAATATCTTCAGGTGTGTGCGGAACGTAAGGCATTCTCTTTTAGCCTCCGAGAATATCGCCATAAGCGGCGGCATCCATTAGATTTTCCAATTCAGATTCATCGGTGAGTTGGACCTTGAACAACCAGCCACCGTCGAAGGGTTCGCTATTAACCAGTTCCGGAGCCGCATCAATGGCGTCATTGACTTCCACCACTTCACCGGAAACCGGAACAAAAAGATCTTCCACGGCTTTGACCGATTCAATGGAGCCGACGGTTTCATCAGCGTTCACTTCATCGCCCACTTCGGGCATTTCCACAAAAACAATATCACCAAGTTCGGTGGCGGCAAAGTCGGTCACACCTATGGTGGCCACTCCATCTTCAATCTGGACCCACTCGTGTTCCTTGGTGTATTTACGATCGTTGGGAACCATTTCAATAGCCTCCTGAAATTTTGCTGCCGGTTTAGGACAGCGACCGATCGGCCCGGGGATCACCTTTGGTCCTGGCCGCCAAGAAAGGAAACGCCACCGGGTGGCAGGGAATTTTTCGACCTCGCACATCGACAGCCCAATTGCCTGATGAGCTGCTTGATGAGCTGCTTGATGAGTCGCCATCAGGCAAATCTTTTTCAACCAAAGCCATCGCCAGGGCTTTTTTCAGCGTAGGACTGAAAGTACCGCTGGTCACAAATCCAACATCTGTATCGTTGTGCAAAACACGGGCATCCTGACGAGCGATGCCTTTGCCATCGAGCTCCAGGCAGACGATTTGCCGCGGAACACCGGCTTCTCTTTGCTTGAGAAGTGCTTCCAGGCCCACAAAACCACCTTTTTTCTTCATTTTTACTGCCCAGTTGATACCTGCTTCCAAAGGTGAGATTTCTTCGCCAAGTTCGTGTCCGTAAAGACAATAACAAACTTCGAAGCGCAGGGTATCGCGGGCGGCAAGGCCAATGGGGGCCACACCAAGGTCTTCGCCACGGGTCAAAAGTTCTTCCCACACAGACAACGCGTCTTCATTGGGAAGGTAAAGTTCGTAGCCATGTTCCCCGGTATAACCAGTACGTGAGACCAACCATTCTCCGGAAGGACCCTCACAGGTAAAAGCGGAATAAAAATCCAGAGCGTCAATTTCGGCAGATTTTCCGGCCAGCATTTCCAGTCGGCCCATCAGTTCACGACTGTCCGGACCCTGAACAGCAATCATGGCAATTTCGTGGCTGCGGTCGGTCATTTTAACACCGTCATCGGGCAAATGACTCTGCATCCAATTGACAATTTTTTCGTGATTGGCAGCGTTACAAACGACCAGCCAGCGTTCTTCTTCCAGGCAATAGACCAGCATGTCGTCAAGGACGCCACCATCGGGTTTGCACATAGCGTTATAAACCACTTTGCCAGGAACACTTTTTTTAAGGCTGTTGGTAATCAAACTGCTGATCCAGGCTCGGCTGCCGGGACCATTGACTTCAATTTCACCCATATGCGTGATATCAAAAAGGCCAACTTTTTCCCGGACAACGGCATGTTCGGCCAGAACACCTTCGTATTGCACAGGCATTTCGAAACCCGCGTATTCCACCATTCGGCCACCGTGCAAGGCGTGCCATGAAGTCAGAGGAGTTTGTTTTAGATTGTTTTCACTCAAAACTGAACCCTTTCAAGGGCTTAAGTGATTCCATGAAAGCGACTTAAGGGACAATTTGAAAAAATTAATCCTGCCCCTGCCGCTCTGTCTCGGGAACGTCAGAAAAATAACCCCTGAGATGCTTTAAGCCAAGTTACAGTTGTCAATTTTTCCCAAAATGCTCTCGCAGCATAGCTCCGGTATACGATTCATCTACCGCCATGACCTGCTCCATGGTTCCGCTGGCTACGATATGCCCGCCCAGGCTGCCCCCTTCCGGGCCCAAATCGATGATGTGATCGGCCCGGCGAATAACCTCGGAATGATGTTCAATAACCAGGACTGAATTATCCTGACCAATCAATCGTCCCAGGACATTCATCAGGCGGTCCACATCGCAAAAGTGCAATCCGGTCGTGGGTTCATCAAGAATGTAAAGGGTATGACGGGTGCCGCCTTTAACCAATTCCTTGACAAGTTTTATCCGCTGGGCTTCTCCACCACTTAAAGTCCCGCCTGATTGCCCCAATCGCAGATATCCCAGGCCCACACCTTCCATAATTTCCAGAATTTTCCGGCAGGCAGGGATTTTCTCCAGCAACTGATGGGCTTCTTCCACAGTCATTTCCAAAACACGGGCAATATCACACCCTTTGAAATGAACCTCGAGGGTTTCCCGGTCGAAACGGCGGCCATTGCATTCTTCACACAGAACTTCCACATCTGGCAGAAAATCCATTGTCAACCGGCGCAGTCCAGCCCCTTCGCAAACAGGACATCTTCCACCAGCAGTATTGAAACTAAAACGTCCAGCCTTATAGCCTCGCATTTTAGCCAGACTGGTCTGGGCAAAAAGATTGCGGATGTGGTTGTATAAGCCCGTATATGTGGCCGGTGTACTGCGAGGCGAGCGTCCAATGGGAGTCTGATTAACCAAGACCACCGAAGCAAGATGTTCGTCGCCGGTCATTTTACCAAAAGGAGCCGGACGCTTTCTTGCCCGATGAAGCTTTCCTGCCAGGGCTCGATACAAGGTTTCATGAACCGCGCTGCTTTTCCCGGAACCCGAAACTCCGGTCACCACCGTGAGCACACCAAGAGGGACTTCCAAATCGATCTTTTTCAGGTTTCTACCGGAAAGTTCAGTGAAGCGCAACCGCTCACAATCTGCCGTATTTTTCCCGGTCAGTGGGTCGGGTCCACCAAATCCCACCCTGCCAGCAAGATAATCACCGGTGGATGTTCCCTCTTTTTTGATGATTTCAGGCACTGTACCCTGGCCCACCAACTGACCACCGTGCTCTCCGGCACCGGGGCCCAGATCAATCAAGTGATCGGCAGCCAGCATTACATCACGATCGTGTTCCACAACCACTACCGAATTCCCCCGGTCACGCAGGGCTTTCAAAGTGACCACAAGTTTGTTGATGTCCCGATGGTGCAATCCAACACTGGGCTCATCCAGAATGTATAAAACGCCCGTTAACTGGCTACCCACCTGAGTGGCCAGGCGAACGCGTTGCCCTTCTCCACCACTTAATGTATTGGTACCGCGGGCAAGGCTGAGATAAGTGACACCCACCTGAAGCAGGAATTTCAAACGGGATTTAATTTGGTCAAGCACCGGTTGGCTGACCAGTAAATCTCTCTCCGAAATAAATTTCAGCGACTCTACCCATTCAGAAAATTCATCCAGACATAAAGCACTAACCTGACCAATGTGCAACCCGCCAATGCGGACATTCAATGACTCGGGGCGTAACCGATGGCCTTGGCACTCTTCACATTCCTGGAGAACCATGAGTCGCTCCAGAGAACCTCGAACCTTTTCACTTTTGGTCTCCCGGTGACGGCGTACAAGTTCCGGAACCATGCCTTCCCAGTCACGCAAAAAGGCGTTGTAGTGTTTATGTTTGCGCAGGCGCTTGCCAACTTCATCGTTAGGTCCGTGAAAAAGAGTTTCCCGGGCTTCAGTATTTATTGACCCAAAAGACTGCTGCAAAGTGAAGTCCATAGCTTCAGCCAGAGCTTCAATTTGCACATAAAGCCAACTGGTTTCTTTGCCTTTCAAAAACTCAATGGCACCGTCGGCAATGCTTAATTCTTCATCGGGTACCAACGCCTCGGGTATGACGGTGCGCAAAGCACCCAACCCGTTGCATCCATCACAACTGCCAGCGGGAGAATTGAAGGAAAATTGTCGTGGTTCGGGTTCGGAAAAACCCCGTCCGCAACCAGGGCAGGAGCTCTCACGACTGTACATATCCTGCCGGCCATCACGCCAAACCAAGACCCTGCCGTTGCCCAATTCCGCTGCCTGATCCAGAGCCAGTTTCAACCGTTCCCTGATACCCGGCCGGTTAACCAAACCATCGACGACCACGGCAATGTCGTGAACTTTGTTACGGTCCAGGTCCACACCGTCTTCCAACTCAACCATCTGGCCATCGACCAGAGCTCGCAAATATCCCTGTTGGTTCAAATCATCCAATAGTTTTTTGTGCTGTCCCTTGCGCCCAATAACCACCGGGGCCATCAAATAAAAACGTGTCTTTTCGGGCAAGGCGGCAATTTCGTCTTCAATATCTGACAGAGGCCGGCCCGTAGCCGGGACCTGGCAATCGGGGCAATAAATTTCTCCGCAACGGGCATACAGCAATCGCAAAAAGTTATAAATCTCAGTAACGGTACCCACGGTGGAGCGGGGACTGCGACCAAGACCCTTCTGATCAATAGCCAGGGCCGGCGAGAGCCCTTCAATGCGATCCACATCCGGTTTGGGCAATTGATCAAGAAACTGGTGCGCATAACTGGAAAGGCTTTCGATGTACCGGCGCTGCCCTTCAGCATAAAGAGTATCAAAAGCCAGACTGGATTTCCCTGAACCACTGGGCCCGGTGACCACCACCAGCTTTCGCCGGGGCAGTTTCAAACTGAGGTTTTTGAGGTTGTGAACACGAACCCCGGTAACGGTGATGTCCCCGTGAACCGGGTCAAATTTGGTTTTATTCTGAGGCAAGGCTACTTCACATTCCTGAGTTTTGCGGGCAATTCGTCCCAGACAGATTTTTCGTCGGGACGCAAGCCATCACTTCCTTCAATGATTTCTGTTTTGGTCAGAGCCACCGGCTTGGCCGGTGCGTCGGGTCCTGCAGCTGGGAATTTTTTAGCCGATACAATAATGTCGGCAGTTTCCATTCCCTTAAAAACGTAACCGAAAATTGTGTATTGGCCATCCAGAGCCGAGGCATTGTCAACGCAGACGAAGAATTGGCTCCCTGCTGAGTCGTGCTCAGGTCCCCGAGCCATGGACAGAGTTCCCCGTATGTGTTTCGCAGTTTTGGAGAATTCAGCTTTGAGCACAGCCTCTCCCTGAAGCCCGGCATAGCCTTTGTCTGCAAGCATGTTGTTGACCTGTGCAACAAGTTGAGCTTCTTCTTCATTTAGGACATCGGCAATGGTGGGACCTCCGCTGCCGTCGTTGCGCGGATCCATGTCCATACTTTTTGGGTCACCGCCCTGAATAACAAACCCGGGCACAATGCGGTGAAATTTTGTTCCTTCGTAAAAGCCTGTGCGCGATAAGTGAATGAAGCTATCCACATGATGAGGGGCCAATTCCGGATAAAACACAGCCAGCATTTCTCCGGCCTCGGTGGTCATTCGCAAGAAAACAGGACCGGAAGCTGCCGCAGCTAAACTCTGGGTCATCAAAACAAGACAGACTACTACAAATAACTTCTTCAGGGAGCGTTTCATTTTTTCTCCGGGAAAATCCAACCCCGGCTGTCAGCCGGGGTTGGTTAAGTCGTTCGGGAATCGCTGGAATTATTTCCGTTTAATAAGATAACTCAAACCAAGGCTTTTGTGCAGGTCTTCACCAAGATTTTTTGCACTTGGTCGATCGGCCAGCCCTCTGATGAAAACACGGTAGTAGAGTTGCCCTCCCACAGCAGCTTCTTCAATGGTTGCCGAATGTCCCAATTTGCGCAGATCGGCTGCTTTTTCTTCGGCAATGGCCTTTACTGTATAAGATCCCAGTTGCAGGCTGAAAGGACCTGAAATTTTGGTTGCTGGAGGGGGCGGTGGAGCGTCTGTTGGTTTTTGTTCAGGGATGGCACCGTCAGGAGATTGGCCACCTTCGGCGGAAGGCTTTACCGCAGGATTGTTCCTGTCTGCAGGGTGTGCGGTGGATTCTGCCCCATAGCCTTCAGGCCTGACATCCAGAGCAGAATCTGAGTCAGTAGCTTCCGCTAAATCATTTTCGGTTACCGAACCTGGCACCATGGCTTTAGTCTGAGTAATTGTTTGGTTTGATTCCGGAACTTGTTTGTCATCTCCGCCACCGCAACCGGAAGTCATTAAGACAAGCAGAGCGAGGACCAGAAAAATAAACATCTTTGGTTTCGTAGACATGAAATCCTCCCTGAGAAATCCGTTTTAATTTTAAGCCATTGTAAGATAGAATCGTGTCATGTGGCAAGAGGGCAATTCACGAGTGTTTTCCGGGTGTCTTTCATGGGTGTCTTTCACGGGTGTAATTCACGGGTGTAATTCTTTAATTCAATTTTTCACTGGTTGATTGTCCCCTCAATGGCAAATAGACTATGATGGTGAGCTTCGATGTAACTCAGTAGCCATCAAAACTTAATAATGGAACCGAAAGAAACCCCATGATTTATTTCGACAATGCAGCCACATCTTTCCCAAAGCCTCCATTCATTGCCGCCGATATCGGGGAATTTTTATCAACCGAAGCGGTCAATCCCGGCCGGTCCGGATTCGACCTGAGCCTGAAAGCAGGCCAGCGAATAGATAAGCTTCGCTTGCGACTGGCCCGGTTCTTCAACCACCCAAGTCACGATCCCGACCGAGTGATCTTTACCCCCAACGCCACAAGTGCTTTAAACATTGCCATTCAGGGGATTTGTGAGCCCGGCGACCACGTTGTCTCCACCGTCCTGGAGCATAATTCTGTTCTGCGGCCTCTTCATGAGTTGCAAAAATTTGGTATTGACCACGATCTCGCCACCTGCGACGAGCGTGGTTTTGTGGAGGTGGACACTATTGAATCTCTTTTAAAACCGAATACAAAACTTGTTATTGTCACTCACGCCAGCAACGTTCTCGGAACGGTGCAACCGGTACAAGCCATTGGCCAACTTTGCAAAGCCCGCGGTATCCACTTTTTACTCGATATCGCCCAAACTGCCGGTGTTGTGCCTGTTGACATGGCGGCCATTGGTGCAGATTTAGTCGCATTTACTGGGCACAAGGGTTTAATGGGTCCCACGGGAACGGGTGGGCTATTGGTTGCTGGTGATGGGAATTTAAAAATCACCCAATGGGGTGGAACCGGAGTGCGCTCTGCCGAGCGGGATCATTTATTGGAATATCCTTACCGTCTTGAAGCCGGCACTCTAAATACCGTAGGATTGGTCGGGCTGAATTCAGGCCTGAACTGGTTGGCGAACAATGGTTCGGCTCAAGTTGAGACAGAACTGAGCACACAACTCCTTCAAGGTTTAAACGACCTGCCTCATACCCGAATTTTGGGTTTGGAAAAGGGTGAAACAAGCATTCTGGAGACTCATCACACCGCTGTGTTCTCTCTGTTGGTTCAGGGATTTTCGCCGGAAAAAGTGGGGATGATTCTTGATGTGGATTGGGACATG
Organism: bacterium; assembly: GCA_024223715.1. GTDB lineage: Bacteria > Krumholzibacteriota > Krumholzibacteriia > LZORAL124-64-63 > LZORAL124-64-63 > LZORAL124-64-63. The sequence goes on along the minus strand of JAAEOA010000241.1, from coordinate 8,108 downwards.
GCGGTACGAACCGGCCTACAATGTGCCCCCTTGGCCCATGCAGCCATGGGGACATCTGAAAAAGGAACAGTCAGAGTTAGCCTTGGTCCCTTTAACACCCCCTCGGAAATTGATCGTCTTCTTGACGCTCTGGAATCCATAAAATAAAACCGGGCTGCTTCAACAGGAAGCAGCCCGGCAATATTTAACAACCCGGTTTAGAATCCTTCAGATTTATAAAGCATGAAACGAACCCGGCGGTTCTCTGAACGCCCTTCAGGTGTGTCGTTGTCGGCGATGGCCCGGAAGGGACCAAAACTAACAGCGGCAAAACGCTCAGGATCGAGGCCCATTTGGCCAGTCATGTAGCGAACCACGGCAGCGGAACGGAATGCGCCCAGTTCCCAGTTCGTGGGCCAGTACTCTTGGTACTCTTCCTTGATTTTAAGGTTGTCAGTATAACCTTCGACGTACACATCCCAGGTGGGGTGATTACGAATAGTACTGGCAATGGCTTCCAAAGCCGGGACCATTGTATCGAGTACAATGATGCCACTACTGACAAAGCTCAGTCCTTCATTCACGCTTACAACAACAACTTCTTCATTTTCTTCGATGAGAATGGCGTTGTCGGCTTTACAGTCGTCAAAATCTCGGGTGAGTTCTGCGACAATTTCATTGCGTTCGGAAATAATGGCTTCGTCGTTGGCAATCTCTTCCTGCAGTTCTTTGATTTGAGCATCGAGCTGCATGATTTGTTCTTCGTATTCCTTGCAGGAACAACCAGCGGTGACAATTAAAATTGCCAGCATTCCCAACATGGCGATTTTTCGGAAGTTAAACATTATATCCACTCCTTTGGTTTGATTGTGTTTCCCCGATAGACCGAAAACGGTCATTATTACATCTGTCTTGAATTTATGTGAGGTTAGAGTAACAACCTAACTACCCTAATCTCAAGTTTTATTTGGTTTTTTTTTTGCACAAAAATCAGACCCGTCAAGCAAACTTCAACAATTGCTTGTCCTGACCAATGACCTCCATGGTATCGGCTTCCTGGAAAACCATGGCTCCATCGGGCAAAGGATGTTTGATAGTGACGTCCTGACCGTCTTTGTCCACACCTGACCGCCTGATGACCTGAATGATGTTCAAACGGAATTCATTCAAAACATTCAGTTCGGAAACACTTTTGCCAACCCAGTCCGAAGGCACTTTTAAAGTCCGTAAACTGTACCCATCGGGTAATTCAACAAAATCCATGACCGACTCATGAGTTAAATGCCGGGCCAGATGAGTACCAACATCTTCTTCAGGTTTGATCACCCTGTTGGCTCCAACTTTTCGTAAAACAACGGCCTGCTCCTCATTAAGGGCTTTGGCGCAAACCAGAGGAACTCCAAGTTCATGGCAGTGCATGGTCACCAGAACGCTGGCTTCAAAGTTGCTGCCAATAGCCACTACCACCGCATCCATGGAAGCGATGTTTCTACTAACCAGCAGCTGAGCATTGGTGGCATCGAAGCTTTCCGCTTCGTCCACATCCTGAATGATTTCGTTGACTTTGTTTAGATTTCGGTCCACCGCAAGCACTTCAGCCCGCTGCCGAGAAAGCTCTCGGGCCACCGCCTGGCCAAATCGACCCAATCCCAATACTGCAATTTTTGTCATCGATTCAACATCCTTTGAAAAACAACTCACCCGATGAGAATTCTACCTTTGGGGAACCGAACCCTGGGTTCGGCTTGACGGCCCACCAGGCTTGCCGCCAGTGTCAGGGGCCCCAGTCGGCCCATAAACATCAATATAATAATCAGCACCCTGCCAATAGCTGAAAGTTCCGCCGTCATACCCAGAGACAGCCCAACGGTTCCCAGAGCGGAAAATACTTCAAATACTGTGGGCAACATTTCCTGCTTTTCTGTAAACAGCAAAGTAAAGATTGCCGCTCCGGCAACCACCAGTCCTGAAGAAAGAACCAGCATACTGCGTTGAACCTGAACTTTTTCAATTTCCCAGCGGCCAAGGTGAACTCGATTAAGACCTGAAGCAACAGAGCGCAAATTGGCCCAGACAATAGCAATGGCCGTGACTTTAACACCACCAGCGGTGCTTCCGGGGGCTCCCCCAATAAACATGAGAATGATCATTAGGAACAAAGTTGCCGGTGAAAGAAGATTCAGGTCCATACTGCTGAACCCCGCCGTTCGGCAGGTTGCCGACTGGAAAAAAGCCTGACTCAGTTTCATGAAAAACGATTGTCCGCTGAGACTCTGATTCCATTCCAGAGCTGTGATCAGCAATCCTCCCCCAAGCAACAGGCCTGCCGAGGCAACCAGCACAATGCGCGAATGCAAATCCAACCTTAAACGAAGGTTGTTCCGGTCCATCATTCGGCCCCGCAACCAGGCCCCAACCTGGATGATAACGCCAAACCCAAGCCCCCCAACAATAAGTAGAATGCTGGCAGTACCCATGACCAGAGAATTTCCTGCGACTCCCATCAAAGAATCGGAATATAAACTGAACCCGGCATTACAGAAGGCACTCACAGAATGGAAAATCGCCTGAAAAGCCCTATCTGAAAAAGGAATTAATTCAGCGGTGGCAGCCGGGCCTGACCCCAGACCCTGAAAAAGCAGAACTGCCCCAAAGAGCTCAAAAGATAAAGTCAGAAAAATTATGATTCGCACCATGCGCCCCACTTCAACCATTGTGGGAATATGGAAAACTTCTCTTAGCAAACTGCTTTCTCGCACACCGATTCCCCGGCCCAGAAGCAGGCTTAATGTAGCAGACAGTGACATTATTCCCAAACCACCGAGTTGAATGAGGACCAGTATAACCCCCTGCCCAAAACCCGTGAAACCGGTGCCGGTATCGCGAACCACCAAACCGGTAACACACACGGCACTTGACGATGTAAAGAGGGCATCCAAAAAGTGAATGGGTGAATGCTCCGGTGTGGCCCTCGGAAGCATCAGTAAGCCAGTGCCCATTATAATCAGTGCAGCAAAAACAAGGACAAAGGCGATGGCCGGACGAACCTGCCACCGGGCAAATCGTTGTTGCATATGGGGCAATTGAACAGCAAAAACTGAAAGAATATATACCTGAATGACCAGTAAATACGCGTTGGTAATATTGTAGGTAGGAATTTTGTCCATTACGGAAGCCAGCCAGGTGGAATTGCGTCCCATGACCAGACCCACCATTTCCAGAATCAGTAATACCGAAAGTGAAAATGTTGGCCAACGGTCCTGGAGGTAGGAACGGAAATGACCCAAATAGCGGTAAGTTATCAATTGTTCTGACAGAAAGAAGAATACCGCCAAAAAACTGAAAACTCGTGCTGTCGTCAGAGCAGCTTCACCCGGGTAGGTTCCATGTTCAATAAGCAGGCCCACCAGACCACAAAGTCCGGCAAGGAACAGCACCAGGCGTCTTGATGTGGGATATTCCAATTTCTTGTGCAACAATTATTTTCCGGTCCTGTGGAAAAAACAATAAACCCGGGGCTCGATTGAACGATAACCCAGAATGAAGAGGAATATTCGAGCGACTCGTCCAATTCGAAGGATTCAGTAACTCGGCGATTTATTTCTGCAATTGAAGGTAACAAGACAGGAATGATGGGTAAACAGCAAAAATCATTGATGATCAAGCAAAAAATCCACCGATGGTGGCTTGTGGTCGGTATTTGCCTAGTTACTGCGACTTCTGTTTTCGCCGGTGGTGGAGAAGCCCCCCTTGATACATTGCGAACCGAAGAGGCCATCAGCGAAGAAAAAGGCTCTCGGTATAAGGGTGTTGATATTGACAGCAGCCGCAAAAAACTGCCCGATGTGCAGGCTACGGTTGTCCCCAAAACCAAACAGCCAAGAAAGCCCCCACGCCTGACCCATCCCTTGAGCAGTCAATGGTATTTTCATAAGGCACGCCTGGAACAGGATAAGGATTCATCCCAGGAGAACCTTCTCAAAGCTTTGGCCATTTCGCCCGATAATCCCACTTTCCAAAGCTGGCAAATCAGCCAGGCAGTAAAAAATCTGGATTCACCCACCGTATTGAGTGCCGTTCCCCGGGCTTTCGCCACAATGATTGAATCTCCCGTGGCCAAAGGGCGTATGGTGGTTCGTTGGCACCAAGGTGCGATTCTGATAGTTGCCTGGTTCTGGACACTCTTAGTCATTGCCATTTTCTTCAGTGTCTGGCCCAACTTGGTTCATGACCTCGGGGCCATGATTTTCAAAAACCGCAACCACACCCCCAAAGTTTGGTTGCCCGTATTTATTCCCTTGGCGTTTGTCGCACTAAGACCGGGTTGGTTGGGCTTTCTTGCTCTTATGAGCATTGTCCTGCTCATTCAGACTCGGGGAAAACTGCGAAACCTGTTGGTCGTTACCTGGATTGCAGCGATTGTATTGGTCTTTCCCGCTTGGCCTATTTTGCATTTGGCCCCCCCTGCCATTGATCCGGAAAGCGAAGTCAATCTTTTGACCGACGCTTGCCTTCTTGAACCTTCGGGAGTTATTTCAGAACGCCTGCGACAAGCTTTGCGACAAGCTCAAAACCCTGATCGTGCAGCACGGCTTCAGGTTGCTCTCGGGATTCAGGAAGCCAGACGAGGACGGTTCGGCAATAGCGACAAGTACTTTAAAAATGTCCTGAAAATACAACCCGACAATTTTTCTGCTCAGGTGGGTTTAGCCAATAATACTTACTACCGAGGAAGCCTTGATACCGCCCTGAGGCGGTATCAACAGGCGCAAAAAGGGAACCCGAACCGGGGCCAGGTCAGTTACAATATGGCTCAGGTTTATTTCAAAAAACTTTTTATTCCCGAGGCCACCGCCGCTTTGGAAAAATCAAGAGAATTAGGCTATTTAGCCCCCTCACATATGGATAACCAAACCAAAAAACAGGATTTTTCACCTGTAATATATCCTGGTTTATCGTCGAAAAACTTGCACAAGGCCTGCTCCGATGAAGCAGAGAACTATCCACCTCTGGTTACTCTTTCTGCTTGGAAAAATCTTTTGGGAAGTCCCCCGTTGCCCTTGTTTCTGATTTTGGTTGTCCCTTTCCTGTTGGCCATTATTGTGACTCAATGGTGGAGTCACCAGAATGATCCCCGTGAATGCAAGAACTGTGGATTACCGGTTTGTCGCGATTGTTGTCGTGTCCGGGATTCCGTTTGGTTGTGTCCAGCCTGTGGGGAAACTGCCAGTCGCAGCCGCAGCGATGTGGTTCTGGCCACACTCTTAAAAAATCAGTCCCGAAAAGTGGGAATGAAAAACAGCCAGCGAATTGTCAATCTGGGTCGGTTTTTACCCGGCGCTGGGCACTTGGCCAGTGGTCATGTTGTCGCTGGATTTTTGAGAATTTCTGCCTTGGCATGGGGTTTGTTCCTGGTTAGCTCATCCTGGATATTCGATAGCGGAGCTCCCTGGAAAAGCCCGGGAATGATTTTACCCGAAGAAATGATCCGCACGGTTTGGGCCCCACTGCCAGAATCCATGTGGACTGGTTGGTTCCAAACATCGGTTTTAGTTGGCATTGGCCTCATAATTATTTCCCTGATCATTGGCTTGCTTGATGGCAGAAATTTGCGCCGGGGAATGCCCGAGCGATTCTCCTGGGCCCCCACTGAACGCACTGGGCGCCATCAATTAATCGCCAAAAAAGTTCCTGTAAATCAACCCTCAGTCATGGCCGGCGGGCCTGGACTCAGAAGACCTTAAGGAGGTGCGGCATGGCATTGGAAGGCAAACTCAGTGATTTTAATCTGGCTGAAATTCTTCAGCTCATTTCCAGTCAACAAAAGTCCGGCTTCCTGAATCTGGAATCATCCCGCAATATGGTTTTTGTTTTCGACAATGGCCTTCTTGTGGCGACCCGCGACCGAAGAATTGATAAGCGCGACCCATTGGAAAGTTTTCTCAAAGCCTACGGCTTCTTTAATGAAGAGCAATGGATGCATGTGGAATTTGTTTCCCGAAACAGCTCTCTTGATTTGACTGAAATTTTGGTTTCGGAAAATCTTTTTACAGAAGAGAAGCTGGAAAAGGTCCTGAAAAGTTTGGCTCAGGAAATGACTACCATGGGCATGAAACTGCGCCAGGGAAGCTACCACTTCCGGGCATCTAAAGGAAGCCCCAGTGGAGTTTTTAGCCGTATCAAAATTGATATTCAGGGATTGCTCATGGAGTCAGCCCGCAGACTCGATGAGGGAAAAATGCTACGAGAGGCATTACCGTCACCGAACATCACTTTCAGTCAGGGTGAAAAAGTAATACCCGAGGATGGACTGTGTGAAACAGGGCAACATGTTTTTTCATTAGCTCTGGCAGGGATTCCCCTGGGACGCATCATCAGACAAGGCCGAGCCGGAAGCTTTGTGGTTCGCACTTTGCTGAAAACCTGGTGTGAAGAAGACTATCTGTTAGCCGAAAACGACAATGAAGAAAAAGAAACCACTGAGTTGAAGTCCGCCTCCCAAAGCAAAAACACCCGAGGTTTGGGGTTACGAAGGGTTCCCGTTTTGGCCATGGTATTGATTTTGGTTCTTGGTTTGGGATGGTTGCGTTGGAGCACCATTCCTTTGGCCGATACAAAGGTTGCCGATCGCATACGCCAAAGCCAGTTGCGTCATGAAATTCAAACTGCTTCGACTTTATTCAGATACCGTGAAGGTCACTGGCCAGATAACCTGCAGCTTCTGGTAGAAAGAGGCCTGCTTGCTGACCAAGCGGCCAAGTTGTCCGGTGAGTTAAAATGGGAATATGTTCTGGATAAAAAAAATGATCGGTATGAAATATCTCAACACTGATTTTCCAGGATCCTTCAAGCATCCCCAGGACCGTGAATAGCCACCAGTAAACTATCGGGCGCAAAATACAATTTTGAGCATCGGGCGAGATCGTCTTTGGTTACAGAATCAACCCTATCCACCAATTCCACCACGGGCACAAACCGGCCGTAATAAATTTCGTTTCGGGCAGCTCGGAACATCTGATTTGTCACACCTTCAAGGCTAAAGATGAGATGACTTTTGATTTGAGCCCGGTTGCTATCGATTTCTTCGGTCCGCACGCCTTCGGCAATGAGACGGTCATATTCCACACTGATAACATCTACCAGGCGTTCCAGCTTTTCAGGCGAACAACTCCCAGCACAACTGACAAATCCAGTATCGCGTCCCATATCTGAATAATTGTAAACCGTGTAAGCCAAGCCTTCACGCTCGCGAACAGCCTGAAAAATGCGACTGCTCATTCCCCCACCCAATATATTCGTCAACAAAAAGACCGGAAGGCGATCCGGATGCCCAAGGGCCACACCCAGATTTCCAATTTCAAAATATGTTTGAATGATGGGGCTGTTCAGCTCCAGATGGAAAGGATCCAATTCATCGAGAGGCAAATCAATTGTGGCGGCTTTTATCGTCTTGACGGGGTTTGAAAACTGCTTGTCCAAAGCACCCGGACTGGCAGGCACATCAAAAGATTCTGCGACCAATTCCCGGAACCGGTCATGAACATTCCCGGCCAGTGAAATCACCATATTCGGTCCACTAAAAAGTCGTTGGTGATTTTTTATTAGCAATTCCGGATGGAATGATCGCACAGCCCCGGGAGTACCCAGGATAGGCCGGCCGCGTCGGTGTTTACCATACAGGCGGGAGCAAAAAGCATCGTGCAGACGGTCATCAGGAGTATCGAGTGCCTCCTGAATTTCCTCAATAACCACACCCTGTTCCAGAGTTACCAGTTTGGCATCGAATGCCGGTTGCAATAACATTTCAGCCAGCAGTTTTGCCGTCTCTTCAAAAAACTCGGGCAAGACTTTGACCGTAAACGCCACCGCATCTTTTGTGGTAAAAGCATCGACGGCAGCACCCATGCCATCAAACTTTTGAGCAATTTCAAAAGAGGTATGACCGCTGGTGCCTTTAAACACCATCTGCTCCAGAACGTGAGACACTCCCCCAAGACCATCGGGACCCCCCTGCCCTCCACTCCCGACCCACACACCAAGCAGAACCGTATGCGCAGAGGGCATCCCGCTAGCAAGCCCCACCGCCCCGCCCGCAAGACCCTCCCCCCGCGCAGCCCCACCCGTCCTCT
>JAAEOA010000240.1 GCA_024223715.1 bacterium | reverse complement strand
CGACAATTCCCAATGTGGGATATCGAAACTTTGGAATTTATACGTTGGGTCGTTCCTCAGACTATGGAACAGTTTGTCTGCGAAGTGAGGGATAAAATGCCGAATACTGAAGCCAAAGGGGCCTTTAAAGAGCTTTCTTTGAAACAGGATTCCCACGATTTGTTAAACAGCATGTCCCAGATATTTAACCATATGCCAGCAGTGAAAAAGCGCATGTTTCAAAAATCATTGGTTCGTTTGCTGGATGAGGCCTTGTCGATACAGGAAAAACAAAAGAAAAGGAAAACCAAACCATCGCAACTTCAGAATAACATAAATGAATTTACCGAGCTGTTTGGGCTAACGGAAAACGAAGCCGAAGTGTGCCTCTTTCTGGCCCTGATGTCCTCCTGGTCAAAAGTGGAAAACTATTTCGATATCCATTTAGATTGTGACCGCTACTCGGGCCAAAAATTCTTACTGGCCGCATTGGACCTTAACACCACTGATTACGTGAATATTGTGCATGGAAAACTTCGCCGCTTGGGTTTCATTAACCAGGATTCCAGCTGGTTGGAGTTGAACCGGGAATGTCTGCCTTTAATTAACGAATCAGCCAAAACGGTTTTTGCTCGTGAGCATTATCGTGAATTGCCAGCAGGGACTGTCGATCTGAATTCTCACACCGTCAAAAGGGAAGAACTGGAGCACATAAAAAACCTTCTGGAAAAACGACAAAAGTCGGCCACTCATATTCTCTTGTACGGAGAAGCGGGAACAGGCAAGACCAGCTTCACCAGGGCATTGGCATCAAGCCTTTCCTGTCCGGCATATGAAGTCTTGCACAATACGGAAAACAAGACCCATTCCAGACGTTTGGGGCTAATTGCCTGCCTGAATTTGACCAACCATGGAGAGGGCTCTCTGGTCGTAGTGGATGAGGCAGATAATCTTCTCAACACTGCCGATGGCTGGTCATTACGTGGCGAATCGCAGGACAAAGGCTGGCTGAATGATTTGCTTGAAGAGCCGGGTACCCGAGTGGTCTGGATAACCAACCGTGTGGACAACATTGACCCCTCGGTGCTCCGGCGATTTGCATTCAGTCATCACTTCCCTGCCTTTAGTCGACGCGAGCGACAACAAGTCTGGGATTCCATATTGCGCAAACACAAGGTCAAAAGAATGTTCCGAAAAATTGACATTCAACAGTTGGCCCAAAAGCATGAAGTGAGCGCCGGGGTCATTGATTTGGCCGTGGCAAAAGCCAGGGAAACCGGTTTTGAAAACAGGGACGATTTGTTGACCAAAATCGGCCGCTCCCTGGCTGCTCATTTAAAGCTGACTCTTGGTGGAAAAATAAGGTCAAAGAAAAACCAGCGGGAACAGAAATACATACCGGAAGCCTTAAATTTGGATTGCCAAACGAATGAGTTTTTCGCCCAGGTAAAACGTTTCGATCATTGGTGGCGCAGGCCGGCCGAAGAACGTCCTGTGAGTTATTTCAACCTGTTGTTTCACGGCCCTTCGGGCACGGGAAAAACAGAGCTGGCGCGTCACCTTGCTCATTTGCTGGACCGGCCTTTAATCATCAAACGAATGAGCGATTTACTGGGAGCGTACGTGGGACAAACGGAGCAGGCCCTGGCTGCTGCTTTTGCCAAAGCAGAGATAGAAGAGAGTATTTTGCTTATTGATGAAGCGGACTCCCTGTTGTTTCCACGGAGCAAGGCAGGTAAGTCCTGGGAAGTGAGTTTTACGAATGAGTTTTTGACTCAAATGGAACAGCATGTGGGGATGCTGATCTGCACCACAAATCGCAAAGAAGGCATGGACGAAGCCGCCATGAGGAGGTTTGGCCGCAAGGTTGAGTTTGGTTATTTGAAAGAAGAGGGAATTCTGGCCCTTTACGCTAAGTTGTTGGGACCGTTGGTCGGAGGGAGTCTGACGGTGGGAGAGCAACGCGTATTGGGCCAGATACAGGGGTTGACGCCTGGGGCGTTTGGGGTTGTGCGGGATTTGGTTGTTATGGGGGATGGGGAGATGGGGCATGGGAGGGTTATTGGGGAGTTGGAGAGGGAGGCTTTGGAAAGTGAGGGGAAGATGGATATTAGGATTGGGTTTTGACAATGTTTTTGAAGTATTCAATGAGGATACTCCTTTAGATTTCTGATTATTAAAACTTTTCCCCAAGACAGAGGTTCAGCTTTGTATCGTCCACATGGTTCGTAACTCACTACGTTACGTACCCTGGAAAAACCGACGGGCAGTAGCAAAAGATTTACGAAAAATCTATACTTCGGCCACGGAGGAAGCGGGAGAATTAGCTCTGACGGAGTTCGAAAAAACATGGAGAGATCAATATCCCTTGGCAGCAAAATCCTGGCGTGACCGCTGGGAAAACATGATCCCATTCTTTGGTTATCCGCAGCCAATACGCAAAGTGATTTACACGACGAATGCAGTGGAATCACTCAATGCCCAGTTGCGCAAAGTAACCAGAAAGCGAGGTGCTTTCCCAACAGATGACTCGGTGCGCAAGGTCTTGTATCTCGCCATCACCAAGGCCTCCAAGAGGTGGTCGATGTCGATACAAGACTGGCCGGCAGCCCTAAATTTCTTCTCGATAATGTTCGAGGGAAGGATGCCGTCCTAAATTATGAAAGGTCATTTACACAGTTTAGTTGGCACGCCCTTTGCCTCTCCGCAAAGACCAAAGAATTATTGACAACCCTAGCATTACAGCTGCTGCAATTAGCCAAGCGGGAAAGCCTGCACCGAATAAATTAAAACCTATTGGCAATAGCATGATATAAATTCCAAATGATCCCGGCTCGGGTACCTTTGTGAACCGCCGTGCAATAGCTTGAACGACAAAAATAACCGCGTGCGAAACCAAAATGGCCTTAACATGACTTGGTGAACAATCCACCGTTTCCTCACTTCTTTAATGTTTATGATTTGGCCTTTGCCACTGGTGCAGTTATCTGGAGTGCAGCTGCAAACAGAAAAGAACAGATATTCAACTAATAAAACCCACCAAAGCAGGCACCATACTAAACCACACAAAGAGGATTTCAGATGACATCGAAAGAATCACAGACGATGAAATAAACAGGCTCCCGACCACGGCTGCCAACAGACGCCAGCGGTGACCACTTTTCAGCTTCGCCCCATAACTGACACACTCAAAATTCCAGTGGTTCAGAGAAACATCTTCTCGTAATGAAGCCGCATTGCTACAGATTGGACATTTCTTTGACAACATGCTCTCTTCGTACACCTGACGTTTTGTTAACCTGCGGTTGCGTCCGGCGCCTTGCCGGTTTGGCGCGGTTTGTGCGCCAGCACAAAGCGTGACAAAAGCAAGCGACAGGTTCAACTTGTTGTTAGCTACCTTCTGCTTTGTAGCAAGAATAGCATTTGGGCTTAACCATGGATGCCTTGGTTTTCGCTCCACAAAAATGACAATGCTTCTCTTGGTACTCTGGGTTCTCGTATCTTACCCAGCTTTTATAGTGGGCTAAGCAATAGGGTTTCTTTGTGTTCATTGGAATTTCTTTTGCGCACCGAATACAGTACCCGTTTTTAGAGGGCGGGGTGTCTTGGGATACCCGCCTACTTGAGCTGTTTTTTGCCCTCATGGGCCGACTACTGGCGTGGGTGGTTATTGGCCTCAATCGCGGTTCTATTTCCTCAGCAATCCATTTACGAAGGTCATCATGCAACCTCCCGAGCGGAACAAACATCCCAAGCTCAGTACTTT
>JAAEOA010000239.1 GCA_024223715.1 bacterium | reverse complement strand
GGGCAAGCCCTCAATCTGCGGGATAATGGTATCCGGGTTATCGTGGGACAGCGTGAGGGCGGACAAACCTGGCAGCGTGCCGTGGCGGATGGTTTTGTCCCCGGTGAAACCCTATTCCCCCTGGAGGAAGCGGCAACCAAGGCCACCATTATTCAGTACCTGCTTTCTGATGCCGGACAGGTGACAACCTGGCCGAGAGTAAAAGCATGCCTGGATGAAGGTAATGCACTTTATTTTTCCCATGGATTCGGCATTGTTTTCAAAGATCAAACCAATATCATTCCCCCGCAAAACGTGGATGTCATTCTGGTTGCACCCAAAGGCTCCGGCCGAAACGTAAGATTGAACTTTCTGGACGGCAGCGGTATCAATTCCAGTTATGCCGTGTTCCAGGATTTTACGGGAAATGCCAAAGAAAGAACTTTGGCCCTGGGTATTGCCGTCGGATCCGGGTATTTGTTCCCCACCACCTTTGAAAAGGAAGTTCACAGTGACCTCACGGGAGAACGCGGCGTCTTGTTGGGTTGCCTGTCGGGGGTGATGGAGGCGCAGTACAATCTTTTACG
>JAAEOA010000238.1 GCA_024223715.1 bacterium | reverse complement strand
CTCTATGCATTCTGGAAAAGGATTAGATTGCGGTCACTCACGACAGATGGGAACTAAAGCGGCAGCAATTGGATAAGAGATATGTACGAAGACAAAGAACTCCAAGAGTACAGGGATCTTTTAGAAACTCCAGATCATTTTGAGGAGGGGTTTGATTGGAAGACCGTTGTGGGAGCGATTTTTATCGGGTTTCTCATGATGCCCGGCAGTATGTATCTTCAATTGGTAATCGGAACCGGAATTGGACCTGCTGCCCGCTGGGTGACGATTATCCTGTTTGCCGAGCTGGCCAAGCGCTCCTACAGTGAGCTGAAGCAGCAGGAAATTTTTTTGCTTTATTATATGGCGGGAGCGGCTCTGGCGACACCGTTTCAGGGGCTATTGTGGAGCCAATATCTTGTTCAATCCGACGCAGCCAGAATGTTGGGTTTGGTTGAATTCATCCCCGATTGGGTAGCTCCCGGTCCGGATTCAGTTTCTTTGGTGGAGCGCACTTTTTTCCACCGGGACTGGCTGATTCCCATTCTATTGCTGGTCGGAACCCAAATTATTCAACGCATCGACCAGTTTGGGCTGGGGTATGTATTTTACCGTATCACCTCAGATGTGGAGAAGCTTCCCTTTCCGATGGCCCCGGTAGCGGCCCTGGGAACCATGGCGCTGGCCGAGTCGACCGAAGATAAAAAGAAGAGCTGGAAATGGCGTATTTTTTCCATCGGAGGGGTTATCGGACTTGCCTTTGGCGGGATTTATGTATTGTTGCCCACGGTTTCCGGCTTATTCCTTATGGAACCCATTCGACTCATCCCCATTCCCTGGGTTGATCTTACCGGCCATACCGAAGAAATTCTACCGGCGGTGGCCACCGGAATCCAATTTGATTTGGGTCTTCTTTTCATTGGG
>JAAEOA010000237.1 GCA_024223715.1 bacterium | reverse complement strand
GTCACAAAGCGCAGGTCCTCAGCCATGGGGTCGCCGAAAGTCTTGCGAACCAGCTGGCACGGGTCCTGGACGGTGAACTTAATTTTACGATCCTTGTTCCAATCGGAGTTGACTACGAGTTTGCCTTCCCGGATCCATCGGGCATACAGTGTGATGATGCTTTCAATCTCAAAGTTGTGGGAAATGTTGAATTTTTGCAGTCCGACCCGGACTGCGAACATTTCGTGCCCTCATTCCGTATTGAGCCAGTACTTGCAGCCCAGATCATCGACGGCTTTGGCCTTTGTCCGCACGATTTTTTCCCAGTTTTCAAGATCTGCCATAAAAAGGCAGTAGTTTTCGGCGGCCCACCCTTTGGTACCGTAGGTCCAGTCACAGCCGACAGTGTGAAGGATCTTCCACAGAGGCACCATTTCATCCGGCTCGGTTACCGGCTCACGGGAGTTTTGATTCAAGAAATATTCGGCGCCTTGCTTGTTTATGGGAGCTTTAAGATCTTCAAAGCCGGGTTGGGTTTCCTGCACCTCCTCCAGGACGTCTTCCACCACAAATTTGAAATCT
>JAAEOA010000236.1 GCA_024223715.1 bacterium | reverse complement strand
CAATTTTAATGACAGGGATGGATCGGTTGCGCTTTTCGTTGTTGGCATTGTTGAGTCTTGGCGGAAGAGTGATCAGGCCCATGCGGCTTAGCGTCAGCAAGAGCTCCCGGCAGGCCATGTCCTTTAGGCGGCCATTTGGCTGGAACCATTTCCACTGTCGGCAAAGGACCCTGGATATATGCTTTCTGCCCCTGCTCCAGTGCTTATTGACCGTGGCCTGAATTGGAACGATGTCGTCAGCGGTGATGGTCCTTTTTCTGATAGTAATGGGCAACATTCTAATGGTATAACAGAAAAAGGATTCGGACGCCAGCCTAAAATGAAAAAAAGTGGGGAAAAAGATTGATGGGGTGGAATTTGACCGCAGAATTGGTCAAAGTTGGGTTGAAACGATAAATTGTGGGTTGAAAATTGATGAATTTTCAGCCTATTGGACCTATTAAATTACCTCAAAACGGCTTTGTTCATGAAAGGGTCCGTGTAGATGGCCTAGAGTTCGAACAGAGACT
>JAAEOA010000235.1 GCA_024223715.1 bacterium | reverse complement strand
TGATAGAATCAGCCTATAAAAAATGGAAAGACCGGATTGTTTCTCCAGAAACGGTCATAGAGAAAATCAAACCCGGAATGAGCATTTTGCTTGGAACTGGCGCAGCTGAACCCCGAACTCTTGTAAAAAAACTGATGAATACTGATTCCGGCAATTTACAGGATCTGGAACTCATCCAGATAGTCAGCTTCGGCGATGCCATATCCTTGAAAAAACTTCGGCGTCAAAAGTACCGCCTCAAGACTTTCTTTTCCGGTTGGGTAGCCGACGAGGCCATTACTGAAGGGCAGGTGGACCTGATTCCAAGCCGTTTTGCATGGATACCAAAACTGATTGAATCCGGACAAATTTCCATTAACGTTGCATTTATCCAGATTACTCCACCTGACAAAAATGGAAATTGCAGCCTTGGCGTAGCAGTAGATGTAGCCCGACAGGCCATGGAGCAAGCTTCATTGGTTGTGGGGGAAGTCAACTCACGGATTCCATGCACTTACGGCGACACGTTTATACACATTTCAGATTTCGACCTGCTGGTAATTTCTACACAAGAGCCTATTTATTTCGACCGCTGGCCGGTGAGTGCAGTGTTCGATAAAATTGCGGTCAATGTCTCCTCATTGATCGAAGATGGAACCTGCATCGCCTTTTCCATCGGTCCCCTTTTCGAGGCTTTGGGACGCCACCTGATCCATAAACGACATCTTGGTGTACATTCACCTTTCTTTACTGATTCCCTCATGGATCTCGTAACAAGCGGTGCCGTGACCAATCGATACAAAGAGACCTATCGTGGCAAGTCTCTGGCTTCCTATGCTTTGGGAACACACAGGCTCATGTCCTGGTTAGATCAAAACCCTTTAATCGAATTTCAAGGAATCGGTAAAGTATTCAATCCAAGCCAGATTGGCCGTAACCCTCGGTTCGTAGCTGTACTCCCTGCCCGTAAAGTGGATTTAACCGGTCGGATTGCACTCCAAATAGGGAAAGGCAATGTTGCCACCGGACCTGCCGAAGTGCTGGATTTTTTCCACGGTGCTGAACTTTCCGCAGGCGGTTGTGCAGTTTTTGCTGTACCCAGCCGAAATCGAAACGGGAAACCCAACATACGAGTCTCTGTTGAAGAATTCCCCAATCAGTTCAGTTTGCGAGAATCAATAGATATGGTGGTTTCAGAGCATGGCGTAGCCTCTCTG
>JAAEOA010000234.1 GCA_024223715.1 bacterium | reverse complement strand
ATCACAACCGCCCCATCCCATTCTCCCGAGCTTCCGGATGCAATTCCGCCTTTTTCCAAAAGCACGACATTGCTCTTTTGGCGGGCCAGCTAATAGGCGATGGCGGTTCCGATAATACCTCCACCGATAACGACCACGTCTGCGCGCTTCCAGGCCACTGTTGTCATTCTCCTATCCTGAAAACTGAAGATTCCAATTTCAATTACGATCATTATTGAATCGCATGTCGGTACCCTAAGATTTTGCTGTCTGCCTTTTGGGGCGGTTGCGAATGCATAAACAGGGCGCCTGCTGATCTTTTAGTCAGTCGTGACAGTTTGTTCCAATTCCCCCTTTGGTTTTGTGACCAATGATACGACCACCGCCAGCACAGCTGAAACAGCAATCCCCCACAGAATGCTAAACGCCAGCGAAACAACAGCCCCACTGACGATTGAAATTCGGACGCCCCATGGCGTTAGCCTGGAGTTCTTTTCTCCCATCGTAAAAGGTTTGCTTGAAATCTTCCATAATAACCCGACGATTAAAACTGGAATAACACCGCCGCCGGCCATGGTGTATGCTTT
>JAAEOA010000233.1 GCA_024223715.1 bacterium | reverse complement strand
GGCAAGCTATGATATTCCCACTTTCGGGGTGGGGTTTTGTGGCCTGCCGTTTTTTTTTCATTTGATCAGGGAAATCATCCATGCGCGTGTTTTTCTTTTTCAGCCGAGCTTCACTGGTGATGATTGCCTTAATATTACTGGCAATTCCCTGTCTGGGCCAATCTACGGCCGACCGGGTCACCGTTCTGGAAGACGACCATGGGTATTTTCCCTGTATGGATTGCCACGCAGACCAGGAAACCAACTTCTCTCCCCGTATTCTTGAAGAGGAACACTTCGAACCCCTGGAATGGGAAGACGAAGACGGAGAAACCCATCTGGTTCCGTTCGGCGATTGGGTGGCCTTTTCCGATTTGCTGGGCCGGACCGACCAAACTGTCATGAGAAACCAAAATCTGACCAGAATTGGAACCCGCCTGAACATCGAAGAATACATGGAAGAAAACGACTATGCAGCCACCGACTCGGTTTGGACCCTGGTCCACGGCGGTGGGAATTTGTGGTGTCTGGATTGCCACAATGCAGAAGACCGTGACAAACTGGTCCGGCTTAACGGCGAAACCCTCTCTTTTAATAACAGCCATCTGCTGTGTGGTGAATGTCACGGTCCAAAACTGCGCGACTGGGACCGTGGAATTCACGGCAAAACCACCGGTTATTGGGATTCAAGTCTGGATGAAGACAACATTTCCATACGCAAGCTCTGTGTCGAATGCCACAAACCCCACTCACCGGCTTTTGCCGGCATGAAGCCCTTGGCCGCCCCAGTGTTACGCCTGGACCCCATTGGCCACAGTAAGGAGCACCATTGAGCCGCCAAGCAAAATTTAAAGAGGGTAATGTCAGTCGGCGCGGTTTCATCAAACTGTTAAGTGCGGTTACTGCCGGAGCCATTGCTGTTCCAGGAAAGTCGGAAGCCTTCAGTCTTGATGAATTCATGCAGCGTCACTTCCGCGAGCTGGACGATGAAGCCAGACAAAAAGTCCTGGCCCGTCTGGAAAAAGAATACAATACGAAATACGACCGCAATGATATTTCCGTTGGAGCAAACGAGGCCATGGACAATGTGCGCTTTGGCTACGCTCTAAATCTCTCCAAGTGTATCGGCTGCCGTAAATGCACCCATGCCTGTGTTGAAGAAAACAACCAACACCGGGGCCATGGTGACCGGGGCGATCAGGTGGAATACATTCGGGTTCTGGAAATGGAAAAAGGCTCTCTCGATGTAGAAAAAGCCGTGCACGATTACGACCATCCTGTTCCGGCAGAAGGCAAATACTACATGCCCGTGCAGTGCCACCATTGTAACGATGCACCATGCACTAAAGCCTGCCCCGTGGAAGCCACCTGGCAGGAAAAAGACGGTATTGTGGTTGTCGATTACAACTGGTGCATTGGTTGCCGGTACTGTGCTGCAGCCTGCCCTTACTGGGCCCGAAAATTCAATTGGGTGGATCCTGAAATCCCCTCTGACGATGTGAACCCCGACACTCATTACCTGGGTAACCGCCCTCGTTATAAAGGGGTTATGGAAAAGTGCACTTTCTGTGTTAACAGGGTGCGCAAAGGTTTGAATCCCGCTTGTCATGACATTTGCCCCACGGGTAGCCGTAAGTTCGGCAATCTGCTGGACCCTGAAAGCGTGGTTCGGAAAATCATCGACAACAAACGCATTTTTGTACTGAAGGAAGAAGTGGGAACGGACCCGAATTTCTTCTACTTCTTCGATTAAACACGGAGTAGCCATGATCAAGTCACTGGTTTCTTATCTTACTTTTGTTTTCGAGTCGGTGCGGGGAATGTTCACCGGTTCGAAACGCTATTTTTCCTGGCTGGGATTTCTGGGGCTGCTGATTGCCGGCGGTGTCTACGCCTATTCCCAGCAAGCCATGTATGGCCTTGGTGTAACTGGCATGCACGACCAGGTTTCCTGGGGATTGTACATTGCTAATTTCACCTTCCTGGTGGGTGTTGCAGCCGCTGCAGTCATGATGGTCATTCCAGGATATTTGTACCACAACAATGAACTCAAAGGCGGAGTTTTGCTGGGCGAGATGGTGGCCATTGGAGCCATCATGATGTGCCTATTGTTTGTGATGGCCGACCTCGGTCGACCGGACCGCATGTGGCACATGATGCCTCCCTTCGGAAAGTTCAATTTTCCAATTTCCATGCTCGCATGGGATGTTCTGGTTCTCAACGGTTACCTGCTGTTGAACCTGCATGTCCCCGGATACCTGCTCTACAAAAAATACCGGGACGAAAAGCCCGCCAACTGGTTGTATTTGCCCTTTGTTTACACATCCATAGTCTGGGCTATTAGCATTCATACGGTAACGGCATTCCTTTACACCGGCCTTGCGGGACGCCCATACTGGAACGTTGCCATTCTGGCCCCTCGTTTTATTGCCAGTGCTTTTTGTGCAGGACCGGCGTTCATTTTGCTGGTCCTGGAAATTGTCAGGCGCAACACCCAATACCCCATTGGTGACCGCATTTTCAGTTTCCTGAGAATGGTGGTTCTTATTTCCGGACTCATAAACATATTCCTGCTGGTATCAGAGGTTTTCACTGAGTTTTATGCTGACAGCGCCCACGTGGCCAGTGCCCGGTATCTGTTTTTCGGATTGCACGGACATAATGCTCTGGTACCTTGGATTTGGACCTCCATCTCCATGAATGTTCTGGCTCTGCTGGCTCTGGTATCCCGGAAATTTGAAAACCGCGGAGTTGTGGTGCGGAACATTCCTTTGGTAATGCTTATTGCCGCCATCTGGATTGAAAAAGGCATGGGCTTGGTTTTCCCCGGATTCATTCCCACGCCACTGGGAGAAATTGTCGAATACCTTCCCTCTCTCAACGAAGTACTAGTCAGTTTGGGCATTTGGGGCATCGGATTGATGATTATGACCGTATTGATAAAACACGCTGTTGATATTGAGACCGGCGTAGTGAAGATGAAAAAGAACTAAACGGAACTCAATTTCAGGCCCAGGGTTTTAAATTGAGAACTGTTTCAGGAATAATGTTATGAGTTTGGGGACGATGAATTCGCCGCGAAAGGACTCTTCATGCAGATTTTTAAAATTACTCTGGTTGGGTTGATGGTTGTCCTTGGGACCAACTTGGTTTTTGCTGACACCTGCCACGAATGTCATCAATCAAAAGACCTCAAAGTTACTGATAAAAAACTCTATGACTATAATCTCGACTTTGAAATTTCCGTGCATGGCATTGCCGAACTTGCATGCACTGATTGTCATGGTGGTGACGATAGCACTACAAATCTTAAAAAAGCTCATAAGGGTGTTATGGATCCTGTGCGTTACGACAAAATCCCCGGCACTTGCGGTGAATGTCACGACGAACAGCATGAGGCTTTTGTAGCCAGTAACCACTACAAGCTGCTGGAAAAAGATGGCAGTGCACCCAACTGCGTAACCTGCCATGGATCCATGGATATGGATTTCATCTTCGCCAGCAGGGTAAAAAACACCTGCCAGTTCTGCCACAATCTGGAATCGGACACTTTGCCGGAAGTGCCGGATCAAGCCGATTATATCCTGAGCAAAATCAATATCATTAAAGGATACCGTGGGTTTGTGCAAACTCATGCGTCTGACAGGGATCAGGTCCAGGCTCTGGATGCACGTTTCGATCAGCTGACTGCCCGCTGGCACAGCTTTGACCTTGATGGTGTGGAAGCCGATACACGAGCCCTGTTGGGCGATTATCGCAAAGCTAAAGCTCAGGCCATGAAGGACAGAAAAAAGAATTAGGCAAACTTTTGGGCAGCCCCTTGCGACTGCCCACTGTTTTCTGTTATTCTGACCCTGCGTGTCAGGAAAACCCCGGACCAGTCATTTTCAAGATTATTATTTAGGGAGCAAGACGTGCCTGCAAAAATTGAAGCCATCTGCACCAGCAGTGAAAAAGGGGTTGTCAAAACTCCGGTGGATAAAGCCGAACTCAAAGTGAATCATGGTCTTGTTGGTGATGCCCACGCAGGCGACTGGCACCGCCAGGTGTCTCTTCTGGCCACTGAATCAATTGCTAAAATAAAAGCGATTTTACCCGATCTTCCGGACGGTGCTTTTGCCGAAAACGTCGTTACTTCCGGTGTTGAGCTGAAAACACTGCCCATTGGCGCCAAACTGCATCTTGGCAAAACTGTTTTGGAAGTGACCCAGATAGGCAAGGAGTGTCATCAGGGTTGCGCCATTCGTGAAGCCACCGGCGACTGTGTGATGCCCCGAGAGGGAATTTTCTGTAAAGTTCTTCAAGGCGGAACCATTCAACCCGGCGACAGCGTTGTGGCTGAATCCGGACTGGCTGCTTTATAACCAAATTTCCCGGAACGATTTTCTTCGTTCTTCAATGAGGAATCATGTCAGGCCAGTCTGCTGCAAGTTTATCCTACAATGAGGCTGTTCACCGTATTGTGCAGGCAGTTGATGCCACGGAAATTGAACAGGTCTCGGTGCGACAAAGTTTGGGGCTAACCCTTGCCGAAAATATTCTGGTTCCCCGCCACATGCCAGATTTGCCCCGCAGTGCCGTGGATGGCTTTGCCGTTCAGTCCAATATGGGCCCGGACTTTGAGGTAGTCTCTGAAGTTAGGGCCGGTATTTTGCCTGACTGTGTGCTGCAACCCGGACAGGCTGCTGCCATCATGACCGGGGCCGTTGTGCCCGAGGGTGCTGACTGTGTGGTTATGATTGAAGATTGCCATTTGAAAGATCAACAGCTGACTGTGGGCGTTCCTTTGAAATTCGGTGACCTGATCAACCCTGCTGGTGACGAAATGCAGGCAGGTACGGTTTTCGCACCCAGGGGCAATGTCATTTCCTCCGTTGTTTACCCTGCACTTTTTTGTGCCGGCTTGGCGGAAGTTCCTGTGCATCGTCAACCAAAAGTTGCTCTGCTGGTTAGTGGCGACGAAGTCCGTGAGGTTGAAGATGGACCCGCCCCCGGACAGGTCTTTAATACCAACCGATACATTATTGAAGCCATTTGTGCCCAGCTGGGAGTCCCGGTGGTGGCCACCGAAACCATTAAAGACGACTTGTCCGCAACACGGGATTTGCTTAATCAATTGGACAACCAGTGCGACATCATCATCACCAGCGGTGGTGTCTCCAAAGGTCGATACGACCATCTTGGAACCGTTTTGCGATCCGATGATTTTGATTTGATTGTGCCAGGAACAACCATCAAACCGGGACGGCCTTTGCATGTGGCACGCAGCCAAAAAGGAACCCTTGTTTTTGGCATGCCTGGTTACCCTTCGGCCCTACTGACCAATGCCTTTCTGTATCTGATTCCAGCTCTGAAAAAAGCAGCCGGCCGCAGAAATTATTCCACGCGCTGGTTCACAGCTCAGTTGGCAGAAAGCATGCGTTACCGTCCGGGAAAAACCTACTTTAACCGGGTTGGATTTTCACATACTCCAGAAGGAATTGTAGCCCACGGCCCGGGATCGCAAATGTCTTCCCATTTTCTAAACTTCGCCCAATGCGACGGTCTGGTGCGCATGCCTGAAAATGAACCTGATGGTTATACTGGTGGGGCTCTTAGCCTGCCGGTTGGAAGTTCGGTTGCAGCTCTCGATTTTGGTTGGGAGCTGACATGACTCCCTCTTCCCCATTAGTCATGGCTTTTGTGGCCTGGTCAGGCACGGGCAAAACTACTCTTGTGGAAAACGTCGTCAAACTGGCCAATGAAAAAGGACTCTGTATTGGGGCTTTGAAGCACGACGCTCACCGCTTTGAAATCGACAAACCAGGCAAGGACAGCCACCGGCTTTTTGCTGCCGGAGCCGAGTCCATGATGATTGTTTCCGATGAAAAGCTGGCTCTGGTTCGGCGTCACGAAACTGCCCCGGGCGTTGATGAACTCATCGCCCAACAATTCAGCCATTGTGATCTGGTCCTGGTTGAAGGCTGGAAAAACAGTAACTTACCCCGCATTGAAGTGCACCGTCCCGCCCTGGAAAGACCTTTGCTTTGTCGGGATAAAACCCATGACCACAATCTGGTGGCCGTGGCCAGCGATGCACCTGTTGATGTAGATGTACCCGTACTCGATTTGAACCAGCCGGCAACCGTCCTGGATTTCATATTGGATAAAGGATGGTTGAGTTGAACGGCTCCTTAAAAGACTCACATCAGAGGCATATCAGTTATCTGCGGCTGTCGGTTACCGACCGCTGCAACTTAAGGTGCAGCTATTGCATGCCCGCTGAGGGTCTGCCCATTTTTGACCGCAAGGAGCTTTTGTCGTCCGACGAAATCATGACGATTGCCCGCCTTGCCGTAGAAATGGGAATTCGTAAAATACGCGTTACTGGTGGCGAGCCTCTTATCCGCAAAGATATTGTTGAACTGCTGCATGAGCTGGGGCATTTACCTGGCCTGGAACGCCTGGTCCTGACAACCAACGGTTTGCGTTTAGGTAAACTGGCTCCGCGCTTGGTTGAAGCTGGTGTCAGCGGTGTTAACATCAGCATCGATTCTCTTAATGCAGGACTGTATAAAGAAATCACCCGGGGCGGCGATTTAAAGAGGTGCCTTGAGGGAATTGAGGCAGCCATTGAGGCAAACCTGCACACCAAAATCAACGTGGTGGTGATGAATGGAACCAACGATCACGAAGTTCACGACTTTGTGGATTTTGCCCGCACCCGCCCCATCTCGGTTCGATTCATTGAATACATGCCCACTCGGGGCAAAGACCAGGCTGCCAACCTTACTTTGCCCACAGAAGAGCTTCTGGAACGCCTGAACAGTGTGACGCCTCTGGCGCCGGTTCAGCGTCCCGGTGGTTTCAACACGGCCGGACCAGCCCGGGTGTTTCGTGCCGCCGGAGCTGTTGGATCAGTTGGGGTCATCTCACCTGTTTCCTGCCATTTTTGTGACGACTGCAATCGCATCAGAATTACCGCTACTGGCTTGGCTCGTGGTTGTCTGTTCCATGATACGGGACTGGACCTGAAGCCATGGTTACGGTCAGGTGACCAGGCCGGTTTGCGTCAGGCATTGCTGAATGTTGTTGAAGACAAACCACAGGGTCATCAACTCGATACTGACGAAGGGCCTGATCAGGTACCCATGTCTCAGCTCGGGGGTTAATTCATGGCCCAAATTCCCTCCGTCTCTGCTGCCATTTTAATTGGTGGAGAATCTCAACGCATGGGCCAGGATAAAGCTTCGTTGATTTGGCAGGGAATTAGCCTGCTACAACGGGTTGTGGATGTCATTTCGCCTTTGGTTCATGAAGTTTTGGTTGTAGTTCGGCCTGACAGGAAAGAATGGGCTGAGGAACTGGCACCATCGAATGTGCGTGTGATTTGCGATAGAGCTGATGCGCGTGGCCCTTTAGCTGGAATACATGCAGCCCTTGATGAGGCCATTTGCGAAAGGGTTCTGGTGACTGCTGTTGATATGCCGTTTCTGCAGACTTCTTTGCTGGAAGGACTTATGGCCGATGAATCTGCAGAGGTTGTGGTACCCAGAACCAAACATGGATTTGAACCATTATTGGCGGTTTATTCACAATCCTGTTTGCCTGCAATTGCGAAAGTTCTGACTGTGGGGCCCAGTCGGATTCCAGCTTTTTATTCTGATGTTTCGGTTAGCATTTGGGATGAAAACCGGATCAGGGATTTGGATCCAGGATTATTATCGTTTGAGAATTTTAATCATCCTGAGGACTTGGAATACTAAAAGAAGAAGTCACTCACTTTGGAGTGACTTCTTCTCATGGATTGTTTGCTCCCTTAACGCCAAATGATATTCGACTGTGCTTCAATTTCAATTGGACAAGTTCCTTTGCAATCAATATCAAGTCCGGTGTGAGATTTTTTCAGGGAAGTTCCCAAACCGTGCGCTGAAACAGTTATCGAAGCTGCTTCTACATCAATGGAAATATCAACATCGGCAGTACATGTTGCCAAGCCGACACCCACGGCAGCACGCCGGGTTCCAAAGCGATCAGTACAAAATTCACATTTCGCCTTGGCGGAACCCAACTGCATATTTTCGACAACTTCATAATTCTCACCCTCAATTTCACAATCTGGGCCATCACACCCACAATCAATCTCAATTAAAACACTGGCCGTTCCGCGCACTTTGTCATCAAAAGGCCAAGCCCAATATCCATTAAGGGTGTACTCTTCTTCAACATCTGCACATGCAGGCACAACCACAACATCACCGGCATTTGTGGCATAGGTTCCGTTTGCTTCGTAAAGGGTATGAGATAGCATGTCATCAAAAACAAGGGATCCACTGGCATCGACAACGGAATAGGAAGTGAAATCCTGTTGCCCTTAAGTCGTTGGCATACCTGTTATTCCAGGCTCGCAAACCATTCACTACTTCTTCGGGAATGCCAGATTTCTCATCACTGTTACCAATAAGTACAGACATATCAGGGTGAATGCTTACAGTGGAAGAGAATTCTCCATCTGCATTTGAATTGCTTCCCTGATTCTCGGTGGAGGAATTTACCTCGGTTTGGGTTTGGTTTGGGGAGGTTATTTCCCGTTAAATCGGAACAGAACACTTCCTGTCATGAGCCCAAGATGTTCAAACAAAGCTCTTATAAACACTATAAGGCCAACCATTTCCATACTTTCTTCAACAGTGGATATTAAATTGTAACTCAAATTATCATAACCATGGGCTTCATCGAAGCCACCACCCACCAACTCCATGCCAATAGCGCCACCGACAAATAATGCTGCCGCCAATACAAACATTTTTCTAGTTTGAATGGGTAATCGAAATAAAAACTTCAAAAAGAAAACACCAAATCCAGCCACTAAAAAAAGAGCAGGAATTACCCAGGCATAATAAAAAGCCCCCAGATCTCCGTCTCCCATCAGATTCCTCATAGGCTCAATAAAACGTTCGTGGACTTGAAAACCTTCATCATAAGCCATGAAGAAAAAGCCCATTGCAAGGACAACCCATTTGGAAAAATCGGGTGCCTGAGCCTTCTTCACAACCGTCGCAATTAACACCAGTAAAACCGACGCCCACAACAGCAATAGCATGGAGAAGAAGGTGGGCAAATTTCTTTCAATATTAATATTGAACATCTCGGTAATTGTTCTAACATCAAAGCCGAATTTGTATTTGGCAATTTGCCCTGCAACACTGGCCAAAACCAGAAACAAAGCAATACCCAGCAAGATTTTCATCAGGGATCGAGGATTAACGGAAATGCATTGAGCATCCTTATCCATCAGTAACATCCGGATCAATATAGGTCGTGGAAAAATCTGCTGAAGCGATGTGCGGCAAGTCGGCAATCTTTTTCAGTTTTTCCGACTCATCGGCATCATCATCACCTTCAATGACCGCAACAATACGACCCTGGTCATCGCTGAAATGGACTTCACACAAGCCACTATCCTCCAGTGACTTTTTCACTGATTCAAGATGCTCTGGCAATGTTTTGATTACGACACTCGAAATATTCATGAGTCTTTGGTTTCCTTATTTTCGATTTCAGGTTCTCGAATGAGAATGGCGTTTTCCGGACAGGCCGGAACACACAAGTCGCAAAGGGTGCATCTATTTTCCATAATTCGTGGATTCATGCCACCAATAAAAAGCACAGCTCTTTCAGGGCACACCTTTTCACAACGATTGCACAAACCGCGGCCCCAGGCAATGCACTTGTTTTTCAACAGGAGAATGTCTACACCAGGAGGAAACGCAGGTGAGTATGAACCCACCTGCGTTTCCTTTTGTACTGGTTTGCAGCCAGAGGCTTTATCAGGAGTCGCAGCATCTTTGACCGGTCGAACGAACCGGGTCAAAAAATCGCGACGCGATGAATCAAACCCCAATGTTTACTCTACCCCATCGTTCAGGATGTCCAAGAAGTTGGATTTGCTCTCACCATCATCAGTCCTGAAATAAGGCTCAAAGGTATTGGCGACCAAAGGCGCTACTTCGTTCTGAGTGGCGTGGCATTGGGTACAGTTGTAATTTGCGGGGTTTAATCCGTCCAATTGCTTTCCCCGGCGAATGTCATAGAGATGACTGGCTGGAGTGGCGGTCGCCTCGGCGTCGACCGCGTTTTCCGGCAAGTGGCACTCAAGGCATTCATTTTCCGCCAGGGTAATAGGCAGATATCCGTCTGTGGTGTGAGAAATCAGTGGAGGCGAGTTTTCAAAGGATCTTTTTAAAAGATCCGAATCGCCCGGGTCGATTTCGTTGGCTACCGGAACTGGCACAGTTGAAGGTTCTAACAACTCCTGGTTGCGATAACTCAACTCTGTGTCAGCCACAGGAGCGGCATCTTTTTCCACAGCAACGTCCTTGGCGGAACACCCAGCCAAGGCGATCAGCAGGATCAACAATCCCACCATCATCATTTTTTCGGTTTTCAACTTCCGGATCAACATCAGGAACCTCCCGATTCGAGGGACATGGCTTGTTTGCGAAGATTAAATCGGAGCGCATCGTCGTGACAAACTTCAATGCAGCGTCCGCAATTTGTACAGACTCCATCGAGAACCGAGCCGCTGGATTTGCCGACCAGTTCAAGAATCTCATTTTCAGGACACACCTTCACGCAATCCATGCATGAGGTGCATTTATCGTGATCGTGCTGCACGCGCATCAGGCTCAAAGGCGAGATGAGCGAGTAGAAAGCACCCAAGGGGCACAAATGACCACAAAAGCCGTTACGCTGAACGGCCAGATCAAACAGGAAAACTGCCAGAACGAACATCCATCCGGCGCCCATGCCAAAGACCACACCACGGTGTAGCATAGCAATGGGACTGATGGCTTCAAAAGCCGCCACACCCAGAACAAACGATAAAACCAGAGAAACAATCAGAACTCCGTAGCGTGAACTGCGGGAAAAGATTTTTCCTTTTTGGCCTTTGTTCCAACCCAGGCGTCGGGCCAGCCAGTTGGCCAGATCCGTCACCGGATTCATGGGACATACCCAGGCACAGAATGTGCGCCCGCCCAGAAGACCGTAAGCAACTACGGTAATCAGAGATCCCAACAGAGTATTGGCTGCCAGCAAACCACCGGCGGCCAGCAATTGAAGCACGGCGTAAGGGTCGGCAAAAGGCACCGTCCCAAACAACAACGACTGACTGAGGTTGCCCCTCAAAACAGTCCAGCCCCAATAATTGCCACCGAAGAGCAACAACATGACCAGCAACTGAACCACGCGCCGACTGACCAGATACTTCAGGGTGTTTGAACTAGTCATAATCCAAACCTCCGTCGTTCAGGTAGTCCAGCGGGTCGGTTGCCTGATCCTGCCGTATATCGTCGGGAGCCACGGCGTTTTTTATTCGTTTCTGATCTTCTGAATCCCAGCCTCGCAGGTAATTGTCGCCCACTTTGCCCAAAGCAACTTCTCTGGGCAGAACAATGATCGCCGCTTCCTCCACCACACAGGCCCTTTCGCACAACCCGCAACCAGTGCAAGTGTCGGTCTGGACCTTGGGCAGCAGCATGGCGTGCCGACCAGTTCTTTCGTTTCGGCTGTATTCCAAAGTTATCGCTTTGTCGATTAACGGACAGGCACGGTAGCAGGCGTCGCAGCGCAGCCCCCAGGCGGCGATGCAGTTGTGGTAATCCATGATCGCCAAACCCATGCGGGCCTGGTTGATGTCCAGAGATTGACCATCGTCACTGCTAACCGAAGCAACATCCAAAGCACCCGTGGGACATTCCACAGTGCAGGGAATATCCTGACACAAATAGCATGGCATTTGGCGGGGCTTGAATTCCGGTGTTCCTGTGGGAATACCAGAACCCGGCACAGCCAGCGAAAGTGTATCGTAAGGACAAGCCTCGACGCACAATCCGCAACGAATGCATTTGGCCAGAAAACTTTCATCGGACACTGCTCCCGGAGGTCGTAAAACCAGCGGGGCGTCTTTGGCCTCTTGGACAAAGCCACCCCACAATATGCCTCCGGCACAGGCGGCTGCTCCGCCTTTTAACAGCGTCGATAAAAAGTCCCGACGGTTGGTGCCATTGTTCTTCGACATGACCAGCCTTAAGCCTTGGTCACTTTTACGGCGCACTTCTTGAAGTCCGTCTCTTTGGAGATGGGACAAGTAGCGTCCAGACACACTTTATTAATCAGCACCCGCTCATCGAAGAACGGTACGAAGACCATTCCCTTGGGCATGGTATTGCGACCACGCAGTTCCAGACGAGCCTTGACCTTGCCGCGTCGGCTTTCAATCCAGACACTGTCGCTGCCGCCAAGTCCCATCTTCTTGGCATCGCTGCCGTTCATGTAACAGACGGCATCGGGCACGGCGCGGTACAGTTCGGGCACGCGCATGGTCATCGATCCGGTATGCCAGTGTTCGAGCACACGACCGGTAACCAGCCACAGTGGGAAATTGGCATCGGGCATTTCCGGTGGATCCATGTAAGGACGGAAAAAGATCTTGGCCTTGTTAGGCAACTTGACCTTATCACCTTTAACCGGACCGGCCAGGTTGCCAGCAGGCATGGCTTTCAAAGCCGGGCCATAGAAAGCATACTCATTGCCATCAGATTTCTGTCCCACATAAGGATCGTATTTGGCATTAAAACGCCATTCGGTTTCCTTGCCATCCATAACTGGCCATTTCAAGCCACGAACCTTGTGATAAGTATCGAAATCGGCAAGATCGTGCATATGACCCACACCAAATTGTCGGTACTCTTCCCACAAGTATTTATGAACGAAGTAGCCGTAACCTTCAAAGCCGGCAACTTTACGTTTGTCGCCTTCAGCCATGGTATTGATGGAGCCTTTGCCGATAGGATCGGGCCAGACGTAGCTGCGGGCATCTTCATTGTTAAACAATACGTCGAACAGAGTATCGTCGTCTTTGTAGCCCATTTCACGCGCTTCAGCCATTACCGATGGCAGGGTCAAATCGGCACTGATTTTCTGCTCGCCCCAAACCTCTTTCAAGGTGATGCGTTTAGCAAATTCGAAAGCCTGCCAGATGTCCGGCATGGATTCACCCACCGGTGTCACAAACTGCTTCCAGTGCTGGGTGCGGCGTTCAGCATTTCCGTACGCGCCCCATTTTTCGAAGATCATGGCACTTGGCAGAATAAGATCGGCAACTTTGGCCGAGATGGTCGGATACACATCGGAACAAATGATGAAGTTATCCATTTCCCGGGCAGCCTTGATCCAGTGATTGGCGTTGGCTGTATTCTGCCATGGGTTACAAACCTGCACCCACGCCCACTTGATTTTGCCGTCTTCCATGTCGCGCAAAAGTTTCGTGTAGTGACTGCCTGGTTTGCCGTTAAGGGTTTTGGCAGGCAGCTTCCAAAGGCCTTCGCTGAAAGCCCGGTGTTTGGGGTTTTTTACTACCAGATCTGCAGGCAGGCGGTGGGCAAAGGTACCCACTTCGCGAGCGGTACCACAAGCACTGGGCTGACCAGTCAGACTGAAAGCTCCGTTGCCCGGCTGAGCTTGTTTACCAAGCATCAAGTGAACGCTATAAGCCGCTTCGTTACACCAGCTTCCACGGGTGTGTTGATTCATACCCATGGTCCAGTAACTGACAACTTTACGGCCTTTTTCCAGGTACAGGTCAGCCAGCATTTGCAGTTTGGCTTTGAACTCTTCGATGTCTTCGTCGGGATCGCCTTTGGCCAATTCCGCAACAAAATCGAGAGTGTAAGGTTCGAGACCTTTTTTGAAGTCTTCAAAACCAATAATCCAGTGTTTGGCCGCACCCTTTGCGTTTTTGTTTTCCAGGGTATCGCCGGCTTTATAACCCAGGTAAGCCAGGGTTTTGCCTTCCGCATCGCTAAGCACTTTGGAAACCTGTTTCTTCATGGTCTCCTGCTCAAGAGCAGAATATTTGGCATGGTTGGGATTGGCCCTCATGCCATAACCCACATCCACTTTACCGGTGGCAAAGACGGTATATTTATCAACGAATTCCTGATCGATGGCTTCAGGATGGTTGAAGCAGATTTCGTGCAGGATGTAGTTCCAGATGGCCAAATCGGTCTGTGGTTTGAACAGGATTTCCGTATCACTCAAATTGGAGCACCGGTTGGTATAAACCGAAAGGTTAACCAGTTTAACCTTGTCCGGGTTGCTCAATTTGCGGTCAGAAATTCGCGACCACAGAATAGGGTGCATTTCAGCCATGTTTGCACCCCAAAGAATAGCTGTATCTGTGTATTCGATATCGTCGTAATTTCCAGAAGGCTCATCGATACCAAAGGTCTGGATGAAGCCCACAACGGCGCTGGCCATGCAGTGCCGGGCATTGGGGTCAATGTTGTTGCTGCGGAAGCCACCCTTGACCAGTTTGGCCATGGCGTAACCTTCCTGAATGGTATACTGGCCGGAACCAAAAACACCAATACCGGTAGGGCCCATTTCCCCATAAGTTTCTTTAAATTTATCGGCCATCACGTCGAAAGCTTTGTCCCAGCTCACGGGCTGAAATTTGCCTTGTTTGTCAAATTCACCCGCACTGTTGACACGCAGCAATGGCTGAGTCAGACGGTCTTTTCCGTACATGATTTTGGCGTTAAAATAACCTTTAATACAATTGAGCCCACGGTTTACCGGGGCAGCGGGATCACCTTTGACGGCCACAATTTTGTCGTTACGGGTAGCCAGCATCAGGCCACAACCGGTACCACAAAAACGGCAGACGCCTTTGTCCCATTTCCAACCTTTTTCAGCGTCCTGCACTTGGGCCAGGGCGTTTTCGGGAAGGTTCATCCCGATGGCTCCAGCGGCGCTAACCGCGGCAGCCCTTTTGATGAATTCACGACGTGTCAGAGACATTAGAAACCTCTTTCTTACAGGTATTGCTCGCACCCCGCGCCGAAGAATTTGCTGCACGGGGAATCAGCCAATAACGGGTAGTAACTTACTGGGAATTATGGCTTTGAGGTTAGCAAAAAATGCCCCCCAGATCACGGGTCTTCATTGTCTGGTTTCGAAAAGCCTTGTCATTTATATAATTGGATAAAATTGTCGATAATTGATCCTGTATCAAATCCTGATAATAAATACACAACCAACTTTTTCGGAAGGTTTCTATCCGGTTCAATTAATCTGGGACCAAAGTATTGGGATAAAACAAACTCCATGCAAAACCAGCAGCGTTCAAGCACCAACAATTGCACTCCAGTATTCAGCTACGACCTAGTATTCACCCTTAACTTCGTGGGTCGTCGCATTCTGCAATATCTGAGAGGCCGGCTCACTCCTTTTAGTATCAAAATTTTCTTGCTCACTGCGACTTAATTACTGCGCAATTCCACGAAGAAAACCCCAGCCGAGCCTCTGGATGCACAGTGTTCGAACAAAACCAAAGTACTCACAAATAACATTCTTCCCCATGCGATTTTCCGGTTATCAGATATTTCTCCCCTGCCCCAAAGGGCTCAGGGAGAATCCAATAAACTCCACATCCAGATCGTTAGCTAAAGTAATATAGTCTCCGGAAAAACCGGGTCGGTTCAACGCACAATCTGGGCTAGCCTAGCGACGAAAAGGATAATCGCCGTGAAACGCATTCAGGTCCTCCAGGTAGTCCTGATAGGAAGTCCCAAAAGCAAAATCTGAGTTATCTCCATACAATACCAGGATCCCCTCAAGAGGCTGATCATAGGGGTTGCTAATAACGTGCTTTGTATATTGCGGAATAAAAATACTCATGCCGGCCTCGATTTCGACTTCCTGGTCCGCCAGAATGGCTCGCCCACGACCACTGGTGACGATGAAGAGGTTTGGAACCTGGCCTTCTTCCAACAGTGGATCATCGTTGGCCGTCTCATCGGGACCAATACTGAACCAGGCGATTCGATATCCTTTCATGGTATGCAATGAAACCGCAGAGGCACCATGAGTGCTTAACGATTCATCCCTACCAAAAATTGTGATCTCCGGACGGCCTTTGGTCCAAAAATGGGATAACGCCAGGTACATGTCCGCTTCAGCACCGGCGTCCATTTCGAATCCATCCATAGTTTCGATTTCGACTCCAACCTGGTCAGAACCGAATGATTGCATCGCGGCTGTCCCGGCATTCACCTGGCCGGATGCAATGAGGTTCAGAACATGCAGACTCTCAATTCGAAAATACCAGGTTGGCTTCTCGGGCATCCCGTTACGGACATCAACATCATGAGGACCGAAGCGATGAAAGGTCAGGCTTTTATTGGGAGCGTATGACTCCTGTGCCCTCTTGACCGTTATGGTCCACCAGTAATCATTGAGATGAATTCCAAAAGTGCCATCAATAGCCATTGGATCATTCGTGTAATCTTCCGCGAATGATTGGACTATCTTTGTAATCTCAGCTTCCGAAACTTCCTCTGAGGAATGAGCCCGCGCAACTGAACCAGACACCATTAAGACCAAGGCTAACGCCATCGTCAGAAATTTTAAGCGATAAGACATTATTTTTTCTCCTCCGAAACTGCAGGAATACATCCTGCATGTTTCAATTTTGCATCGACACCTTCAAGGACTCGACATTTCAAGATTGTCAGAAGACACTTACCTTTTATGATCGACCCGTTTTATTTCCGTCAAAGGTACTTAGACCTTGGAGGAATACACCGGTAACAAACTCGGCGTAGGATGACAGGGTCGGACTCTTGGGCAACTGGTCACTTTCCATCTGCCCCTCACGAAGGGGTTGACTCGCAAAGAAAAATGCAAGACTTCCTACGATGGCGAGATGAGCCTCGTGTGTGTC
>JAAEOA010000232.1 GCA_024223715.1 bacterium | reverse complement strand
CAATATCGAACCAACCGCTCCAGACCATGGCGGTCCCAACTCGGTATTGTCACCGAGGCATCTACCGACCAACCACCAGCGTGGTCAGCACTATCCATGGTGTGCACCGCCACATCATCAAGATGGCCGTGGCGGTGCAAGCCAAATCGTGACAGTTGAAGGTGTGGTGACCATGGCCAGCGGTACATATAGCGATTGTGGTCGCTACATTCAGGGAGCTACTGGTGGAATCAATGTTTTGGAAGCCAATCCGCCGTTTTTTATTTATGGCGATCGTTTAGAGGTCACGGGTTCTGTTTGGACCTACAATCAGGAATACTACCTAGGCAATCCGAGTTTCGTGTTCATGGGTAATGAGGCGGTTGTAGATCATGTGACTGGTGTTCCTGATGCCATGGTTGGCAGATATGCCTTGCATGAATGTTTCTCTACCAAAAAAGTCCGTCCGCATTGTCTCCATTACAGTTACGGTTTTGAGGGTGTACCATATTTGTAACCATAAATCCGATTTAGAATGCTGCTGGCACCGGCAAAGTTGGCGATTGTTTTGGCGTGGGTTTTCCTTCTCCTTTTTTATGACGAAACATGACCTGAAAAAAGAAGCTCGGGCAAACCCCAATCGATTTGCCCGAGCATGGATCCCCTCTTATTGACCTGTATAAGCCAGGACCTTGACACCCATTTCATTGTCCGCAACGTAAATGAGATTGCCGTTGGCCATGACATCCCAAGCAAAGCCATCTGTATCATAATGCCCGGTCATTACGGGCGAACTCGGGTCGCTGACATCAAACACAAATACGCCAGCATATCCTGCAGCGATGAATACCTTGTCCCCTTGAATATCCACTGCTTCTAGGTAGGCCGGAGAGATGGAAGGGAAATTGGTGAGGTGCGCCACCTCAACAACATTCATTGCATCAGTAACGTCGAAAACCCAGAGCCCGTGACCATCGACCATGTACGCCAACGTTTCAGGATCGAAACCCTGGGGGTCTTCCACTTCAATGTCCCAACCAACCGAACCCCCGAGAACGGTTGAATGACGGTTGATGGTGATCGGATTAGATGGATCGCTGATGTCAACAATGGCAAATCCACTGTTACCCTCACCAACATCTCTACTGCCGCTAACGAAAGCGAGGTCACCGCTGATGGCAACATCTATTGCTGTATAAAAAGTTTGAGTCTGGCCCAGGAATTCCAAGTCGGCGCGCTCGAAGGTGGTCAAACCGTTGAGGGTACGAGCATCGTAAACAAATTCCCCATCGACACAAATTCCACGACTGTTTCCATTAACTGTCACCTGCGACACCACAGAAGGATAGAGGGGATCAGATACATCAACCTTGAACGAATAGGAATTGTATTCATAGTTCGCAGCGAAATCGCTGATGTAGATGAACTCCCCATCGTTGGAGTGGTCAAAAGCCAAACGGAAAGGAATATGAGCGATGCCTTCACCCAATGTCGAAACCACGGTCGGCTGCGTAGGATTACTGGCATCAATTATTTCCAGGAAACTTTGAGGACCGGTTAGATCCAAAGACGTGGCATAAACCATGTTGTCGATATGGGAAATGCTGATTGCCGGGTGGCTCGTGGGGGTCGATCCGAGCATGATAACATTCATTGGCCGGGAGATCGATTTTTCGGCGTCGATATCTTGCTCCGGCCCAGTCCAGGTTTTTGAAAAGTCCCCGTTCATTTCCAAAATGGGTTGTAGTTGCTGGTCGGTTGTTTCTGGTGAATGGATTTTTGAATCCGAACAGCCCGTGAATAGGGTGGCGATGGTTGCAACCGTCAATGCAGTTACAAAGGGAATAATTCGTTTCATTTTGTGGCTCCTTTTTTAAAAAGTTTTTGGCAGGGGTTTAACAAGGAACGCTCACAAAGCTGAGGTTTAAAAAACTATTTAAAAATAAAAACAAACAACGGGGGACTACCATTTGAGAGGAAACTGGAAAAGAAAAGCGATTCATCACCCAACTGTTGATGGCCGGACAGAACTGATCCTTACGCCGCTGGAACTTCTCGACCGATTATCAAAGCTGATCACTCCGCCTCGGATTCACAAGCATCGTTATTGTGGGGTGCTGACTCCGAATGCAAAGTTGAGAAAGGCGGTCATTGAAACAGCGGGGCCGTCGGGAGCTACGCTGCAGCTATTGACCGAGGCGCAGGAAAAGATGGACATCGACCAGCAGGACTCAACGGCGGACAAGCCGCAGAGCGGAGTTCGCCAAACAGCAGCCCGATGCTGGGCAATGCTGCTGGCACGGATTTACGAATGCTTGCCGTTGACCTGTGAAAAGTGCGGCCAACCCATGCGGCTGATCGCTTTCATTATGGAGCCGGTGGTCGTCGAGAAAATATTGTTACATGTAGGCGAGCCCACCGAACCTCCGACCGTCCTGCCAGCCAGAGCCCCTCCTCAAGTGGAGATAAATTTCAACCAGGTTGCCCAAGTTGACCAGGGGAACGATTGGCCGGAAATGGATCAAACGGCCGGGACAGCGGACGAGACCTGGAACTGAACCACAAAAACAAAGAAGTGTTAGACAAATTTTCGGATTGAACCGCTACGCGATCCCGACTTTTGCGATAGCGATAGTGAGACCGGTTTAGGCCGAAATGTGCCCGAAATTCAGTATTTGAGCCTCAATTTGGCAGCTTGCCGGATTATTGCGGCACAAATGAATGGAAGCGGTGCCCAGATATGGAGTAGAATATTTCCACCATCTGACAAAAAGGGAAGGACTATGCGTTTGAAATGCCTATTCCCGATGTCTCGTCATGTGCCGGATTCAGTGTCCAAATTATGCGGGAATTGAATGGGCGCGGCTGATTCAATATCATCGGGTCGGGCAAACTCTATGTCGAAAACTGAATTGAAAGTGGAGACTGAAGAGGGGGCTAGGAGGATAGCCGCAAAAAGTGTGGGGACAATAGGTGAATATTTGCAGCCCCGGTCGGCAGTATAGATCGTGCCTCGATCCCCGTTCTACACTACTTAGCATTTGGTTGAGGGAGGGAATCTATGTCAGTCCGGAGGGTTCCACCTATATCTCCGTTCTATCGAAAGCAGATTTCTGGAGATGGGCATCGTGTAAACTCTCTTGACTTCTTTTTCTTGTTATAATAGGGTGATTTAGATGTCGAGAGTAGAGAGTAGGCATTTCAAACGCATAGTCCCCTTTTTGTGACCGAATGTTGACACCATTCTACCACATTTTCTGAACAGCCTCAATTCAACCTTGCTGCAAAAACCCGACAATCCACCCATTCTTGCCCCATTCTGCCATTTTCGCTGAATTCCAGACACACCCCGGCCTCAACCGGTTTCAATGCCATCCGGAAATCACTGCTGACATTCTTCTGCTCTGGTGTGATTCAGTTCCAGGTTTCGCCCGGTGCCTCGGTCGAT
>JAAEOA010000231.1 GCA_024223715.1 bacterium | reverse complement strand
CAATATTCCCGTGGTTTGTAAAACCGGTGGCAAAAGTGATTTGGGGATTGGCATTCTGGATGATGTCCAGATTCAGCAAGGATGTTTCGGTAGTGGTCATTTGACCCGAAAAAGTATTGTTCTGATGGTAAACATTTATCGTGCCACTACAGGCAACATCAACATCGATTGAGTTACCCGAATTAATTGTTAATACACCGCTTAGACTGACTGACCCGGAACCAGTGAGAAGACCATTACTCAGGTTAAGGGCTCCATAGCTGCCAATGGACGAAACCCCATCGAGCTGAAGTTGCTGCCCGGATATTTCGAGAATTTGTTGTCCTGAACCTGCCCCAAGGCTTAAAGACAGTATGTCCGCATCTTCATCCAAGGTCACTGCGTACGTGCCTGGGTTATCAATAACAACACTGTCACCAGAGGAAGGGGGCATCCCGGTGGACCAATTGCTACCATCACTCCAGTTTCCATCGGATGAACTGATCCAGTGAACCTCAGCAGCCAAGCCGGTTGAAGCAATGGACAATGCTAATAATAAAAGTAGAATTTTGGTTGATGTCATTTCAATCCTCCCGGATCAGGATGGTCAGTGACCAACATTTTTTGTATTTGGGGCATTTGTACTGGTCAGAACTGTCTCATATTAGAGCACCGCAAACAATACGACATCTGTCGTATTTTCGAGATCCTGACTCATACACGGTGTTATCAGTTACTTTCAATTGTTGAGCATGTCCTTGATGCCAATGCTTTTGCACCAACAATTGACAAAACACCCCACCACCCCCAAGTTCAAACCATGAAACCAGAACAATTAATTCAGGAAATAACCAACCTGCGCCACCAACTGCACACCCATGCGGAAATTTCCGGCCGCGAACACACCACCGCCCAGCTCATCAAAAAATTCCTGTTCCAATGTGAGCCAACTGCCATCCACGAAAATCTTGGTGGCACGGGCCTTGTCGCCATTTTCGAATCTCCAAACAAAACCCCGGGCCCATCCATCATGCTGCGAGCAGAACTGGACGGCCTGCCTTTACCCGAGGCCCCCGGTTGCACCTGGCCCAGCCAGAACCTCGGTTCTGCCCACAAATGCGGACACGATGGCCACATGGCCATTCTTTGCGGAGTCGCCCGCCGTTTGCAGGAAACTCCCCCGGAATACGGCCAGGTCATTCTGCTTTTCCAGCCCGCTGAAGAAACTGGTTCCGGAGCGTCCACCCTGCTCCAGGATCCGCATTTCACAGCCTTAAAACCTGACTTGATCTTTGCACTGCACAACCTTCCCGGTTATCCGGCCGGTGATGTACTCACTCGCCAAGGTCCCTTTGCCGCTGGCAGTGTTGGGCTGAAAATTGGCCTGCATGGTGCCACCAGCCACGCGGCCTATCCAGAACAGGGCCAAAGTCCGGATTTGGCTATGGCCGAAATGGTCACCACTCTAGTGAACATGAACCGAACCGATGGCTCGGACTTGGCCCTGGTTACAGTTGTTCATGCTCGCCTTGGAGAAGCTCGATTTGGCATAAGTCCTGGCGATGCTGAAATTATGGCGACCGTACGAGCCGAAAAGGAGGAGGTTCTTCAAAACCTAAAAGCAATTATCTCTGAGAAAACTCAACTGCTGGCTACCCAATTCGGTTTTAAATACCAAATTGAATATTGCGAGGAATTCCCTGTCACCATGAACACCCCTCAGGCAGTGAATATCATCAACCAAGCTGCTCAGGAGCTGGGTCTGGATCAGAGATCTCCAAATGAAAGCCCCTTCCGATGGTCTGAGGATTTTGGATTCTTCACCAACTGGGTTTCCGGGGCTATGTTCGGCCTTGGTGCGGGTGTCGATCATCCGGTCCTGCACGGTCCGGATTTTGACTTTAACGATGATTTAATAACACCTGGTATCGCCATGATGATGGCCATTTGTCGCCTGGCTGCCGAAACCGGGAGTGACAGCAAAAATCCAAACTAAATTTAACCTGTTAATAAAAAAATTGTGATGCTTTAACTCGTTATTTATGTTCTAATTTCCGTAAAGTTGTCATAAAAATGTCAACCATTCGCTGCATGCTTCTGTCGCACTTTCAGCAGGAGAGAAGATTCCATGAATTCTTTCGGATCGATTGCCTGGTCATCGGTTGGCAAGAAGGTGATTACCGGTATTACAGGGCTGGCCCTCTTCGGGTTTGTCGCTGTTCACCTCATTGGTAACCTCACTCTTTTTATCGGCCCCGGTGCCTTTAACGAGTACGCCCATTTTCTGGAAACAGCAGTTCACGGGGGCCTCATTTACGCCTTCGAAGCTGTCCTGATTCCCATTTTCCTTTTCCACATTATTTCCGCCTTTACCGTTGCTTGGACCGATCGCCGGGCAGCCCGTAAAGTTGGATACAAATCCATGAAAAATGCTGGTGGCAAGAGTCGCAAAAGCTTCTCTTCAACCACAATGATTTACACCGGTATTCTGGTCATGTTTTTTGTGGTGGGACATATTTTCCTCTTCAAATTTGCTGATCACGAAGTGGACGCCAACGGTGTTAAAAACCTCTATAAAACCGTAGTGACCACTTTTAAAGGTGTGGGCTTTACCGCCTTTACCGTCTTGGTCATGATTCTGCTCGGTTTTCACCTGCGCCACGGGTTCTGGAGTGCTTTCCAGTCCATTGGCTGGGCCAACGACAAATACCTTCCCATCCTTGAAAAACTGGCTCTGGTGTTTGCTATTCTGCTGACCATTGGCTTTGTGATCATCCCCGTTTATCTCTTTCTCAATGGCGACCCCAGTGCCGTCGCCGGCCCGGGAGGTCACTAATCATGGCTGACAAAATATTAGATGCAAAAATCCCCAGTGGCCCGTTGGCCGATAAATGGGACCAGCACATGATGGATAACCCCCTGGTCGCTCCGGGTGGAAACCGTCGCAAGCACAACATCATTGTTGTCGGAACAGGCCTTGCCGGTGGTGGCGCAGCAGCCACTTTAGGTGAGCTCGGTTACAACGTGATGAACTTCTGCATTCAGGACAGCCCCCGACGAGCCCACAGTGTGGCCGCTCAGGGTGGCATCAATGCTTCCAAAAATTACCAGAATGACAGCGACAGCGTGTACCGCCTATTCTACGACACCATCAAAGGTGGCGATTACCGGTCCCGCGAAGCCAATACCTACCGCCTGGCTCAGCTGTCCATGGGAATCATCGACCAGAGTGTTGCCATGGGTGTTCCATTTGCCCGTGAATACGGCGGAACCTTGTCCAACCGTTCATTCGGTGGTGTTCAGGTCAGCCGTACCTTCTACGCTCGCGGTCAAACAGGTCAGCAGTTGCTGCTTGGTGTGTACAGCGCCCTGAGTCGTCAGGTGGATGCCGGAACAGTTACAATGTTCCCCCGTCACGAAATGCTCGACCTGGTTGTTGTCGACGGCAAAGCCCGGGGAATTATTGCCCGCGAATTGCTAACCGGCGAAATTAAACGTTACGAAGCCGACGCTGTGGTTCTGGCCACCGGCGGATACAGCCCTGTGTTCTATCTGTCGACCAATGCGGTCAACAGCAACGCCACAGCGGCCTGGCGGGCTCACAAACGCGGAGCCTATTTCTCGAATCCCTGCTACACGCAAATCCACCCCACCGCTGTTCCGCAAATGGGCGACTACCAGTCCAAGCTTACTCTCATGAGTGAATCTCTGCGTAACGACGGCCGGGTCTGGGTGCCCAAAAAAGCAGGCGATACCCGCCGTCCCACGGAAATTCCAGAGAACGAACGCGATTATTATCTCGA
Source organism: bacterium (assembly GCA_024223715.1). Lineage (GTDB taxonomy): Bacteria > Krumholzibacteriota > Krumholzibacteriia > LZORAL124-64-63 > LZORAL124-64-63 > LZORAL124-64-63. The sequence continues at coordinate 12,560 of JAAEOA010000231.1, read as the reverse complement.
ACGTCGTTACCCTGCATTTGGCAACCTGGTCCCGCGTGATATCGCGGCCCGTGCAGCCAAGGTTGAGTGCGACCAGGGAAAACACGCTTACTACTCAGACTTCTCGGTGTACCTGGACTTCCAGGAAGCCATTGGCCGTTTGGGTGCCGACGTGGTGGGCGATCGTTACGGCAATCTCTTTGACATGTACAATGAGATTACCGGCGACAGTCCCTACAAATCGCCCATGATGATTTACCCTGCCCCTCACTACACAATGGGTGGCCTGTGGGTCGATTATAATCTGCAAAGCACCATCGAAGGTTTGTTCGTAGCCGGCGAAGCCAACTTCAGCGACCACGGTGCCAACCGCCTCGGAGCCAGTGCCCTGATGCAGGGTCTGGCCGACGGTTACTTCGTGGTTCCACGGGTTGTCGCCAGCTATCTGGCCGGAACCAAACTGGATTCCGTCAGCACTGAAAACGAAGCCTTCAAAGCCACCGAAAACGATGTGAAAGAGCACTACAACCGCCTGCTCAATATTAAGGGCAAGCGCACTGTACGCGACATTCACTGGGACCTTGGCCGCGTCATGTGGGAAAAAGTTGGCATGGCCCGCAACAAAGAGGGCCTGACCGAGGCCATCGGCCAAATCAAGGAACTGCGTGAAAGCTTCTGGCAGGATCTTGCAGTAACCGGTACCGCCGATGACCTGAACAAACAACTCGAGCAGGCCAACCGCCTGGGCGATTATCTGGAATTGGGTGAACTGATGGCCCGCGATGCGCTCATGCGTGAGGAATCCTGCGGCGGTCACTTCCGCGAAGAACACAAGACCGAAGATGGCGAAGCCCGTCGTAACGACGAAGACTTCAGCTTTGTTTCGGCCTGGGAGTTCAAAGGTGAAAACCAGGATCCTGAAATGCACAAGGAAGACCTGGAATTCAAAGACGTGGAAGTTAAAACCCGTAGCTACAAATAGAGAAAGGCCAGACAAATGTCAGACAAAAAAGGAATGACAATACACCTGAAAATATGGCGCCAGGCCAGTCGCAGCGACGACGGCAAATTCGTCGATTATACGGTGGAAAATGTCCAGGCCGAGATGTCCTTTCTCGAATTGCTGGATATTCTGAACGAACAACTGGTGCGCAAAGGCGAAGAAGGCATCGAGTTCGATAACGATTGCCGTGAAGGCATTTGCGGAACTTGCGGTATGATTGTCAGCGGTGTCGCCCATGGCGCACACGCAGCAACAACCACCTGCGAAATTCGCATGCGCAGCTATAAAGATGGCGATACCATCACCGTTGAGCCTTTCCGGGCTACGGCTTTTCCTCTGATCAAAGACCTTGTTGTGGATCGATCGGCCTACGATCGCATTCAGTCCAAGGGTGGATACGTAACCATGAACGTGGGTTCTGCCCCCGATGGTAACGCCCAATTGATTTCCAAGGAAGCGGCCGACAACGCCATGGATGCTGCCACCTGTATTGGTTGCGGTGCCTGTGTGGCAGCCTGCCCCAACGGTTCGGCCAGTTTGTTTGTCAGCGCCAAGATCAGCCAGTTCAGCTGGTTGCCTCAAGGCGATCCCGAACGGACCCGTCGTGCTTTGGCTATGGTTCAGCATATGGATGATGAAGGTTTTGGAGACTGTTCAAATCATGGGGAGTGCGAAGCGGCTTGTCCCAAGGAAATCAGTATTCAGAATATTGCGCGGATGCGGCGTGAGTTTATTAAGGCGGCTTTTAAGGGCTAATTGCTTTGAGCCGAATTGATGAAATTTGACCTAAGGATCCTGCTCGTTTGAGTGGGGTCCTTTTTTTTTCGACTTACCAAGTGAAACCTGACCTATTTGTTTCAAACTCAAGTCATTGACATTTTTTAGCTATTTCGGTACTAATATTCCCAAAGGGGGCAAAATGAAAATCCATACCATGATTGCAGTTGTTTGTACTTGCGTATTTTTTCCTTTCCTGGCTAACGCTGAGATAAAATTTTCAAATACGATTATTGATACCACTGGGTTTTTCGAAGAATTGGATCAGTTTAAGTCTCTTCCTCGATCCGAGCAGAGAATTCGGGCCGCAACAGCAGCAACAATTCTCGACACCTGGATGCCTACTTTCAAAATTTCTGATGGTAAAGTAAAACACGGATTATTCTCCGCCCTGGCCGGTGGTATTGCCCACCGCCTGAGGGGAAACTACAACGGTGCCCAGGCACCAAATGTTCTCGGAAAAGCTCTGGCAGATCTCGAAAAAGCCACCAGCCTGGATCCGACCAATCATGTGGCCAGAACCGCAGTCGGCTTAATTCAGGTACGCACCGGCAGACCCCGTGAAGGCATCAATCATCTGGAAAAAGCCATCGTTCTATTAAACAATTTGCCGCCCACCGACGATGTTGACGAAACAGCCCGCAGGGAACACCTTGCCAATAAAGCTTTTTTTAATCGAGCCCTTGGCTATCGGGATTGTGGGTTATGGGATGAAGCCCAGTCGTCCATTTCTGACTGTCGAAAAATTAAAAACTCACAGGGTTTGGTAGTTCTGCAGGGACTGTGTCTGGCCGGAAGCGGACAAACCAGTCAGGCTATCAGTTATGCGGTTCGTATGCCGCCCATTAAGTTCAAACACCGTACCTCTCTTGGATCAGGACGAATTCCCCGCCCCAGCAACTATGCCAATCATTGGATTCAGTCTCAGGCACTATTGGCCGCCGGTGATCTGGAAGGAGCCCGTCATGTTTTGGGAGAATTGGAACCACTGAGGTCACGATTGCGCATGCCAATGTTTCAAAGTTTCTGGCAGGATGCCGGAATGATTTATGAACTTCTGGGAGATCCGGAAGCCAGGAAACAATACAACATGGTTGCTTTACGATCTTTTTTGTCCTGGGGATATCCTTCTCAGGATCGGGTGCTTTCCCCAATAGTGCTGGAATTTCCCGCCCCCAACATTCCATTCTTTGTAACACCGGACCAGGGGTTTGAAGGCGGATCGCCATTCGCATACATCACTCATCAAATCATTTTGGCTTCCAAATTTAATAATACAGATGAAGCTGAAATCCCCCTGCAACGTGCTCTCGATTTGTGTAACACCCTTCTGCGAAGAAACATACAACCTGACCTGGTGCGTGCTTTCCGGGCTCGCGTCTATTTGGCCGCCGACCGTCAGGATCTGGCCTATCCGGATCTGAAATTTGCCCACTCGGGTTTTTCAGACCGAGGTTTAGTGGATCCAGGTACATCAATAATGCTGGGTCAGCAGGAGTTATTGGCTGGCCGGGAAAAACGGTCCCGGGAACTTTTTGATGAGGCCATTGCCGAGGTGCCCGACAATGCTCTGGCCTGGCGTCACCTGGGAGTGGCTTTGGGCCGGGCCAATGAATTTGAGCTGGCTCGCAAAGCCATGGATAAAGCCCTGGAGCTGCAGCCTGATTCAATGGAAGGTTGGTACAATCTGGGCATTCTTGCTTACCGAAGTGGCGATCATGATCATTCGCTTACCTGTTTGGAAAAAGCCTGGAAGATTTCCCCGGGAAACGAGAAAGTGCAACATATGTTGCAAATTGTTGCCACATCGAAAAGGCAAATGGTGGGGAATTAAAAGTTAGTCTTTCAATTTCCGGTAACCTCTGCCAACAATAGAACCCCTTGAATGTTCACCACAAGGGGCTGCTCCTGGTCATCCCGGAACAATGCCCTATGAAGGATGAGCCTTATCCGAGCTTTTTCATTGGAAAAATCAAAGGTCATTTCTGCTAATGAAGCAAGATCAAACCCCCGGCCATCATCTGTTGCTTCCACCAGATCCTTCAGCAAATCAACCAAAGGAATGTTAATTAACATTTCATCTTGCCTGCGAATTTCCAAATGCCCGCCAGGATCATCAAGATCAATAGAAGAGTTTTCCCCCCCCCAGTCGAACCTACTGCTTTGCCCGCGTGTCAGTTCAAATAACAATGAATACTGAAACCCGTCCAGATCAATGGCATGCTGGTGGCCCTCACCTTGCAAAACATGATTCAGTACTGGGCGCAGGGGTTTTTCAATTCCATCATGAAAACCCAGGTCAGCCATTATTAAATTGACTCTGGACCCGCGGTATTGGAAAGTCCCCGAATTTTCAATACTTTCAGTCAACTCGGGAGAGAACCAGTCCCTCAAACCTGCGAGGCCAAATTGTTGAATCTGATACCTGAAGGAATTTCGAATCTCATTTTGATCCACGTCAACATCAGGCGAGAATGCGGCAAACAATTTCCCATCTACCAGAAATCCAGCTTCAAACAGTGTTTTTTCCAGGCGACCTTTTTGACTCCGCATGGAAAGATCAGTTGCACCCCAAGGCCCAAAGGAGATCAAGAGAGCCAGAATCCCCAGAGATAAGGGTATTGCCTTCAAAGACAGCCGCCGGGTATATATGGACATCACCACAGCAACAACCAACCAGCAAGCCAGAACCAGCAGGACGTAGCGCAATTCAGTCAGGCCATATTGATTGACTCTTTTGCTGACAGCCAGTATCAGCATGGTAGCCGAAGGAATCATAAAAATCTGGAAAAGGAGAAAGTAACGGTCGACCCATTTATGGCCTGGGCCACGGGTTAAGGGCCACAATAGAACGAGCGACAGCAGGCCTACAGAAGCCACTCCGGAAACCAGCCAACCAATCCAGCCACTGGGCCAAATACCACTGACAACAATTTTGACCAAATAGATCATGAAAATAGATAGATAAACCAGAACCAGAGTGGACAAAATGTATTGGGCAAAAACCTGGAGTGCCCGGGGATATTCCAAAACAGCGATTTTTTCCCTGGGATTTTTCGGAATGCCGCCCAAAGTGAACCAGGTATTGAAAACAAAACCAAGCAGAACCATAAGATGATAATAAATATCAGACGGAAGTTTTAATCCCAGCAGTTTATCCAGAGCCAGAAGGGCCAGCGATAACCCGGCAAACAAAACCACAGTAAAGATGGCCGAGGAGAGAAACCTCAATAGGAGAGTTTTATTAAAATGCCAAATCGAGTTGCCGTCGCCTCCACCCAAAAAAGGAGCTACTGAGATAATGAAATGTGCGCCCAAAAAGAGAATAAAAAATTGTATAATGAGAGAATCATGAAGAGGCATTGGGAGAAAAAATCCATAGTTAGCCAACAAAACCAAACCGGAAAATCGCGTTGCCAGTTTTGAACCTTTTGAGAATTCTGAATTTTCTGTGACCAGAGTGAGAAATATCATTACGGGAATTCCCAGGACTCCAGCCAATAGCAAGGGCAAGAGGATCGCTTCCTGGTTGTGACTCTTTTCAAGTTGAATGGCAGCAAACGAAGCCAATACAGCACACAACAAAACAAAAGGAAATCGAATTAGGGATTGCTGAATGTCCACCATTGATTGCGACAGGGAAAAGCGCATAATATTTTCCACCTGTGAAAAGAGTTATCCGGAAAAGGATCAGCCTTTACTTTCATCTCCACAATAGTCCGGAATCTGGTCTGCGGTCAACTCAAGCCATTCAGAAATTGCTAAACCATCCCTGTACACCCTCAAACAAAACGGCGAACCATCCGGCACCCTCTCGAACATTTGCGTGAGACCAAACCCAGGATTTCAGGCTACGGATGAGGCTCTCGTCGGTATATTCGCCCGCAGGCCCAAAAAAAAAGGAAATGCAATTCCTTCTCAAAATGAAACGTCCATGGCGTGACAATCTCCCTTCCAACTGAATGTCTGAGACCACACCAGCAAAAAACTGTATTTATTTCATGCATATAAAAGCTGAATCTTGACCTGTGCCCATTGCAGAACGATTATTGGGGATCAAGAATAAACCAAATGACCCCCAAGGGAGGAACTGCCATGTCCAAACATATAGATGTCCTGCTGCTGCTCGCTCTGCCTGCCAGCGGAAAAAGTGAAGCTCGTCGTTACCTTGCCAGCCTTAGCCCGGAGCAATGCCAGGAACAGTTCGGCATTGGCCATACCGTTCAGCTGGATGACTTCCCCTACGTGCACATCATGCGCCGCATTACCGACGAGCTAACCGACCGGGGACACACCGGAATGTTCTTCCTCTCTCCTGCTCTTCCTTTCCGTAATCCCGTTGACTGGCTTACCCTTATTGAATTGCTGAATGAAGATTACGACGATTTGGTTGCTGGTAACAAACCCGCCCCTGAATCGGCAGCCTTGTGGCTCTTTGACCGCATCGACGCGGCTCGGGTGCGTGCGGGTGGCGAAGCCATCATCAACACCCTCGATGAAGATTTGCGCAAGGAAATCGCTGGTCCTATTGAAGCCGAAGCCCAAACACTTCTGAAAGACAAAATCGCTGAAGTTCCTGACTCCATGGAAGGCAAAACCGTAGTTGTTGAATTTGCCCGTGGCGGTGCCGATGGTTCCCCCCTGCCTCTGGTGCATCCTTTCGGATACAAAGCCAGCCTGGCCCAGTTGAGCGAAAAAATGCTCGCCAAAGCCAGCATCCTTTATATCTGGGTTGAGCCGGAAGAATCTCGTCGCAAAAACGCTGCTCGTACCGACCCTAATGACCCAGGCAGCATTTTGCACCACGGTGTTCCCCTGGCCGTAATGTACGGCGACTATGGCGTTTGCGACATGGGTTACCAACTCGAACAAAGTGAAAAAGCCAATACTGTTCAGGTGGAAAAAGGCGACAACAAATTCTTCCTGCCCTTGGGACGTTTTGACAACCGGGTGGACCGCACCTCGTTCATTCGTCACAACAAAGACCAATGGTCAGATGAAGATGTGAAAGCCCTTCAGGCAGGAATGCGTGAAGCTTTTGACCAGCTGGCTGATGGCAGTGACGGATAGTTTCTTGTTTGAAATAAAAAGGGGCGGCCACCCTGGGCCGCCCCTTTTTTTATACAATCCAACGCATAACCAGCCACAAAACACCAAATCCCACTAAAAAAACAATACCCGCCCAGCTGAAGACAGTCATAAGTGTTCCTGGTTGATGTTCCTTGGGAACATGATCCGATTTTACAGCCCTTAAATTCAAAACAGCCACTAAAGGGGCCGTCAAAAAAGCCAGAATTGTCACCACATCGATCAGAGATTTCATGCTGGTTACAAAATTAGTGATAACCATGAGAGAAACAGCTGCCAGGAGGAAAAGGAAAAACACATAAGGACGACGACCGGAGATTTCTTTTTTTCCACTGAGCAATCCCAAGCCCACGGCTAAGGTCCTGGAGTAACCATCAAGTACGGTCAAGGTCGTGGAGAACATGGTTATGAAGGCCACAGTGGCAATAACCCAATGACTCCAGCCACCCAAAGTTTGGGTAAACATATGCACCAGCTGAGTGGAAAATCGGACCGCTTTGGGAGAAAACTCCGTGCCCGTACCAAACATGACCAAGGCACCAAAACTGACAAATGCCAAGGCCAAAACAACTGTGGCTACATACCCCAGATTAAAATCAATCATAGCCTGAAACATGGTCGGAGGCTGAGATTGAGATTTGTTTTTTTCCAGAACCCATAATGATGACCAAGCGCCAATTTCCAGGGGTGCAGGCATCCACCCCATCAAAGCCAGCATAAAAGTAAGACCCACCACCGAAAAAACATCCGGATGCGTAGAGTTGGGATCGCCCGCGGGACCATGGGCAAAAGCCATGGCAACAGAAATCAGAGTCAAAGCTCCCAGTACCAGAACCATGACTTTCATGAGCCTATCCAATGCCCCATAACGACCAACCAGCAAAATCAAACCAATAAAAGCCAAAACCAGAAAACTAACCCAGCCGAGGGACAAACTTAAACCCAGCAACCCCGAAGCAAGCCCAGCGGTAACAACTGTTACGGCGGCCAAAGTAATAAACGAAGAAATGACAACCACAATCATGAAAGCGAGCAAAGCCCACCGGCCCTGCCTTTGATAACCTTCGAGCAGACTTTCACCCGTGGCCACCGTATAACGATGCGCGTACTGAAAAAACGGATATTTAAAAATCAGAACCAGAATAACGGCCCACAGCAAATCAAAACCATAACTGGCCCCTGCCCGGGTAGCCTGCACCAAATGAGAAACTCCGATGGCGGCTCCTGCAAACAGGATCCCCGGCCCCACGGCTTGCAGCTTCGTTTTCAAACTCAGTGACTGGTTGCTCATGATGACTCAATCTCCCGCTGGGCGTCTCTGATTTTTTCAAAACCAGCCAGAACCTCGCCTTCCATCTCTCTCGCGCGTCCGGTATTTAAATCGATGACGGCAAAAGTAATATCAGCATTGGCCACTTCTTTTCCGGTGGCCAGGTCCCGAACTTCCTGATGTATGACACCTTTGCGCCCTTTAAGGATGGTGGTCTCGGACAAAATTTCCAATTCCATTCCCGGTCCCGCCGGTCGTTTGTAATTCACAGTCACTGAAGCGACCACAAAACCCAGTCCCCGACCTTTCCAGTAATTTAAATCCATGCCTGCTTCCAGGTACTGCCAGCGGGCCTCTTCAAAAAACTCCAGATACCGGGCATTGTTCACATGGCCATAAAAATCGCAATGATAACCACGAACTTTTATTACCGTTTGATGAGGTTGCGAAAAGGACAAAGTTTCTCCAGTCATGATTCAATCCAGGGCAAGTGGTCGAGGTCGACATTGCCACCGGAAATAATGATTCCCACTTTTTGATTCTCAAGTTCCTGGCCGTGTTTTAATACTGCAGCAAGACAAACCGCACTCGATGGCTCAACAAGAATTTTCATACGTTCCCACATCAGTCGCATGGCCGCAATAATTTCATCATCTTGCACGGTCCATATTTTTTTCACGTGTTTTTTGATGATTGGGAAATTCAATTGTCCCAGCGAAGTCAATAATCCATCGGCAACCGTATTTGGCTGAACGGAGGGTATTATGTGCCCTGCTTCCAGAGAGCGTGCGGCATCATCGGCACCACATGGCTCAGCGGCAATAACCCTTGCATCTGAAGCCAGCGCCCGGGTGGATAATGCCGTACCTGAAAGCAGTCCGCCTCCGCCCACCGGCGCCATCACAACCTGAAGATCGGGATGATCGGTCAACAGTTCCAAGGCCGCAGTCCCCTGACCGGCAATGATGCGTTCGTTATCGTACGGATGAATAAAAACTGCTCCCGTGCGGTCGACAACTGCCTCGAGAGTGGATTCCCGGGCCTGCAACGTTGGCTCGCAGTCAATTATTTCAGCTCCATAACCCGCCACTGCAGCTTTTTTGACAGCCGGTGCACTGGTAGGCATAACCACATAAGCGGGAATGCCTCGCAATTGAGCGGCCAAGGCAAGGGCCTGAGCATGATTTCCTGAACTGTGAGTGGCTACTCCCCGAGCGGCTTCTTCATCGGTCAGCGAGAAAACCGCATTGGTGGCTCCACGCATTTTAAAAGCCCCCACTTTTTGCAGATTTTCACACTTGAAGAACAAACTGCAACCCGCCATCTGATTGATGGCTTTGCAGGTCAACACCGGTGTTCGGTGAATATGGGGGGCAATCAGCAGAGCTGCTTTTTTTATGTCTTTAATATTTACCATACGCAAAGTGTAACAAGCGAGCGGCTAATATGGTAACCGAAATTTTTTCCGAAAATTCAATGGTCTCGTGAAATAAGTGGTTTTTCTCCTCAGTTAATGATAGAATGCCGCGCAAATCGAATTCAGTGCCTTTCCCACCCTAATCGGCCGATTGGCCGATTTTAACTTTCCGGAGAAATTGATGACCCATCCAAACGATAACGGCGGTGCGTCCGCCCCCGCTCCCGAATCCTGGTTTATGGGCTTTTCCAAACCCTTCTGGGTCGCCAATGTTGTGGAATTGCTGGAACGCGCCGCCTGGTACGGCGTCTTCATATCGGTAACCCTTTATCTGAGTAGAATTCTGGCCTTCAGCGATATAGAAGCAGCCACGATGGCTGGTATCTTCAGCGCCATGCTTTACCTGCTGCCAGCCTTCAGTGGAGCCTACGCCGATAGAATTGGCTTTCGCAATGCCCTGATGCTCGCTTTTGGACTGCTAACTATTGGGTACGGCTTTATGTGGGTATTACCCACCATGCTGGAATCAGCAGGTCTGGTAAATTACGGAGTGCCTGCCACGGGTTCTGTACAACCGGATTCCGTGGGCAACATGGTCGTTTTCACAGGATTGGAAACCTCCTGGCACAAATGGCTTTTCATTCCCGTGATGCTTTTTGTCATGGTTGGTGGGTCGTTCATTAAGTCAGTCATTACCGGTACAGTAGCCAAAGAGACCACCGAAGCGACCCGCGCCAAAGGTTATTCTCTGTTCTATGCCATGGTTAATGTAGGTGCCTTCAGTGGCAAGACCCTTGTCAAACCCTTGCGCAATAGCCTCGGAGATGAGGGTTTTATCGTCCTGAATCTTTTTGCTGCCGGCATGACCCTACTCGCACTTATTTTGGTTTTCTTCCTATTCAAAAATCGTGAAAAAGTTACCAATCCCAAATCTTTTGAAGAAATTCTTCAGGCCCTGGTTGCTGTCCTTTCCAAAGGTCGCCTCATTGCCCTGACCCTCATTGTTACCGGTTTCTGGATGGTGCAGCATCAACTCTACGCCACCATGCCCAAGTACGTTCTGCGTATGGCTGGTGAAGGAACCTCACCGGCCTGGATTGCCAACGTCAACCCTCTGGTGGTCTTTACAACCGTTAGCCTGATTACAGCTATTATGGCCCGCCGGACGGCTCTTTTCAGTATGACTCTCGGTATGTTCATCATGCCCGTTTCCGCCCTCTGTATGGCTGCCGGAAACGTAATGGGCGTTGCCCCCATTTGGGGAATGAGCCCTATTGTTCTGATGATGATTGTGGGTATCATTTTCCAGGCCCTGGCCGAGTGCTTCATTTCTCCTCGTTTCCTGGAGTATTTCTCCCTGCAAGCGCCTAAAGGAGAAGAAGGGCTCTACCTTGGTTTCAGTCACCTGCACAGCTTCATATCCTCTTTGCTGGGGTTTGTGACTTCCGGTTTCCTGCTGGAAAAATTCTGTCCCGACCCACGAACGCTGGATTCAGCAACCCAAGCCGCTCGTACTGCCGCTCTGGCTGGTGAAGGTCCTATGCCCGAGGCTTACGCTCATGCTCATTATATCTGGTTTGTATTTGTTGGCATTGCCATGGTTTCGGCTATTGCTTTGATTATTTATGGACGCATTGTAAAAGAAGATTAGAGAGCAGAAGAAGAACTGTTTGCATACCGGCCGCGAGATCCTGATGATCTCGCGGCCGTTTTTTTGTATCAGTTTTTACGGTCGTTTTTTGCGATAATCACTCTTTATTTTTCAAGGAACTATCTTCTTGGCCATGGCCCCATCGCCATCAAAAGAATAAGGAGTGACTCCTCAGAAGTCCCCTCATGGTAACTGACCAGCGAAGGTGATTCACGTTGCCAAGATGGCCTATTTACTCGCCCCAGGCCTTGGAAATCCGATCCTGAGACGCTGGTTTTCCAATGAACGTTCCCACCACAATAACCACCAATCCAACCGCCACCCCAATGACAAATCCGTGCAGTCCGGAAATGCCGGCCGGGAAATTGGACAGACCACCCATTTTTCCCAGAATCTGCCAAATTAAAGCCGCACTAACACCCAGAACCATGCTCCAAAAAGTGGCCTTCGGGCTTGTGCGTTTCCAATAAAGACCAAACAAAAGAGGCCACAAGTTAGTCGAGGCAATAACAGCCCACGAAAAGGCCGTCAAAACCAAAACCAATGCCGGCGGTTTTAAGGCAATCAATAAACTGATAACACCCACGGCCAGGCTCATAACCCGGTTGGCTTTCAACTCCATGGCTGGCGTTAATTCGCGGCCCAAACCTTTAATCCAGACATCACGCACCATGGAGCTGGAAATAATAATCAATACACCGGCAAAAGTGCTCATGCCCGCGGCCACAACACCGGCCAGAAAGAGCGCTCCGCCCCAGTCATTCAAAACCAACGCAGTCAGGGCGGGTATGGCCTGGTCGGCGCTATCCAGTTCTGGAACCAAAACTCTGGAAATGGCACCCGTCAAATATGGCAACAAAGCAATGGAAGCCCCCACGGTGACAATGATAGTCCCCATGCGCAGCATCTTATCGCTCTTGATGGAATAAAACCGAACCAGAAGCTGAGGCATTCCCCAGGTCCCCAAACTAACAATGATGGTGAAGCTGATCAGCCCAGCCCAGCCCCAGGTGCCGGGAGTATTAACCAGCCCCGGATCAATGCTGTTCAATCGGTCCACCAGCTCGGTCATGCCACCCACTTTTTGCAGAGACATGAAGGTGAGCAGACAAAGAGCGGCAATCATGACAATTGCCTGCACAAAGCTGGTCCAAACCACGGCCAAATAACCTCCCATGGAGGTATAAAACAGAATAACCACTCCACTGATGACCACACCGGACCAATAAGGAAGTTCCATCAGAACTTCAAAAGCATTGGCCATGCCTTTGAGCACACTGACATTGTAAATAATCAGGAAAAGAGCGGTAGCTGCAGCACTGAAAATTCTTGTTTCAGGAGAGCCATAACGACTACCAAAAAAACCGGGAAGGGT
>JAAEOA010000230.1 GCA_024223715.1 bacterium | reverse complement strand
TTGCCAGGTAGGAGCTGATTGTTGGACGGAATAAAAACAGGGCCAGGTGTCCGGCCATGCCGTTAACAGCAGACGCGGCGAACAGAATCGGAAGCAGCGCAACAATGCTCCCGGCAATGATTCCTTTGAGGGCAAATTTCCTGGACGGAATGAAGGGTAGCAGCACCGGGGTGACAAAAGCGCCTGCAAAAATTCCTGCTGCAAGGGCCAGAACGGAGACTCCCCCTCGCTGTAAAGCACCTGAAAATGAATAAATACCAGGACCGATACCAGCCAGTAGTAACAGGACAAAGGCTGTTATCAGGGCAGGTTTTAAGATTGACTGAATCTCCACGGGTGTAAGGATAAACCGTTCATACATGGTAAATGTGACCTGCCTCATCAGTTTCTCTGCCTTTTTATCGTTCTTTAAAAAGGCTCGGATATCACTGGCCCGCACGGGACCGTATATCACCCTGAACCGTGACTGCTTTTTCACGTCCCGCGCAGATACACCGGTTGCACCCAATTGGGGTACAATGACCCGTTTGTGATTAACAATTTTTTCAAGATGGTTGTCTGTAATTCTTTTGACCAGCTCCCGAGTGGAAAAGGTCCCTTTCCCAGCGGCACACCAGACATTGACCCCCTTGGTATCCAGGACCAAAATCCAGGCACTGATGCCATTCAACTCTTTTCGTAGCGTATCAAAGGTAAGCTTAAAATTTGCTGTGACAAGAACCT
>JAAEOA010000229.1 GCA_024223715.1 bacterium | reverse complement strand
TCCAAAATCCTCAGTTGACCGCTACGAAAGATGAATAAATACATAACCCAATTGAGAAAACGTGTGTTTTTCCTTTCACTCGATGAGTGAAAGGCACTACAGAGTCCAATGCCAATTTTCCGTGGGCACTCCTGTGGCGGTGTATGGCCACGCTGTAACAGCTTGAAAGGGCCTGGCATTAAAATGCGTGGACATTCCGCGCTTTACGCCTTGCCCCAGGTCTATTTTCTGGCCCCCACAGAAGCGCACTATACCTGAGGAATTTAGGATAATTGATAAACAGCATGCACGGGCCAATGGTCTGAAGGCGAGATATCATTGGTGTAGGTTTTTGGGACACTGGCCGAGAGTGCCGTTGTTTTGTCATTGCCAAAAATCCAGTCCAAAACCTGATTTTCACCAATGTCGTCGCTGGTTGGGACGGCCGGGCAGGTTGTCGGACTTGATAGACCCAGGGTTTTAAAACAGGAGTGATAACCCCCTGCTGGAAATAGCGCATTCGGGATAAATGGGTCATTAAGGTCGCCCATAAAAAACGCGGGTTCCTGTTTATTTACCAGTCTGTTCAGGTGCTCCAGGGTTTGACGGGATTGTCTGTTTCGAGGTGAATGCCCACTCTGGATTTCCTCCTCGGTTCCCTGCCAGGTGAAATGGGCCGTAGAAACGAAAATGGTTTTGTCACTTCCTTTGATCTTCAACCTCACCCAAAAGAAACCGCGGTGTGTTTCCGGCATATCCAGTTTCTCAAGGCCGTGGGCGAGTTCGGAGAAATAGTGTTTGTTCCAGTAAATATTGCTTTCACAACTCCAGCCGGGCAAATCGTCATTGACGTGATCGTGCGTCACCAGGGTTTCATCGATGCACTTGATGGTTTCTTTTCTCAGTTCCTGCAGGCACAGGATGTCCGGTTTGAAGCGGTTCAGAAAATGCCTCAGTGCCGGTTCACGTTCGGGCCATCTCTCCGTGTTCCAGAGATTGAAACTGACCATTGAGATTCGATCGGGTATCATGAATTCCTCCGTTAAGGATAGAGATTTTAAATTCACCACAAGCGGGTGGCCAATTATTTGTCAGCCCGTCTTTTTAAGCCAGGCATTGATCAGGTTGCGTGCAATTGAATCTTTACGCGGTAAGCGATATCGGGCCCGGGTATCGTCCACTTCGCCAAAAGATAAAACCTGGTCCCGGCTGAACCAGCGCGCGTCCTCCAGTTCTTCCGGGTCTACGGTGAGTTCCTGGTGGCTTGCCGATGCGATAAATCCCATCATCAGGGCAGACGGGAAAGGCCAGGGTTGTGAGCCGAGGTATTGAATACTATCAAGTGTGATGCCAGCTTCTTCCATGATTTCTCGTGCGACCGCTTCTTCAAGATTCTCTCCGGGGTCAACGTAACCCGCCAGCGTTGAATAAATACGGTCAGGCAGTTTTGCATGTCGGCCCAGCAGGCAGGCAGGTGTGTTGTTGGCTCCCAACCGGGTTTCAACCAGCATGATAACGGCCGGGTCAGTTCGTGGATAATGTTCCTTAAGGCATTCGGCATTAACGCATTGACGCATGTGACCGCCATGCCGGCTTTGCGTGGCCTGACCGCAACGGCTGCAATACTTGTTGTGACGGTGCCAGTAGAGTAGCCCGCGTGCATAGGCTGAAATCGCGGCCTGATCTGAGGCCATGATCGATCCGATGTTTCGCAGGTCTACAAATTCGTGTTCGTTTGCAATTTCCTTTGCCATGCTTTCATTTTCAGG
>JAAEOA010000228.1 GCA_024223715.1 bacterium | reverse complement strand
GGTCATAATCACCATACTTTTGTGGCTCAAAGCGCCTTTGGCCAGACGACTCATATCCAGGTAGGCTAGCAGTTCGTTAAGAATTGTCTTGGTTCCCATAAGGGCGCCGGCCACAGGGGCCTCCTCCCAAGGAACACCCATGAGCCACACCACCGGTGCCATTGCTAGGCCCAGAAGTCTTTGCAAAGTCACGGGCTGGCCACCGATTTCCGGTAAAAGGCCGAGGATTAGATTGACAAGATGAACCAGGGCCACCAGCACAATCAGCATGGCAATGATATTTATCAGAAGCTTCACTCCCTGAATGGTGCCCTTTGTAATGGCGTCCATGGCACTTAAAGCTGTTTCAGGTGCTGTCATTTCTCCGGAAGTTAGCTGGCCGGTTTCGGGAATCATGATTTTGGAAATCGTGATGGCTGCCGGCACGCTTATGATGGAAGCAGTCAAAATGTGGCCCATGATATCGGGAATAACGTTGCTCAATATGCTGGCATAAAGCACCATGACTGTTCCGGCAATGGTGGCCATGCCTGTGGTCATCAGCGTGAATAGCTCGCTGCGTGTCATGTCCTTCAAATAAGGACGGATAAAGAGAGGCGATTCCACCATACCCACAAAAATATTGGCTGAAACGCCCAATCCCTCGGCGCCGCCCAAACCCATGGTTTTTTGCAATGACCAGGAAAAAGCTTGAACCACTATGGGAAGGATTTTCCAGTAAAACAAAAGGGCTGACAAGGCGCTTATTACGAGAATAAGGGGAAGGGCCCTGAAGGCTAAAATAAAACTGGCCCCCGGAAATTTTTCAGCAAAGGGCAGATCTCCGCCTCCCAGGTAGCCGAACACCATTGATGTTCCGGCGGCAGTAGATTCTTCCAAGGAGAGAACCAGGCGGTTTAATGATATAAAGAAATCTCTAAAGACAGGCAGTTTTAATAGAATGAATCCCACCGCCAGCTGGATTGCGATTCCGGCGACAACAATTTTGATACTGACCTTGGTGCGGTTTTCACTGATCAGCCAAGCAATACATGCGAAAACCACAAGGCCTGCTATGCTTTGGACGCTCATAAATTTAACATCCTATTACCCTTCATGTCCCTCGTGTTTTTCGTGGTGAGATAAAACATACTTT
>JAAEOA010000227.1 GCA_024223715.1 bacterium | reverse complement strand
GAAGTATTAACTGGCGAGATTCGCCGCCTGGAAGAGCGTCAATACACAAAATAAAATAGCAAATAAACCGGGCTGGTTTTCTGAAACTCAAGACCTGACCAGCAAAATTGCCCCGAAATTACCATCAATCCAAATAAACAAACCGAGCCGGCTCAAACCCATTAAACCGGGTACTCTCCGAAAAAGAATAAGCCCCCATACTCCCAACAATCAACAAATCATCCAACCCCATCGACGGTAATTCAACCGCACAAACTTCCCCACTTTCGTCCCGGGAAAAAACATCAATGGAATCACAAGTCGGCCCAGCCAAAACATACTTCTTCATTGGCCCATCAGTGATGCCCCGCCAAGGATACTTGACCTTATAGAGCAAAACCTCCATAAAACTCCCATAAGTCCCATCATCAAAATACAACCAATTCTGCCCCCCACGAACCGACTCCGAAATAACCTTCGTCACCAGTGCCACCGCATCACCAACAACAGCCCGACCAGGCTCGGCCACCAACTGACATTGCGACTCACCAACCCCACCAAACAAAGCCTCATACTCATCCTCAATAACTTTACACATCCCGGAAATATCAATCTCCTCATCCATATACCGAACCGGAAAACCACCACCAATATCAATACTCTTCAACTCAATCCCCACCGCCGCGGCAGCATCAAAAACCCCATGCGTAGCCCTCAGGGCTTCCACATAACGCTCCGATTCCAGGCACTGACTCCCAACATGAAAACTAACTCCATGCGGCCGCAGCCCACGATCCCGTGCAGCCTCCAACAACGCCACCGCATCCGAAACCTCAGCCCCAAACTTATGACTCAAATGCGCCACGCTTCCTTCATTGGAAACAATAATTCGCAAGTGAACTTTCGCCCCTGGGGCATGCCGTGCAATCTGTGTAATCTCAGACATGTTATCGAAAGTGAAATCATCCAACCCAATGGAATGAGCATAAGCAATCTGCTTCGGATCTTTCACCGTATCGGCAAAAATCAGATCCTTTTTCGGGTCTGCACCCGCTGCCACCGCCGCCATAATTTCCCCGCGGGAAGCCACATCAAAACCAGCACCAGCGGCTACCAAAATCTTCAATATTTCATGATGTGGATTCGCCTTCATGGCGTAATAAAATTTCACTGCCGGCAGGCCGCGGTCCAGCGCCTCAAAATTCTCCCGTATCTTTGAACGGCTCACCAAATAAATTGGCGTTCCATGTTCTTCAACCAGGGCTTCAATTTTTTCAACCGGCAAATCGAAAGGATTCATCAGGCAATCTCCCGCAGACTGAGGATTAAAGTCACCAACATAATGCTGCCATCGGCGGCCATGTGACTGACCACCGGCACGGCAAGTCCGCCACAGCGAACACGCAGCTGTCGCCACAGCCATCCAGCCAGAACCAACACCACAAAAGCCAACACTAAAAACGGCCAATCCAGAAACAATAGCAAAACCAGTAAATGATACCCGGCAAAAAACAAATCATTCAAAATTAGACGACGGCTGTTGGAGCCCAGCTTCCCCCGCCAAAACGCCTCTTCAAAAAATGGATTCACCAGGGAATGATAAAAAACAAAAATCAACCACGCCTTGCCGGTTAATCCAAGTCGATTAAGCACTGGCTGAATCAACCCCGAATCGACCCCGGCATATGGGGCCAGAAAATACAAAACCAGCCCGCCACCCAAACCAAAAACCACTGCACCCAGTCCAAATTTCCAATCCCAACCAGCAAACAATTCCCGCCAGTATTTACGGTCGCCTTTGCCCAGCATCACAATCAGAATCAAACCATGATAAATAGCAAAGGCCAACCACGCGCTTTCAAAAATATGCAGTCCAAAAATCATCGCCAAATAAGCAATGGGTGCAAAAAAAGCAGGCTTCAACATCAATCGCTTCCATTAAACAACTTGTAACGACAACCGATCTGGATACTTATTCCTTGATAAGTTGATCCCGGTTCATGAAGTCATTCAAGATCAAAGCGATGCCCACGGCAAGAACAATCAGTCCGCCAAGGCCCAAAGGCAGGTGGAAGGGGAACATCTCAATGCCAACAAATCTGTCAGCGGATAGCAGTGCAATTCCCACCGCCACTAAAACCATGCCTGAACGATAAGGCAATTTTTTCTGTTTGTTAGCGGAATCCTCAAAATCCAGAGATTCCAAATTCGCACCGTGCTCAATGGCTTTTTCCATCAGGCGCATGCGCTCTTTCTTTTGCAAATGATCGGTAATGATAGCCACAATGGGAATGGACATGGAAAGGGTGATCACGGTGATGGGAATCAGCAATTGTTTGAATTCAATCAATGATTCGCTGGCTAATAGGGGTAACATAATATCCTCCGTTGAAAAAATTAACTCGTCGTTTCACCCCATTGGACCTTCCCCAACCGGCATTGGTTACAGTATATTTCAATAATCGAAAAAATAAATTTAACTGCAACCTGTAACCTTTCACTCCCACAGTGGGTCCTACTCAATATGAACAACCCGGTTAGCGCGTCCACTTTCGATCCGAGGGAAAAAACAGACCGATATTTGCCCCTGGATCGCCGCCGCGCCACACGCTTTATCGATGACTGGGAACCCATGGTAAAAGCTGTGTTGATGCGCATGCGTATCAGAGAAGTGGATCATGCTCTTTCGGTTGTGTTCCAGAAAGCCCTGAAAGGCCTGCCCGATTTTCGGGGTGAGAGCCGGCTTTCTTCCTGGTTATACCGCATTGCCTGGCGTGAAGGCTTGCGTCAGGCCAGCCTGGAGCGCAAGCACGATGAAAGAAAAGCCCCGGTGGAAATAGCCGTTGACCGGCCCGACAATGCGGACGATCAGCTGCGCACTTTGGAACGAAAAGAAACAGCGGCCACCGTACGAGCCGCCATTGCTCAATTGGGCCTGAGGGACCGGGAGGTTCTGGCTTTGCGACATCTCGAAGAAATGCCTTTTGCCCAGGTGGCCGACCGCCTGAAAATTAGCGAAACAGCCGCCAAGGTGAGGTGCCATCGGGCCCTCAGTCGTTTGCGAATTGTGTTGGAGAAAAATCATGACTGAAAAACGAACCCTTTCCAGCCTGTTACGTGACGGTGAAGTCTATGTCGATGATAAAACCACGCCCAGCGACAACATTTGGCGCGAAGCCTTGCTTGAGGGTTTTGAACATTCAGCGGTAACAACCAAAAAGGCCCCCGTTGAAGAAGCCCGTTCTCCTTTGCAATGGCACCATCTGGGTCTGATGGCTCCGGCAGGCCTTGGATTGTTTAGCTTGGGCTGGATTCTCGGCAGTGGAATTTCGGTGGTGGAACAAATGTCCAGAATTTCGCCAGCCGTTTGGGTTGGTATTGCTGTTTTGGGAAGCGGAATATTCTTTTTTCGTCGGCAGTTGGGGCAGCGCAGACTATAATTTGCAAGGCCGTGTAAGGGGGAAATAGAAAAGATTTGAGTTTTTATCACAAAAATGATACAATCCATGCAAGAGGGAGAAGAAACAACTGAGCCAATCTGCTTTTGCCTATTTGCTAACCAGTCGCACTCTTTTCCATATAATCAACAATACCAAAAGTTTACAGGGGGAACCTCCTTTGGCGCACACTTGTTTGTGGTCTTTTGGTACAGGTCCGCATCTTGGAGGAAAGAACTCATGAAAAAACTGTTACTTCTGGCCGTCACCTTGTTTATAGCCACCAGTGCCCTGGCTGGCGTAACCCCCGTTGTGCCCGGAATGCCTGAGGGCATGGCCGCTCCTGCCCAACGCGCCGAAATTTCGGGTTTCTATTTCGATACCACCAATGATGACTGGCAAATGGCCTACATGGGCTTGCCTCCTGGAAATCCCGGATACGAAGTCCTTTACACTAACGAACCTGCTTTGTGGTCTTCTACTTTGGGCGACCCCATTGGATCCGTTTACCAAACCGTTTCCGAAGATCGCGACCAACGCGCCTATTGGTTGGGCTACTATGGTGAGAACGGTTTCATGGGTGACGTTAACGGCCGCACCCTGCAGTGCAACGTTTACAGCACCGGCAACTGGACAACCATCTCTGCAGACAACGGCGCCATGGGCGACGATGACGGCAACGTATATGCCCGTTGGGTTGTTTCCCGCGAAAGCGATACAGGCGGAACCCAGGGAATGTTCATTTCAAGAAGTGGCGTTAGCCTGGACATGAACAGCTTTTCCGGCTGGGAAACTTTCGCCATCACCATTGATGAAAACGATTTCTTTCGCTGGCCTAACAACGCCGACCCCACCATTCCTTCTTACCAGACCATCATGTCCGACTACGACCAAATTGGTCTGTATATTTTCAGCGGCACCGACGATTTGAATGACGTCAATGGTGGAGGCACCAGCTGGTTCATGGATAACGGAACCTACCGTTTGCAGCACTTCGGCGCCAACGCCATCAGTGGCGACGCCACTTGGGCCATCGACAACGTAACCCAGGGCGATGGTGTTGTTGTTACTGAGTCAGCTACTTTTGACGGTATTAAAGCTCTGTACCGATAAGCAAAAAGAATAAAACTTGAAGAATAAGGCGGGCCTGGCAAATATGTCGGGCCCGTTTTGTACAATTTTTTATCCTATTTTCAGATTTCATGGAATAAATCTCCTAAATCTCACAAGGCTGTGAAGAAGTTGCCGCGAATATCGTGTAAGATGCCTAAAGGCAAGGCTTGAATCCCATGGAACTCGCCACCATACTTGCCTGTTGCCCAGCACTGCCAGAAAAGCCAAGCTTGGAGGAGACCATTGTGAGAAATGCCAAAGCCGGAACTCTGTTTTTTCTAACCCTTCTTCTATTTATTATTCCCGCCCTGTCGGCCAATGCCGGAGAACTTTCTCCAGGGTTGCGGGCCATGTTGGATGATACGCCCACCGACCAACCAGTAAGCGTATTGGTCCATTTTACTGATCGGGCCGACATTCAGGCTCTTTCACAGGAACTCACAGCTCGCAAGGCCACCCGCAAGCGTCGCCATGCTGAAATCGTTTACAGCCTTCAGGACGCAGCTCGAATTCAGGATGATCTTGCCCTGGAACTTGATACAGCAACAGACCGGGACGGCATCCTGGGTTACACCCGTTACTGGATTGCCAACGTAATGGTTGTGTATGCCATTCCTGCTGAAATTGAGCGCATTGCCCAGCGGGCAGAAGTTGATTATATCGAACCAAATTTTGTGCCTGAACTTATTGAACCGGTTAGCATTGAATCTGCCAATGGTGGCAGAGCCGAAATGGACAGTCGTGGGATTGGAACAACACCTGGTATTTCAGCCATTCGTGCCCCGGAAGTATGGGAACAGTTGGGCATCGATGGTTCTGGCTCAATCATTGGCTCCCTGGACACTGGTGTTGACGGAACGCATCCTTCTTTTGCATCCCGCTGGCGTGGAAATGAAGCGGACGCAAGCGAATGCTGGCTGGATGTTCTGGGTGGCGGAACAACCTTCCCCGTTGATAATCATGGGCATGGAACCCACACCGTTGGAACCATGGCCGGTGTAGCCCTTGACGATACTATCGGTGTTGCCCCAGGTGCCAGCTGGATAGCAACCAATGCCATCAATCAGGGCGGAGGAAATGAACTGGACAACGATGTTATCGCCTGTTTCCAGTGGTTCACCGACCCGGACGGCAATCCTGAAACCATCGTAGATGTGCCGGATGTTGTCCAGAATTCCTGGGGCGTGAATGAGAACTTTAGTGGTTATTTTGACTGTGATGATCGTTGGTGGGATGTCATCGACAACTGTGAAGCCGCAGGTGTTGTCGTTGTTTTCTCAGCGGGAAATGAAGGCCCTGGTGCTGGAACTCTACGCTCTCCTTCAGACAGGGCTTCCACCATTTACAACTGTTTCTCCGTGGGGTCAACTCTCCATACCGCCCCTTATTCCATTAGCGGCTTTTCCAGCCGTGGCCCTACAACCTGCGCCTTTGTTGATCCGGCGGTTTCCATTAAACCCGAAGTAAGTGCTCCCGGAAGCGATATTTACAGTGCCCAACCTGGTGGTGGGTACCAAAACATGAGCGGAACATCCATGGCCGGTCCTCACGTCAGTGGTGTGGTGGCTCTCATGCGACAGGCCAATCCCAATCTTGAAGTGAACGCCCTGAAACAAATTCTCATGGATACCGCAGTCGACCTTGGTGCGGCAGGCGAAGACAATACTTACGGCTGGGGTATCATCGATGCCTTTGCAGCCGTAGAGGCCAGTATGTACGGATTTGGAACCTTGACGGGACAAATAACCAACGATTCTTACGATAATGGTCCTCTGTCGGGTGCAAGGATTGAATTAGTTGGCAGAGCCGGGTATTCAACCAGCAACGCCAACGGAAATTACATCACCAGTGTTCCGGCAGGTGAGTACACCGTGATTGTTAGCCTGGAAGGATTTGAGACCCAGGAATTATCCGGTATCAACATTGTAGAAGACCTCGAAACGACTCTGGATATTGTACTGCACGACAATGCTGGCCCGGCTTTATCCAACCCAACCGGGGAACTGGCCACTTCCGATAATGTGGGCCCATATCCGGTGAGTGTTTTTGCTTACGACGCCAGCGCTGTTGATAATGTGATTTTGAATTGGAAAATTGCTCAGGCATCGACCTGGAATTCCATTGAAATGAATCCTTCCGAAGAAGGTATCTGGAGCGCAGCTATTCCAGGTCACCCAGCCAACACCGAGATCATTTATTACTATCTTGGCGCCGACGGAAATGACCGGTCTTCATTCCTGCCAGAAAGTGCTCCTGGTGAATTTTTCACCCTGTTGATAACTGAAAACATGTACCTCACCGATGCTGAAGAACCCGGTGACCCCGAATGGCTGATTGGTGTACCTGGTGACGAGGCAACTTCAGGCCTTTGGGTCAGGGAAGATCCAGTTGGAACCGAATACAACGGTGCTTTTGTTCAACCCGAAAATGATCATACCATTGACCCGGGAGTGGCTTGTTTTGTTACTGGCAACGCGAACCCGGGAGATGGTGCCGGTACTGAAGATGTTGATGGCGGTTGTACCACCTTGCAAACTCCCGTCTTCGACCTCTCGGGTGTTGATCGGGCAGTGGTGAAATACTGGTGCTGGTATGGCGAAGATGGATTTTCCATCGACGATGATTTTGTGGTGGAAATATCCAACGACAACGGGAACAGCTGGGTTGAGCTGGACCGAATTGTTGACAACGCGGCTTCCTGGAATCAGGTCAACGTGGAAATCAATACGCTGCAGGATGGTTCTTTCGCCTTAACCGACCAGATTGTTATTCGTTTCCTTGCCTGTGATTTCAACAACGGTGGCCTGGTTGAAGCTGCCATCGATGATTTTGCCATTGAAACTTTTTCCAGCCAGGGGCTTTCGGCAGTGGATGATACTCCTGAGGTTATGGCACCGGTTATTCTGCGTCAGAATCACCCCAACCCATTCAACCCCACGACCACTATTGCTTTCTCATTGCCTCGGGCCACCCAGGCAGAGTTGGCGGTCTTCACCATTTCCGGGCGCAGAGTGGTTACTCTGGTGAATGAATCAATGACTGCCGGCGAACACCAGGTCAGCTGGAATGGCCAGGACAGCAGTGGCCGCCAGATTGCCTCGGGCGCCTATTTCTATCGTTTGAGCACTGGAGACAACCAGTTGGTTAAACGGATGGTTCTTGTGAAGTGATCCTCGGTTGTGCCCAAAAGAATGTCGCTGGTTCAACTTGTGGCCATAGATTTGATCAAACACTGGGGTTTTATGTGTTTTAGTTTGAAGATTGCTGGGTGTTTTTGCAAAAAAGCACCCAGCGACATTCTCTTGGGCACAACCCAATTAGCAAAGGCTATGTATCGACCATTTCCAAATTCAGGAACCGAAAACAGTTTTGGCAACCAGAAACCAGAAAGGCACAGATATCAAGGAAAGCGGGACACCAATACCAACAAGCAAATAGGCAAGCTTTGCATCCAACTCAAACTGGGCGGCAATAATTGCTCCAGTGACTACGGGAGCCATGGCCGATTCCAACAGAGTAATTTCTGCTGCTTTGCTGTAATCATGTAAGATTTGCCCATAGAGTAGCCAAAACAATATTGGTGAAAAAATGAGTTTAAAAAATAAACCGGTCAAAAGCGGACCCTGATGGGGTTTAACTAAATCGAATTTGAAATGAAGCTTGCTACCAACCGATACCAGGATCACCGGAGTAAGTGACGCGGCTAATTTTACGAGCACAGCATCAATTTTGGCTGGAATTGTTATTCCCATCAAGTAGATGAGGATTGAAAAAACCAGGGCGAGAAAGGGCGGAAAGGTGGCCAGTCGTTTAAGAATTGCTGGCAGTGTTGTGTCGTGTTTGGAATATACTGTAGCAATGACCAGCCCAATTGTAGACAGAGCCAGAAAAGTCCCCGCTTGAGAAACAATGATCGCGGTATCCATTGCCTTGGACCCAAGCAAGGCCTCAATTATTGGAAATCCAACGAAGGAGGTACTTCCAAATCCCGCTGTAAGGACCAGGGCGCCAATGGTTTCTTTTTTCCATTTGAAAATCCGGCCCAGAACATTAAAGACAATCAGGGCCACCAAAACCAATATCCACGCCATGGAAATGGGAACCAACAGCTCCATGGAGAATCCGGTATGCTTTAGACTGGCCGGAATATGATGAATTATTAGTGGCGGAAAAGCAACATTGAGCGCAAAAACGTTCAGGGCCGAGGAGCTTTTTTCAGTAAATTTGCCACTTCTTCGCAGGAGATATCCTGCAGTCATGCATAATAATATTGTTGCTAAATTCGTCATATTCTCCGACATGCTCCCTAAGAATTTCTGCAACCGTTTGCCCAGACGCTGCTCCACCAATGAACAGTCGGCCAGAGCTATTCAGAAGGCAATCCAAGGGCGAAAACAAGTAGGCAAATGGTGGCCAGGATCGCGAAACCAGCCAGCCGAATGGGACGTCGGGGAAGGTCCTTCGTTTGCCAGGCAACCAGCAACGCCACCACGCACTGTAACATATAGAACAAAGCAAACGCACGAGATGCATAGGTGATGATTCCATTAACGTTGGTTTCCCAGGTCAACATCACGGTGACCAGAAGAATCAACAGGTATGCAAAACGCATGGGAACTTTATGGTGTGTGATGTCCACAATCAAACCACCCGCGCCCTCGTTGTCAGCAACCGCAGCGCTGAACTGGCTACCGATTGCCGCGATTGAAAGCAGTACAGGGAGTACAATGGCCACCGGTGCCGTCATGCTGATGATCGCAGTTACGTCCGCACCAAGCCCATCGTGAAAAAGCACTGTCGCCAAACCAATGAACACCAGATAGATTGCGGCGGACAACATCTGCGCCGCGCGCATGGTTGCGATGCGTTGTTCGGCGGGATGGCCATCACCCAGATATCTGGAAGTCTCAAACCCCTGAACCACTATCAACAGTCCCAATAATACTCGAACATCCCTGAAATTGATTTCCGACGAAACCACAGGAAGCGCCCACTGGCCACCAATCAGCAGATTCACGTTGTGCACGGCAAGGCCGACCAGAAGGGCACCGATCATGCCCAGATTCAAGGCCACAGCATATTTTTCCAATTTTTCGAGCATCCCCAAGCCTCGCCAGATCCCGACCCCCCCGATAATCAGCAATAGGCCCGACGTAATCGAATGAGCGGCAAGTTGACTCGAAATGCCCGCCGCATTTAACAGAAATGCGGCCAGGAGTTGAAGGTAGTAAGTTACCGAGATGAAATAAGCGATGGCAAGCACTATCCGTGAGAGAAAGGCTGTGCTTTGAGCGGGGCCGTATCCAACGTTTTCAATTGGTTCAAAATGTCGAATGTTGAAACGAATTGCTCCGCCCACCCCATAAGCCAGAACAAGCAATATCGCCATGCAAATAACGGCCAGGTTGCCCACAACTCCAGCAAGCAAAGGCGCACTGACGAGAAAACCACTACCCATGATTGAGGCCAGCGGCGTTACCGTAGCCTTCCAGTCAGCTGATCTCGAAAGCCTTTTTGACAAGATCAGGAATGCCGCTAAAAACAGTGCAACGGCAATAATGACAACATTCAACATATTTACACCTTTTGGGAAACCATTAATTCAGTAGTTTGCAGTATACTGGCTTTTTTTCTCAAGGAAAGACAATTGCTTCATCTCAATCAAATTGTAAGCCAGGGAATTAGACAAGATCGCGGGCTGTTACCCCGACGTCAATCCATGGATAAACGACATGCGCCTTGTGTTGGCGAGCGGTTGAATTTTTCTGTCACTCCTTGCTGGAAGCATTGGTTTCAGTTACGCTGAATTCCAACAGGGTTTTCGGTTTTTCGAAAATAGTCCACGAACATTAATCAATAGCCCAAACAGCGAAGGAGAAACAAATGTCATTTGAAAGCGCCAAAGCATTTGTGGAAAGAATGAAAAATGACGAAAATTTCAGAAAGGAATGCAGCGGGAAGTCTTCCCCTGAGGACCGCATGAAATTTGTAAAGGAGAGTGGCTTTGATTTTTCCAGGGAGGACATGGATCAAGTTACCTCTGCACTGAGCGACGATGAATTGGAAAGGGCGTCGGGGGGCATTGCAATTAGGTGTTTTGCCGATTTAATTTAATCAAAATAGACGGGTGCTAACTTTATCATATTCAAAAAGAAGGAGGAGCCATGTCAGTGGAAAATGTGAATGTGTTTTTTGAGAAGGTTTCAGGAAATGAGGAATTGCAGATGAAGTTGAAGGCCCTTGCCGAACGCGAGAAGGGCATCTATGCCGATCTTGTCAAAATCGCTTCGGAAGTGGGCTGTAACTTCACCGCTCAGGACGCCCGCAAGGCCCATGTCAAAACGGTTCGGGAACTCAGCAAAGAGAAATTGGATCAAGTGACAGGCGGTGAATTTATTAATAGCGGCGCGTGGACCGGTACCTGATTCCAGCCCTGATGCTCGCAGCCCGCAATGCAAAACGGGAAAACACGTGAGTAGAATGGTGTCAACATTCGTCCTAACGGGGGGAACTATGCGTTTGATTTTGCTATCCTCTCAAGGGAAATTACACGAGCAGAAGAGGGCGTTTATTCAGCCTACACATGCCGACCGATACACAATCAATCGGTTTGCCTCTCTCGCTGGGAGATGAGCTGTCTTGACGCGGTTTCCACTCTGCTCAACAGGTCAATGAGTAGAGAGATTTCGTCGCTGGACAGGGTGGCGAAGATGGCCTCGTCCAACAATGTCATGGCATGGGGGACGTAGGCATCAATCTCCTGTATCCCCAGCTTGGTAAGGGCTATCTGTTGGGCCCTGCGGTCCGATGGATCGGCACGGCGTTCGAGCAGTCCCCTGGACTCGGCACGATCGATCAGGCGCGAGATGTGACTCGTGCTTTTCTGCATCTGTTCACTAATATCTACTGCTCGAATCACACCCTTCGGTGCCAATCGAATAAGCACGAGTAAGCGAAGAGTGGGGTCGTCGTAGTCTGTCTTGCCTGCAATATCCGCTTCAAAAAGACGCGTCATCGCTACCTTAGCGTCATTTATCGCGTCGAGCGGCAAAAGTTTCTCTCTAAGTTTGGTATACATAAAAATCTCCCCTGTGTCTGGTGCTGCATACTTCCTATATAGTCCCCTTGACAATAGTTGTCAAGGGGACTATTATAGTTGCCAACGGGATGGTTGCATCTGGGACTTTCCCAAGCTGAATACCGGCTATCTACCTGTAACACTGGCGTTACAGTCATAATTTGAGGAAAAAAACATGATACATATTGAACGATCCTTGGAAATAGACGCGACTCCTGACGCGGTATGGGCAGTGATTAGCCGCTTCATGCACGATGACGAGTTTGCACCGCTTGTCACATCCGTAGATGCGCTCACCCAAGGAGAGGATGGGGTGGG
>JAAEOA010000226.1 GCA_024223715.1 bacterium | reverse complement strand
GATGGATCAATTCGCCCCCTCATACAAAGACTGTCCCTTCAGGAGAACCGCCTGAGCAAGGTCGTAGCCGATGGATGCTTGGTGAATTGATGTGGTATTGCGAGGCGGATATAATGGCAATTCATGGTGGGGTTATTTATCGTGAAATGGTTGCCCAGTACACCCTTTTGGGCGACCCGTTAATGATGCTTGATGCCGGCCCTCCCGTAGTTACATCAACCCTGCTTGGTGAACCGGACCAGGAAATTTCCGGTGAATTTGATTTAACCAGCACCGACGCATCTAATCAAAGCACCATTGAGGTTGTGGCCAAAGACGAAGCGGGCATTTCCCGTTTACAGGTGACCGACTCCACGGGTGCGGACCTGACCTCCAGTGTGGCCACTGAAAGCCTTCCTGAGGGACAGGACGACCATCAGGAAGTCAATTATGAACTGGTTGTTCCGGTAAGACCTTTTGATCATCAAATTTTGATTGATGTTTATGATACAGGGGCAGCACTGGAAAGCGACTCGCATTACACTCTGGTTTTGAATATCAATCAGGATGCAACTTTTTCTGCTGACGGTGAATTGATTGATCCTGCCGTATATGCTTTCCCTCCGGATACCGAAGTGGATTTTCAATGCGAAATGACAAGCAGTTCCTGGCTGGATGAAAACTCGGTGTATGAACTTCGGGGTGATAATCTGGTTTTGAGCAATATTCAAATGGGCTCCAGTAAAACCAACAGTGTTTCGTTCTCATTTACGGCTCTGGCCGAAGCCGGCACAACCGGTGAACGTTCAGTGATTCTGGATGTCGATGGTTTCGAGACGACATATGTTCTGGAAGAAGAAAAATCCGGGGGCACCGAAGCGAGTATTTCCCAGGTTCTGAACTACCCAAATCCTATGAAAGACGGCACCCGTTTCCTGTACGAAACCAATGCGGTCAGTGGTGAAGGGAAAGTCAGGGTATTTGCTGTGTCAGGTAGAATTGTTGCGAATGTTCCTTTTGTCTATACTGGCGGCACAGAAGGTGTTATTGAATGGAATGGCAGAGATGATGACGGCGATTCTCTGGCTAACGGCACCTATTTGTACCGTTTGGAAATGAATACGTCTGCCGGGTTGGTGGTCAGCCCCATGCAGCGACTTGTGGTCATGAATTAGTTTAAAGGGGGCCCTGATGCAAAGACGGATCTTTGCCCGGGTTTTAATAGTATCGACAATCGTTGTTGTTCTGGGTAGCTCCCTGTTATCCGGATGCGCACCCAAACGCCTGGCTCCTCTTGAGCCGGGCGTTACTCCATCTTCTGCAGAGGAAAGCTTTTCTGTGCCGACTCTTCTAGATGTCGGCCTCATTGAAGGCCAGGAAAGCCTTATCGTCAGCATTAACTCAACGGGTTTGCTTCTTGATTCCCAAAGCCGCAAACGGCTGAGTAAAATTGGAGCCCAGGGGGGCTCAGTCAGTTTTCATCGCAAGGGACAACAAGTGCAATGGTCATTGCAGGGGAAACAAGGTGTTGCAGCGGGTGTGGTTTTGCAGCCCATGGATCCGAACAGTCGACTCACTCATGGTGATCAGGATTATCGCGGTGACTTTTTAATTTTTCCCTCTATTGAAAAAAGTGGTCTGACTTTAGTTAATCAGGTGGATTTGGAGTCTTATCTTTGCGGGGTGGTGCCTTGGGAAATAGGCAGACACGGTGAAGAAGAGTTGGCCGCTCAGGCGGCGCAGGCGGTAGCGGCCCGAACCTACACCATTAGTCATCTGGGCAGTCGGCGGAAGTTTGGTTTTGATGTTTATGCCAGTGTTATGGACCAGGTTTACAAAGGTAGCCGTCACGAAGACGTTCTGTGCAACCAGGCCATCTTAGAAACAGCCGGCATGGTTTTAGCCCATAAGGGTGAGCTGGTTGACGCTTACTACAGTGCCTGTTGCGGTGGAACCAGCAGCAAAATACAGGAAGTATGGCCCCGACAGGGAATAGGATACCTTGTGGACAAGGACGACGTGCCTCATTCCGGCGCTGCACCTTTCTGCTCCGACTATAAATACTTCAATTGGGCACAAAGCTGGACAGCAACTGAACTTCAGGAAATTCTGCAGACATCTCTTCCCGCATATGTGGATTATATGACGGAAATGAACCGGGCCATTTGGGCTCGTCCAATTTTTACGCCTGGCCAAAGCGGAGCGGATCCTCATTTTCCAGGGGCTGTTCATGACCTGGAGATTCTGGAAAACACACCCAGCGGACGCATTGCCCATTTATTGATTACCTGCGAGGCGGGAACTTACCACATTCGCGGAGATCGGGTGCGTTGGGTTCTGGCCCCAGAGGCCAACAAGCCGGGCATTCTCAGAAGCGCTCGCTTCGAGCTGGAGAAGGTTCGCCGTGAGGGCAGTCTGGTTCAGGTTTCGGTGCGGGGACGAGGATACGGGCATGGAATTGGATTGTGCCAGGTGGGGGCCCTGGAAATGTCGCGCAAGGGTTATTCGGCCAGTAAAATTTTGAGTCATTATTACCCGGGCAGTATTTTGAAACCACTGAAGAAACCCTGATGGAAAATTGTGAAATAGCAACTCGGCTTATTGTTGGTCTCCAGGGTGTTTGGCCAAGTGACAGGGAGTGGGCTTGGTTACAGGCTTATCAACCCACGGGAGTGATCCTGTTCTCACGAAATGCAGAGAGTTTTCCCCAATTAAAAAAACTTTGCAGGGAGCTGAAAAAGCATGTCCCTGATTTGGAAATCATGGCTGATCACGAAGGTGGGCCGGTTTCTCAATTGGCAAAAGCCGTAGGGCGCCCGCCAGTGGCTTTTGCCCTCGGACAGCGAAACGATACCGACTTAACCCGCCGGGTGCATTTTGAAACAGGGCGGCGTTTGAAAGCTGTGGGTATTGACCGGGTTCTCGGGCCATGCGCCGACGTACTTCTGGAGCCTCGTAACCCGGTAATTGGGGCCAGGGCTTTCGGCTTCACTGCTGAGGTTGTCAGTGCGCACGTGGCAGCCGCTGTCAAAGGACTTACCGAGGCAGGTCTTTCCTGTTGTCTGAAGCATTGGCCGGGACATGGTCGCAGTTCAACAGATACTCATCTGGAATCTTCCGCAGTCTGCATTTCTGAAAATGATGAATTGCCTTTTCAGGCAGGACTGAGGGCTGGGGCCGATGCTCTGATGCCTGGTCATTTGTGTTTTGATGGTGAAGATCTCCCAGCCACTTTATCTCGTGATTTCCTGTTGGAGACGCGGCAGCGTTTGCAAATACAAGGTCAATCATCTCTGTTGCTAATTGCTGATGATGTGAGTATGGGGGCTCTGAGACAACCCATGACCGATCTGGGGGTCTGGGATGAAACCAGGGCCGTGAGTCCGGAGGCTGTTGGCATGGTGGAAGTGGATTCTTTGCCTAAAGGCTGGTTTGAAGAGTTACTTAATGCCGGGTGCGATCAACTTTTAATACGAGGCATCCCTTTTGGGGCTTTTCCACTGGTTGATCCCGGGAATTTGCCGTCCAGGGCTTTATTTGCCCAACCTGAGGATGTTATTTGTGAGCCGGTGGATTTCTCTGACCAGGTGTATAAGGAACTGCGCCCCGGAGATAAGCTTGGTGGGTTTTTTGATCCAGACCTGGACCTCGCTCTGTTGGATCTGGCCAGAAATGACCGTTGGCAAGTGGCTGGCAGCCTGGACAAGGCCCACTGGCAGCGGTGGGATGCTCATTTGGCTGCAAATTTTAGGAAAATCTGGGAAAATGAAGGCGTAGACGAAGAATTTGCCGGTAATACGGGCCTGTCGCGCTTGCTGGTTGCCAATCATCGGCCAATGCCCAAAGATTGGATTGCCCAAGCTTGGGCCATCAGCCTCAAGGCTCATTTGGCACCATCGGGAGTGGTCCTGTTAATGGGCCATCCCTCTTTAAAAGAGGAATTTTGTGAGTTTTTTGGCTCTACGTGGGCTGTTGAAACTCTGTATGATGTTTATTGTGAGGACATTGGCTGTTAAAACAAGGATTTTGGCCCTTTTGGCATCCATCGGGCAGGCGGTAAAAAACCTTGCAAATCTTGGCAACAAAAATTTGACACCGCCCCCTGCCCCAACTATATTGCTGGCCTCGTTAGAGAGATTCTGACGGGGGCGTAGTTCAGTTTGGTTAGAACGCCGGCCTGTCAAGCCGGAGGTCGCGAGTTCGAGTCTCGTCGCTCCCGCCATAAAAATTTCCGCGGCTTTTGCCGC
Organism: bacterium; assembly: GCA_024223715.1. Lineage (GTDB taxonomy): Bacteria > Krumholzibacteriota > Krumholzibacteriia > LZORAL124-64-63 > LZORAL124-64-63 > LZORAL124-64-63. The sequence continues at coordinate 68,113 of JAAEOA010000226.1, read as the reverse complement.
GGTTTTTTTTTGTCATTAAGTAGGGGGTTCCCGCCCCAAAATAGAATCACCCGGTTGACGATTTCCCTTCGACACTTCACAATGCACGCACATTAGTTTTTCAAACCTGACAAGGAGTCGACATGAAATTCAAATCAATGGGCGCAGCTTGCCTGCTGAGCTTCTTTTTACTCGCAGGGCTTCTCGGTTGTAGCCAGCAAGAACAGGCTGCCGCCGACAAGGACGCCAATGTTCAGGCAGACAGCAATGCCAACTGTGACTGGGTGGGCCACGACAAACTGACGGTGGTGGACGACATGGAAGCCCGCCTGGCAGCCTACGTGCCAACCGATCTTTCCTGTGATCTGAGTCATCTGACAACGGTGGAGAAACAAGTCCTGACAAAACTGGTGGAAGCCAGCAAAGTGATGAATGAAATTTTCCTGGAGCAGGCAACTCCCTGTCGTGAGGAATTGCTCAGCCGAATTGATGAATTTCCGGCAGATCAGCAAGCGGGCTTGAAACGATATTTTAAAATCAACATCAGCCCCTGGGATCGTCGTTTCCATCATGAACCCTTTTTCGGAAACTGGGAGCACCCGGCTGGGGCCAATTATTACCCGCTGGATTTGACCGAGGCCGAAAAAGCACAGATTTCTGATTCCACTCAGGGACTGGATGGGCTCTTCACCATGGTGCGTCGCAACGATGCAGGTGAACTGGTTGCGATTCCCTATTCAGAGTTTTTCAAACCACAGTTGGAAAAAGCAGCAAACCTGATGAATGAAGCTGCCGAACTGACGGAAAATGCATCGCTGAAAGCCTTCCTCAAATCCCGTGCGGCCGCCTTTGCCTCCAACGATTATTTTGAATCGGATATGCTGTGGATGGACCTTGACGGAACTGTGGAAATTACCATCGGTCCTTATGAAACTTACGAAGATGGTCTCTTTGGTTATAAGGCTGCTTTTGAAAGCTTTGTTACCGTAACTGATCCGGTATCGTCGGCCCGTTTAAGCAAATTCAAAGATGAACTGCCCTGGCTGGAGTCGAACCTTCCTTTGGCCGATGAACACAAAAATCTGAATCGTGGCAGCGAGTCGCCCATTCGGGTGGTTGATGAAGTTTATAGTGCCGGAGATACTCGCACCGCAGTGCAAACCATTGCTTTTAACCTGCCCAACGATGAAAGAGTGCGCGAAGCCAAAGGCAGTAAAAAAGTCCTTCTGCGCAATGTAATGAAAGCCAAATTTGACCAGATTCTGGTTCCCTTGGCCAACGAATTGGTTGTCCCTGAACAAATGGCCAACCTGACGTCTGAGTCATTCTTTCTGCACACCTTGTGGCACGAAATGAGCCATGGTCTGGGTCCTGGAAAAATTATCGTCGATGGCCGGGAAACCGAAGTACGTCTGGAATTGAAAGAGACCTACAGCACTCTTGAAGAAGCCAAGGCTGACGCCATGGGTGAGTGGGACATTTTTGTACTGACTCGTGCGGGTCGCGACTACTTTTCAAAGAACATAATTGATGAGCAGGCAGCTACCTATTTAGCGGGGTTGTTTCGGTCTGTACGTTTCGGAATTGGCGAGGCCCACGGCCAGGCCAATGCCATTCAATACAACTATCTGATGGAGAAAAAAGCGGTTCTTTATCATGAAGACAGCAAGCGTTACAGCATCGATGTGGCTGTTTTTGAAAAAGCCATCGAAAGTCTGGTTGCTGAAATTTGTTTGATTCAAGCTGAAGGCGATTATCAGGGGTCCGTAGATTTCATAAAAAAATATGGGGGAATGACTGATTTGCTTGCTTCTTCCCTGGCTCGACTGGAAGGCATTCCTGTGGATCTGGAACCTGTTTTTCCTGATTTTGAGAAGTAATAAATAAAAAAAAAGCCCCGACCATTTGGTCGGGGCTTTTTTTGTGATAGTCAGATTATTAGGAACTTGGGAAGTCATCTTTCAACATCTGCAGTAAACCTTCATAAACCTCAGGCGTAAATGGGGGCATGGTCAAATACAGACGGTCAATAACATCCAGGGCATTGGGCGCTGGCTGAGGGTTCTTCAGGGCCGCTTCCTGGTATGCTGCAAGCCAGAGAGCCGGGGAGCCAGAAGTAGTGCTCAGGCGTTGTTCTCCCAAATGCCCCACAATGGTGGCACTCATGGCGTACCCTCCCTGATTCAGTGAATTTGAGGCTATCAGGGTTTTGGCCAATTCCCGTCCTTTTTTCAGCATCACTTCATCATTGGCTAACATTTCCACCAAATGATGATTCATGAGTGAAATAGCACGGCTTCCGTACTCAAAAACCTGGTCTTCAATGATGTTAACCTTTCCCAGTTTGGGGTGGCCCGGGCTGAAATATGTTTGGGGCCGGTTTTCAATGCAGCCAACAATGCCTTCGTTCATCATTGTTCGCAGACTGTGAGAGACAGCCAGGTGGCCTTCTTCAGCTGTGGGCGGTGATCCCCAGAGCATCATCCTGGATCGGTAGAAAATTCCCGTCAGCTGATTTTCCAGCTGCTTCATGTTTCCGGCATGAAGAACACCGGTGTCTACAAACAAATGATCTTCCAGAATCCTGATTTCAGGTTTGCTGGGCAGGAATACCAGGGTGAGGGAATTGGGAATGAGGTCAGGGGTAACCCAGAAGCGGACTTTTTCCATAAAGTTGCACCGGTGGGGGCCTGCTTCAAATTTTTCTATTAAGCGAGTAACATCCTGATAATGCTCCAAGGAGTATTGATAACTCTTGCTGAAGGACCGCAGGTTTTTGGTAACCTTGTTCTTGGGCGATGCCGTTGGCGTGGTATTGATTGTGGTGTCCAGCCAGTTGACGATGCGCACGGAGGCCAGTTGGCCTTCCATGCTTTCTTTCCACTGGGAAATGGCAGGCAGGTCAGCAAAAACCTGTAAATCGTCCCGGGGGACATTCTGCCCACTGTTCCGGCGTTCCGCAAATTCGGAAAACACCTGCCAAGGGGAGTCATCAACCTGAATCCCGCAAGTCTTTTGAGTGGGTACTGGGACCGAAGCCTGATCATCGTCTTTGGCCTCGTTGTTATTGGTGCAACCGGCTGACAGTATGAAAAAAATGGTAGCCGAGAACAAACAGAAGGCCAGCAGAACGAGTCGGTGGTTGTTGGCGGCGGTATCTTTAACTATCATTCGCCCATCGTACTTTCAGTTCAGGGTCGTGGACCACAAAAGAGGTCAAGATGCTTCAGGTTAATGAAATATACACTGCAATCAGCGGCGAGTCACGTTACATGGGGTGGCCCTGCACTTTGGTTAGGCTCACCGGATGCCACATTCGCTGCAATTGGTGCGATTCTGCCCACAGTTTCTCCGACGGGGAGTCCCTGTCTGTGATTGAGGTCATGGACCAAATTCGGAAAAATAAATTCCGCACCGTTCTGGTTACCGGAGGTGAACCCCTGCTGCAGGCGGATATTGGCGAATTTCTGAATGATCTGTTAGCCGATGACCGAAGGGTTTTACTGGAAACCAGCGGGACCTTGCTACCTGGTAAAGGACTTTCCCTGTTAGATGTTCCCGATGAAGTGCACAGGGTTGTGGATTTGAAAGCTCCCGGCAGCGGCATTGCTTCAAAATTTATTGATTGGCAAGGACTCGCCTGTCTTGGCTCGGGTGACGAAATCAAAGTTGTTTGTGCCGGACGGGACGATTATTTGTGGGCACGTGATCTTGTTTTGCAAGGGGGCCACTGGGACCCCAACCTGAGAGTTTCTTTCTCTCCGGTTCAGGACACATTGGCGGCCCGGGATTTGGCCGAATGGATTTTGGCGGATAGTCTTGATGTTTGTTTCCAGATACAACTGCACAAAGCAGTTTGGCCCGATAATGAACGAGGTGTGTAATATGTGCTCAGGAAATAATGCAAAAAAACTGGCTATTGTTCTTGCCAGCGGCGGGTTGGACTCGGCAGTGTGTCTGGCCGAAGCTCAGCTTGAATACGATGTGGCCTTGTTACATGTCAACTACGGGCAGCGCACCGAAGAGCGTGAGTTGCAGGCATTCAATGATCTGGCAAACCACTACCAGATTGACCGGCGTCTGGTTGTGGATATTTCTTATTTGAAAAGAATTGGGGGCAGCAGTCTGATGGACTCGAGTCAGACAGTGGAAACGGGAGTGCCTGAAGACGGGGCTGGCATACCATCGACTTACGTGCCGTTTAGAAATGCCCACATTCTTTGCATTGGTATGAGCTGGGCCGAGGTCATTGGGGCAAAGGCTCTTTTTATAGGGGCCGTGGAAGAAGACGGCAGCGGTTACCCTGATTGCAGGGAAGAGTTTTATCAGAAATTTTCCGCCGCTGCTGATGCAGGGACCAGGCCGGAAACCCAAGTGGAAATTTGCATTCCGTTAATTCACATGAACAAAGAAGCCATTGTCAGGCGGGGTCTTCAGTTGGGGGCGCCGTTGGCCTTGACCTGGTCTTGCTACACCGGGTCTGAAAAAGCCTGTGGTGTTTGCGAACGTTGTCACTTGAGGTTGCGGGGTTTTTCCCAGGCGGGGCAGACGGACCCCATTGACTACCTCTAGGTTTGAAAACCTAAGGTTCTGGCTGAGCCCAAAAATTATCGGCCATAATTATTTCTGTTTGAATTTACTGAAGTCGTAATCCTGATAAGCATTGCAACGGCTGCAAAGGTGAATCAGATCCCGACGCCCATCGTCCAGCAGATCGCGTAGACAATTGGCGGCATAGCTTTGCCAGATGTCCATGACCGATTGTTCCAGCACATTGCCCACAACAGCTCGTTCGTGCACATCCCAACAGCAAACGGTCGCATTTCCGTTGGAGTAGAAGAAAAGCTCGTCCAGAACCTTCAGGCAGGGCTTGAGGACTGCGTCGGAGCGCTTCTGACCGGTCCAGGGCCACTGATAAAGCTGGGTGATAAGTACTTCGCTGCATTTGGGGCCCCAAAAATCGCGGTAGGCTTCAATTTCATGCTTATTTTCGGGTACTTCAATCATGCGCACTTCTGTGAAAACCTTATCGCGGTAACCGCCTTCATCCCATAATTCGAGAAAGCGGGCGCTGCGTTCCATGACTTTGTCGAAGTTGACTCCCAGGCGGGAGGGTTCGTAGGTTTCCCGGCTCAGGCCATCGATGGAAAAACGCATGATGTCCACGCCGGCGGCCAGCAGGTCTGCACCCATCTTTTCGGTAACCAATTCTCCATTGGTATTAAATTCGACCCGGGCGGTGGGGTCGTTCTCTTTTATGTAACGAACGATTTCCGGCATGCGGTTATCGACAAAGGGCTCGTTGGTCAAAAAAGGGCGGTAGGTGATGCCCATGCCTCGGGTATCGTCTACAATTTTTTGCCAGGTTTCGGTGGGCATGCGTGCAGGGTCGCGCACAATTTCATTCTGAGGGCAAAATTCGCACTTGGCGTTGCACTTGGTTACGGTTTCCATCTGGATGAAGCGAGGCTTATCCGCATAAGGAAGAGACCATTGAGCCGAGCTCTGCTCTTTTTGACGGACTTGTGGCTGCTGGCTTTGGTCGGCCTGATCAGGTCGCATGAGGATCGCTTTCTGCTTCTGGTTGTGCGCCAAAAATTAGGGGTAGGATAACTTCAAGACTGCGTTTGGTGGCTCCGCGTTGGTCGAGAACCACTTGCAGGGCTTTGGTACCGATTTTTTTCATCAGGTCATTGTCAGACAATAACAGGGTGGCCTGCTTCAGGGCTTCATCGGGTTTGTTCAGAACAAAACCGGCACCCTGTTTGACCAGAAAACCTGCTTCTTCGGCGTTCTGAATACGGGGGCCAAACATTACCGGCATGCTGCCTACTGCGGGTTCCATTGTATTGTGAACCCCGGTTGTGAAACTTCCGCCTACGTAAGCAAGATCGCCCGATCGGTAAATTTCCGCCAGTTGTCCAATGCTGTCCACAAGAATGATTCTGGTGTCCTTGTGTTTGGCTGCGCCATCAGACATGAATTGAGACAAACGAGTGTGGGACAGTTTCAGGCGTTGAAGTTTATTTTCCAGACTTTTCAGACGCTCGGGTAATGGTTCGTGAGGTGTCAGAACAACCTTGAGGTCGGCAAACGAATTGATAAGTTGCGGGAGAATTGGTAACCAGAGTTTTTCATCCGGAGGCCAGGTACTGCCCAGAATAAGGAGCCGGGAATTGAGGTTTTTCAATTCTGTGGCAGTGGCACCATCCTGGGCTGCTTCAAAGCGCAGGATTACCTGTTCCACTCGGGTATCGCCTGTGATGGATACCGGGCAGGTCACTTTAAGCTCCTGGGTGAAACGCTCTGCGTCGTCTTTGGTGCAAACACCAATGTGGGTGAAGTGGTTGAAGATTTCCCGATAGAAAGAGCGACCCAATGGATGCAAACGGCCACTTTTGGGGGCCAGGGAACCTGCCAGAAGAACAACCGGAATGCGAGCCCGTACCGCGGCCAGAACTTGATTTGGCCAACAATCAAATTTTACAAAAACCAGCAGGCGGGGTTGAATCAGGCTGACCAGTTGATTCATGGATTGCGGATCATCGAAGGGCAGGTAGTCGTGCACGGCAGCACAGGGACGTTTCAGGGCGAAGTCGTATCCCGACGGTGAAAAATGAGTGACCAGAACCGGTGGAGCGTCCGGCCTTTGGGTCAGAGCATCGATAATGGGGCGGGCCTGCTCATATTCACCAACACTGGTGACATGAAACCAGAGACCGTTTCGAACCAGATGGGCTTTGTCTTTCAGGCGTTGCATTAGACCCTGACGTCCCGAAACTCCCTGATCCAGTTTGGTGGAAAAGAGGGCAAAATGTGGAATCATTCCCACGAGGGCGGGGCTGATGGTTTGATACAGGCGCAACAGGGGCCCATGAGAGTTAAAGTCTGTTTTGATCTTGGAAGGATCAGTCATCAGGATGGCTCCGTCTTGAAGGGCATTTGTAACAGCGTAGTTAGAGCCAACTGAGATTCAATGGGTTTCAGGCAGGCCAGATCGCCGCGGTGACAATCTTTTTTACCATTCCTGGAACAGGGGCGACACTGCAACTCCAATTCCAGAACCCGGCTGTCATCCAGGCGGGGAAAGTAACCAAATTGTTTGACGGTGGGGCCAAAAAAGGCAAGAACGCTGGTTCCGCCAGCTTCAGCCAGATGAAGCAGGCCGCTGTCGTTGGTTACCAATGCGCTGCACTGTGCCAGTTGGTCGGCAACCTGTACCAAGCTTTGGTTTCGTATGATTTCCACCTGAGGGAAAGATTCAGCAACCTTTCGCAGTTCGCTCTCCTGGAACCATAGTTCTTCCCTGGGGCCAAGAAATATTCGCACCGGGGCCGTGTTCCGGGAACAGAATTGACTGAGCAGGGAAGCGTAATTTTCTTCTGGCCAGCGTTTGCTGTTCCATTGGGCACCGGGGGCCAGGCCCAAAGGAGTGGGGCCATTGTTGGGCGAAGTCTCCAGTGGGTACTGGTGTGGCACGGGGGTCTCACTCATCCCGGGAGTAAAAAGAGCATCAAATCGATCGACCATTGTTAGTTGCAAATTACTGTGAGATTTTCCTGATTGCAGCAGGGTGAGCCGGGCCCGGGTGTGTTTTTTTAATCGTTGGAAAGGGCGGCGCTTCATGAGGAACAACAACAGGTGGCTGCGCAAAATATTGTGAGCATCAAAAATGGTATCGAAATTTTCCTGCTGAAGAATTTTGGCCAGTTCACGAAGTTGCTGGAAATTCCCGGGGTTGGGCAAGCCAATAACCCGGTCGAGGCCCTGAGTCTTTTCCATGAGCGGAACGAAGGCTTCTTTGGTGACCAGGGTAATGTGGCGGTCGGTAACTGATTCATCGCGGGCATACCGAGACATGGACCAGGCCAAAAGGCACAGGTCGCCAAGGGCGCCAAAACGAATGATCAGAATTTTTTGCAACTTAGCCTCGGTTTTGAGTCAGCTTCGGTTTGCGAAATAAAGTTACCAGCATCATGGACTAATAATAGGTTATGGGAAAATGGTTTTTTGGAAGGCTTTGCGCAAATACAGCGTAATACAAAGACAGGGTATGTCCTCAAATGCAGGGTAAAGCTTGCCCGAAAGAACTGAACCGACTACCATCAAGCTGTTGAAACGGCCACTCATTCCCTCAGGATTATATTTTGGACCTGCTCCTGCTTTTTTTTCTTCTGATTTTTTCCGCTGCCTTCTCAGGCTCGGAAACGGCTTTCTTTTCCCTCGGCTCAGTGGAACAGGCCAAGCTTGAGCGGGAAGGATCTGCCACCGGGCGGCGGGTTGCCGCCATGCTCAAGAAAAGTCATGACCTGTTGAGTGCTTTGCTCATTGGAAATCTTCTGGTCAATACGGCCGCCAGTGTGGTTGCCACCAGTTTGTGCATGCAATGGTTTGGGGCCAATGGTGTGGCTGTTGCTGTTCCTGTTGTCACAGTGCTTTTGCTGCTCTTTGGTGAAATTACACCCAAAATGCTGGCTTTGCGTTTTCGGAAATCGGTGGTCATTCTCGCTCAGCCCGTTTTGCAGTTGTGGGTCTGGTTGAACTGGCCCCTGTTGAAAATTCTTGCCCTTCTGGTTCGGTTTGTTTTGAAAGCTGTTCCTTTAAAAAATGTGGGCAGCCGGCCTCTCGATACAGATCAATTGCAGGTTGCCTGTGACCTGGCCGTGGCCGATGGAACCCTTTCTGAAACCGAAGGTCTCTCTTTGGGCCGATTGCTTCGACTGGAAGACCTGGAAGTGGTTCAGGTCATGACACCCCGCACCACTGCGATCACTCTGCGTCAGGATATGGATTTGCGTCAGGTCCTGGCCACCGCTCGCCGGGCGGGTTTTAATCGTTATCCGGTCATGAAAGAAGGGGAAGATATTCCCATCGGGTTCTTTCACATGAAGGACCTTCTGGGACGTTCGGAAAAACAATTGGACCAACCTCTGAAAAACGGGCTGCGCAAGCTTCTTTTTGTTCCGGAAAGCAAAGATGTGGCGGCCCTGTTGGCGGAAATGAGGCACGGCGGAGCTCATTTGGTCGGTGTGGTCGATGAACATGGCGATTTTACGGGAATTGTGACTATGGCCGATTGCCTGCAGGCTTTACTCGGTCCGGTAATGGATTCGACTTTGCACAGCGGTCCTTTGATTTCTTTGGGCAATTCCTCGTGGGCTATCAGTGGGCGATGCGATATGCGGGAATTGCAGGAGATTTCCGGGATGGTTCTTCCCGAACACAAAGATTATCGCACCGTGGCGGGTTTCATGATGGCCCGTTTGGGAAGAATCCTCAAAGAGGGGGATGTTCTCGAACTCAGTGAAGGCAATTTGACAGTCCTGGAAATGGATGGTCATCGGGTGGAACGCATTCAGCTGATTCTATTCCCTGATGCAGGCCCAAAGGCGGTGTCATCATGACGCTGATCATTATTGCGGTTTGCCTATTATTGAGTGCGTTGTTTTCGGGTACGGAAACCGGTTACATGAGTGTCAGTCGGGTTCGCATGCACAGTGGGGGAGATCATAAGTCCTGGCGGGGCAAGCTGTTGCTTGAACAGTTGAAACAAATAGAAGAACCCATTTTGACGTGTTTGGTGGGAACCAATCTTTTTAATGTTATTGGCAGTGCAGCCTTAACCGTTGCCCTGGTGGATCGTTTTGGCCAACTTGGTCAATGGTATGCCATTCTTGTGGGTTCGGTGCTTATTATTGTTCTGGGCGAGATAATTCCCAAGGTCATTTTTCGGGAATATCCGGAAGATATGACCATGTTTGCCGTGCCTGGCATCCGTTTCTTTATGGTGGTTCTGGCTCCGATCCGTTTCTTTTTGCGAGCTTATTCCCGTTTTTGGGAAAAGATGGTTCCTGCAGGGGAAGATTCTGAAGTTGAGGGTTTGGATCGCACTAATTTGGCTGCGCTGCTTCTGTCAAACTCCATGCCCCGGCAGGGAGACGACAGGTTTTCACGGACGGTGGACAGCTTTATCGATGTGGCTGCCTTAAATTTGGGCCAGGTCATGAACCCTATTCGCAAACTGGTGACCGTGACGGAAAATACTACAGTTTCATCGTGTCTGGATTTGGCCCGGGAAAGTGGATTCAGCCGGTTACCCATTGCCGATAAAGAGGGCAGCCGCCTGCCGGGTTATGTTTTAGTGCGTGACTTGTTGTTCCTTAGCCGGGATGACCATCAGCGACCGGTTCCGCGCAAGTTATGGCGAAATTTCCTGCTGGTAGATGTACGCATGACTCCTTTTGAACTCTTTGAAGAACTGCGCCACCTGGAACAACAGGTTGCAGTGGTGGTTGAACCAGGTGGTAATCCTATTGGTATGATTACTCTTGAAGACCTCATAGAATCGGTAATCGGTTCAGTTAGTGATGAATTTGACGGGCCTCTTCCATAATTCAGGAGCAATAGATTGAAATCTTGTTTGATGATGACAGCTCTTTTGTTTTTTCTCCCTTTGTCAATTCTGGGGCAAGATGTGGAGCACGACCTCCGCCATGAGGCTGAACAGGGTGTTGAACCTTCGGTGCATCAGGATTCATCACACTTGAGCATGGTCACCAGTGCAGTAATGCCGTCCGATGGTCTGCTGAGTGTGAATCTGGCTGTGCGCAAATACTCGACTGTTTATCAGTTGAATGAGCGGCTCGAAAAAATCAGTCAAATGGATGCTCTTTTGCGTTTGGAAGCGGGACCTTTTCCTTGGTTGCAACTTTCAGCAGAAGTTCCTTACCGAAGCTGGAGCGAAGGAACGAACTGGATACCCGAAACCGGCAGTGGCCTGGCCGATGGCTCATGGCAAGGCACGTTAGCAGGTCCTTCATTCTTTTCCCGTTTGCATACGTCTGTTTTTGGCGGTGGGAATATCCCCATGGGTTCTTCAGCTGAAGGGCTTACTGAAGGTGCATTTTCCCCCCACGCGGGGGCGGCTCTCAGCTGGCGGTTCTGGACCAACAACCAGGTCCCCGAATTGAGACTTCATGTGAACCTGGGTTATCGCTGGAATAAGGCCGAGGAGTTTGGCTATGGAATGGGGCAGCAGGGATTTCAACCCTGGGCACCGCGTTACCCTTCGGCTGTTGTGGCGGGAAGCGAATCGGCCAACGATCAGATGATGCTTCGGGCAGCGATGGAATTTCGAAAAAACACCACGTCCTTGTGGGTGGAATACAGCCAGGACCGATTTCAGGGTACCGATGCCATTGCCACAAAAGAACAGTTTTCCGGCATTGGGGCAGGCTTGCGTTGGGGAGTGGCTGAAAGTTGGGCCCTGCATGCGTCGTACTTAACGACCATTTTTGAAGATGATGTTGATTCTGACTGGGATCCGGCTTATCCCGAGTGGGTAATGCAGGTAGGGATATCCCGTCAGTTTTCCATCGGAGGCCGTGACCGTGATGGTGACGGTGTTGTGGACCGGAAAGACCACTGTCCAGACAGGGCAGAAGACCTCGATGGTTATCTTGATTCAGACGGCTGCCCGGAACTCGACAACGACGATGATGGCATTGTCGACGAACTGGACGGTGCACCCCTGGAAGCTGAAGATTATGACGGCTGGCAGGATGAAGATGGTATTCCTGACCCGGATAATGATTTTGACGGCATTGAAGACCAATGGGATATGTGTCCCAATGAACCTGAAGACATTGATGGCTACAAAGATGACGACGGATGTCCGGATGATTTTCAGGACCGGGACAAAGACGGTATCAGTGACGAAGCGGACGAATGCCCGGATACTCCGGAAGATATTGACGGCTTTGAAGATGACGACGGTTGCCCGGAACTGGACAATGATATGGATGGCATCGCAGACATAGACGACACATGTCCCGAAGAACCCGAAGATTACGACGGGGTCGACGATGAGGACGGGTGCCCTGAATAATTAGTCAGTCTGATTATTCCCCCAGCTTCTTTTTGGCTCTCTGCCAGGACGCTTCCAGTTCTTCAATGGGAGCGTCCTGCATGGATTTATTCGAATTGAGAAATTCATCTTCCACCAGATGAAAGCGTGAACGGAATCGATTGTTAGCCTTACGAAGGGCCATGTCGGGCTGAATTTTCAACCAGCGGGCAACGTTGACGACGGAAAAGAGCACATCACCGAGTTCGTGTTCCATTGCCTTGCGGTCACCCTGCTGTACCGCATCGGCAAATTCATTCTGTTCTTCTTTCAATTTTTCCCAGGCTCCGTCAATGCTGGGCCAGTCGAAGCCCACATCCACCGCGTTTTTCTGATAGTTATAAGCCTGATGCAGCGGTGCGGTACTTGCGGGCATGTCTTTCAGAGTAGAGTCTTTTTCCGGATCCAGCCCTTTGGCTCGCTTCTCTTCCGCTTTGATGGCATTCCATTGCTTTTGGCTTTCGCTTGTATCGGCGGCTTCTTCGTTGCCAAAAACAGCCGGATGACGACGGATGAGTTTTTCATTCCCGATGCGAGCGATGTCGTGCATATCCACCTGGCGACTCTCACTGAGAATTCTGGTACAAAAACTGGTCATAAAAAGCAGGTCTGCCAGTTCTTCTTCACACCCATCTTCGTCTCCTTCAAGAGCCGATTCCACTAACTCACCGGCTTCATCCATAAGATAGCGGGCTGCGTTCAGCAGGTTTTGTTTGCGATCCCAGGGGCATCCGCCGGGGTTGCGCAGGGTGTCTATTGTTTTCAGGAGGGCTTCGAAGTGCTCGGACATGCTATTCCTTTCGTGAGTTATGAGATGTTTGGTCTCAGCAAATTAATTCAGATTGGCGCAAGATGAAACCTCTGTTATCCTGTCTGACTGATTCGATCTTGTTTTGTTTATTTATTCAACCTGTTCGAGAGGTAAGTTTTTGACCGAGTGGATCCGTATCAAAGGCGCACGTCAGCACAATTTGCAAGATGTCAGTGTCAATTTTCCCCGGGGAACCATGACCGCTGTTTCGGGCCTATCCGGTTCCGGGAAATCGTCTTTGGTTTTTGATACCCTTTATGCTGAGGGCCAACGCTGTTACGTTGAATCCCTGAGCACTTATGCTCGCCAGTTCCTGGCCCGCCTGCCCAAACCGGATGTGGACTGGATTGACGGTATTAGTCCAGCCATTGCCATTGAGCAACGTAATGCCGTCACCAGCGGCCGAAGCACTGTCGGCACGGTTACAGAAATAAACGATTATTTGCGGGTTTTCTGGGCGCGAGTGGGGAAAATCGTTTGCCCCGATTGCGAAATTAAGGTAGATAAAGAGAGTCCGGCCACCATTTGGAGGACAATACGTAAGGAAAAAGAAGAAGGGGCATTGTTGCTTCTGTGTTTTCCTTTAAAAATTTCCGGTACTACGGCCGCCATTGGCTGGTGGGAGCCTCTGCTTGCTCAGGGATTTCAAAGAGCGGTCCTGAAGGGCGAAACCGTCCGGCTGGATGATCCTGAATTGCCCAACCAACCTTTACCCAGAGCCAACGATACCATCGATGTGGTGGTGGATCGCCTAAAGCTGGTGGGTAAATCCAGATCAAGATTTATTGAAGCCATTGAACTGGCTCTGGAACAGGCTAATGGCTGGGCGGTTGTGCGTCTTGCCGATGGTTCCTGGCGGGAAGAGTATTCCAGCGATTTGCGGTGCAATTCCTGCAGCCGGATTTTTCCTGATCCCACACCCCGTCTTTTCTCTTTCAATTCTCCTGAAGGGGCGTGTCCGGCCTGTAATGGTTTTGGCAACAAACTTGAATTTGACGAAGACAAAATTATTCCCGATCCCGAGCTGACTTTGCGTGAAGGAGCGGTCAAACCTTTCAAAACCGAAACATTCAGCCGCCAGTTCACTTCTTTGCTGCGGTTTTGCGGTCGCCACAAAATCCCCATGGACGCTCCGTATGGCAAACTGAAACGCAAACAGCAGTTGCAGGTCCTTGAAGGAGCCGACAAAGGATACGCGGGGGTTATTCCTTACCTGATAAAAATGCGTAAGGAAATGAAACGCGGACACCATCGGTTTTTCACGCGACGGTTTATGGGTGATACCCTTTGCCGCAGCTGTGAAGGCAGCCGTTTGCGATCCGAAGCTTTGGCCGTTCGGGTGCAAGGTATGCACCTTGGGCAAATTGGTGCTGTATCCGTAGAAGATGCTCTGGCAAAAATTTCATCCATTCGCATGACCAAAACGGCAAAAGATGCTGCAGGAGAGGTTCATGAAGATGTCTTGAACCGGCTGACTTTTCTCAATCGTGTGGGCTTGGGCTACCTCACTCTCGACCGTCTGACACGAACCCTTTCCGGGGGAGAAGCTCAGCGCATTCACCTGGCCAACGCTTTGGGCGCCCGTTTGGTGGATACGCTTTATGTTCTCGATGAACCCACCTGCGGTCTGCACGCTGGCGATGTGGATCGCCTGATTTCCACCCTGCATGATCTGGTGGCCGGTGGAAATACCGTGGTGGTTGTGGAGCACGACCTGGCAGTATTAAAAGCGGCGGAACATTTTGTGGAGTTGGGACCGGGTGCCGGCAGCAATGGCGGGCATGTGGTCTATCAGGGACCTCTTGAGGGCTTGCTGGACGGTGGAGAAACCGTTACCGCCGTTCACATGAGAGGCGATGTGCCTCATCGGCAATCGGCCTTAAAGGAAGAGCGTCCCCGCCAGTGGTTATCGGTTAAAGGGGCCCGGATGAATAATCTTCGAGAAGTTGATGTGCGGATTCCCCTGCAGCGTTTTGTCGCCCTGACCGGTGTTTCCGGCTCAGGAAAAAGCAGCCTTATGAACGGGTGTCTGTACGATGGCCTGACCACCCGGGTGACCGGTGGCAAAGGCCGTGCTTTTCCGTTCACCTCCATTCAGGGTGGGCATTCGGTCGATAAGGTCATTCAGGTTGACCAAACTCCCATCGGCAAAACAAGCCGGTCCAACCCGGCAACTTATTTGCAAATACTTGGACCCATTCGGGAACTATTTGCTGGAACCAAAGATGCCGTAGCTAAAGGTTATGCCACCGGACGATTCAGCTTTAATACAGCCGGCGGTCGGTGCACCTCTTGTCAGGGTATGGGTTACCACCGGGTGGAAATGCAATTTATGGCTGATATTACCGTGCCCTGTGAAGATTGCCGAGGTATGCGGTTTAATGCCAGCACCCTGGAAATTAAATACAAAGGGCGCAATGTGGCCCAGGTGTTGGACATGACCGTGGAACAGGCCCTGAAGTTTTTTGGCGATGTGAATGCTATTAGCCAGCGTTTGTGGTTGCTTAAAAAGGTGGGGCTGGGGTATTTAACTTTGGGTCAGCCGGCACCAACTCTCAGTGGTGGCGAGAGCCAGCGTTTAAAAGTCGCCCGGGAATTGGCCATGCCTTCAGGAAAGAACAATCTCTACTTGTTGGACGAGCCCACCACCGGCCTGCACGCCGAGGATGTCAGAGATCTGGTTAAGGTTCTGCATGAATTGGTGGAACGAAAACACTCTGTATTGGTCATTGAGCACAATCTTGATCTGATTGCCCAGGCCGACTGGGTTGTGGATCTGGGGCCTGGCGGCGGCAAACACGGTGGAAAGGTCGTGGCTCAGGGAACACCTGCAGATGTGGCCAAGGTTGATAAATCTCTGACTGGAAAATATCTGAAGGACATCCTGCAATAGTCACTTGGCACACCCTTTGCAAAATTAAGTTCAAGTAACTTTGAGCAAAGAGGTGAGGGAAATGCAACTGACTGAAACACAAGAGCTTGACGCAGAATTATCTGAAGTCGAAAATCTTGGCGGGAAAAATGTTCCGGATTTGTTCCGGCAAATATTCCTCTCAGTACCCGTGGCAATGGCTGTTTCTTCGGCCGATGGTCCGGTTTTCCCCAATCCATCCTGTGCCGACCTTCTTCGGGAAACCGTTGGCGAATCTCCTCAATTATGGCAACGATGGGTGTCAGCCGCTTTAGCGCGTCTGGTGGCTAATGGCTCCTGGCGGGATGTTGTTTGCGGTGTTTGTGAGGGACGTCCGGAAGTTGAGCTGACTCTGGGGCCGGAAGTTACTCGTTCCGGCCATCGCGTGATCACTTTGCGCCGGATTGAAGCTTCGGAAAGCCGGAGCGAGGATTTGGCAGAGACAGTCAGCACTTTATATCATGAGCTTCGTACGCCGCTGACTTCCATGAAAAGTAGCTTGAGCCTGGTTCAGACCGGCGAAACCGGTCCTTTGAATGATGAACAAGGTCATTTCCTGGGTATGACTATGCGTAATATTGAGCGTTTGGACCGTTTAGTAGGAGATTTGCTGGACGCTTCCCGGGCTTCGGCTGGCAGTTTGGTGCTGAAGCTGGGGGAAGGTGACTTGATTCCCGTCCTCGAAGAAGCATTGAATCAACATGCTGAAACCGCCAAAACGGCCGGACTGAAATTTGAAACTCATTTTGAAAATGCCACTCTGCAGGCCCGCACCGATACCGACAAAATTATCCAAATGATTGCCAATGTGGTAGGTAACGCCCTGAAGTTCACACCTTCGGGTGGGTCGGTGACGGTGTCGGTAACTGAAGACCCCAACGGAGAAGAATTCTCTCTGGTGGTGGAAGATACAGGGCCGGGTATGGACGAAAAAGCTCTGGCCCAGGTCTTTGAACCCTTCAAGCGGGTTCATGATGAAAATAACTGCAAAGTTCTTGGCTCGGGTCTGGGACTGCACATCACTCGGGGACTGATTGAAGCTCAGGGTGGAAAAATGAAACTGAGCAGCATTCCAGGCAAAGGCACTTGTGTCAGATTGGACCTGAAACGGTGGCTTGAAAATCCCGAAAACCCAAATACAGGTTAATACCGTGGCTTAGATGACGATGACTTAAGATAGATAGAAGGACCCTCGTGGGATTACCGGAGGAAGATGATGGACCAAAAAATTAAAATTCTGGTTGTGGATGACGAACCGGACATTCTGGAAACGCTGGAATTCAGTCTGGGGCGTCGTGGTTTTGAAATTGCCACAGCCATTGACGGCCTCGAAGGGCTGGAAAAAGCCAAACAAGTGCCCCCGGATTTCATGATTCTGGATGTTATGCTGCCCGGCTGTAATGGATACGAAGTGAGCCGAATGCTGAAGGAGTGGATGGACAACGATCCCGAAGCCAATTCCTTCCCCATTATGCTATTGACCGCCCGCAAGGTGGAATCCCGGGAACGGGAACGGTTTATTTCAACCTGGTCAAGGGCTGATGCCTGCATGTATAAGCCTTTTGAATTGGATGAAATTATCAATACAATTCATGAGTTGACCAGGGTGAATAATCACTAGTTTGGTAAAAGACAGGGAGGGCGGATGGATTTTTTTCGTCCGCTCCTTGACTTTCACCTCTCGATTGTGTTTTATTCCCGCTCCGGCTGACTGCCGGTACAACTAAATACAGTTCGGTGCCTGGGTAGCTCAGTTGGTAGAGCACATGATTGAAAATCATGGTGTCGGTGGTTCGATTCCGCCCCCAGGCACCATTTTTATATGGATCAGTTACAATTTTCAGCGGGTTCTGATTCAGGGCTGGTGTAGCTCAGTTGGTAGAGCATTTCACTCGTAATGAAAAGGCCTGCGGTTCGATTCCGCACACCAGCTCCATTTTTTCAATTTATTTTGACTGGATCCTGCCTAAAGCAGGATTTTTTGTTGTTGGTGAACCTGATAGATCGTTGGTAGTATGTGCCTCAGGTCCACTGCCGACTTTCCCTTCGGCAGTGCCTTCGTTTAACTGTTTTCTCAGGAGGAAAGTCTCTTGCCCCTCAGAATTAGCATTTCCGGTATTCGTGGTGTTATTGGCGATGGCCTGGATGCCGTTACTGTTTCCCGCTGGGCTGCCGCTTACGGCGCCTGGCTTCCAGAAGGCCCTGTAGTTGTAGGCCGTGACAGCCGCATCAGCGGTCCCATGGTCTTTGATGCTGTGGCCGCGGCGCTATCTTCCACTGGTCATGAAATCTGGGACATCGGAATTGCCACAACTCCCACGGTGGAAGTGGCCGTCCAGGAAAGTGATGCCGTGGGTGGCATTATCATTACCGCCAGCCACAACCCAGCCCAATGGAATGCTCTGAAATTTCTGCAGGGAAATGGCCTTTTTCTAACAGCCGCCCACAACCGTGAAGTGCGCCAGCGTTATGAAGACGGCAGTGGCCACGTTCGTTATGACCAACTCGGTTCTGTTGTCGAACACAAGGGTGCTGACCAACAACATCTCGATGCCATTCTGGGTGTTGCCTGGCTGGATGTGGATCGAATCAGAAGTCGCAATCTTCACGCAGTAGTCGATGCGGTGGAAGGTGCCGGGGGCAGCATTGTACCCAAACTTCTCGAAGCCATGGGTGTTAAGTGTACTCCGCTTTTTTGTGAAATGTCAGGCAACTTTCCTCATGACCCGGAACCCACCCCGGCACACCTGAAAGACCTGAGCGCCGAAGTTGAAGCTCAGGGAGCAGACATCGGTTTTGCTGTTGATCCGGATGTTGACCGTTTGGCTCTGGTCGATGGCAACGGTGTGGCTCTGAGTGAAGAGATGACTCTGGCCCTCGCGTCAGATTTTCTTCTCGGCAAAACTCCCGGCGACATGGCTGTCAACCTGTCGACCACCGGTTTAATTGAAGTGGTGGCCGCCAAACACGGCTGCAAGGTTCACCGCACTCCCGTCGGAGAGGCCAACGTGGTGGAAGCAATCATTGGGGAAAATTGCATTTTGGGTGGTGAGGGTAATGGTGGAGTCATTTATCCGACCATACACGCCGGACGTGATGCTCTTGTGGGCATTGCCATGGTCCTTCAGGCTTTGGCCGAAAATGGTGGAACCCTGGCCGAAATGGTCCAGGATTTGCCTCCGGTGTTCATGGTGAAAACCAAAGTGGCTGCTGAAGACTTGCCTTCCGGCAAGGCTCTCGAAGAAGTCCTGCAAAAACTTGGCCCTGGTGAAATAGACTCGCGGGATGGCCTGAAATGGATCTCTGACGGTGCCTGGGTGCATGTCCGCCCTTCAAATACAGAACCTGTGGTGCGGATTATTGCTGAAGCTCAAGACGAAGCAGCGGCAGTCGAATTGATTGAGAGAGTCAAAAACTCCGGTTGAGATAAATGCAGAAGGGATCTGAGGATTTCCTCAGTGCGGGTTTTTGTACCAAATGTTATGTTTGTAACGGACGCAGGATGCAGTCCGATGATTCATTGTTTTGTTCAGGAGGATCTTTATGTGCGGGATTGTTGGAGTAACCGGAACCGAAGATGCAGCTCATGTTATTCTCGAAGGGTTGAAACGTCTTGAGTATCGGGGTTACGACAGTGCTGGTTTGGCCATTGTTCGGCCGGACGGTCAGCACGTGGTTAAGGAAAAAGGAAAAATCCGCAATCTGGAAGCCAAGCTGAATGACGATGATATGGTTGGGACTTGTGGCATTGGCCACACCCGCTGGGCCACCCACGGGGCTCCCAACGCCATCAATGCTCACCCTCATCGTTCTGGCGATGTCTGCCTTGTTCACAACGGAATCATTGAAAATTATAACGCCCTGAAGGTGAATCTGGGCAAACAGGGCCACGTCTTTAAATCCGACACAGATACTGAAGTTCTGGTTCATTTAATTGATGAACTTTATAAAGATGATCTGGTGGATGCTGTTCAACAGGCCCTGCAGGTTGTCGATGGCGCTTTTGGTATTGCCGTGACCCACACCGATCATCCCGATTTAATTGTGGGTGCGCGCCGGGGAAGTCCTTTGGTTGTGGGTGTGGGTGATGGAGCCAACTATCTGGCCAGCGATGTTGCAGCCATTATGGCACAAACCCGGCAGGTCATTTATCTGGATGACGGTGACATGGTCACTCTGACTCCCGAAGGCGTTCATACATTCGACATCGACAACGAAACCATCACCAAGGAAATTCAGGAAATTACCTGGGACCTGGATGCCATTCAAAAGGGTGGCTACGAACACTTCATGCTGAAGGAAATTTTCGAGCAACCTCAGACCATTCGTGACAGCTTTCGGGGCCGGGTATTGTCCGAAAGTGGCGATGTGAAACTGGGTGGAATTCATCTGACGGACTGGGAATTGCGCAACATCCGACGCATTGTAATCCTGGCCTGTGGGACCAGCTGGCATGCTGGTCTGGTGGGAGAATATTTGCTGGAAGAGTACGCTCATATTCCGGTGGAAGTGGAATACGCTTCCGAGTTCCGTTATCGCTCACCCATTATTGAACCGGGCACTTTGTGTCTGGTCATGAGCCAAAGTGGTGAGACCATCGACACCCTTGAAGCCATGCGCGAAGCCAAACGCAAAGGCGCCAAAATTTTGGGAATCACCAATGTGGTGGGCTCAACAATTGCCCGTGAAAGTGAATGTGGTGTTTATATTCATGCCGGTCCCGAAATTGGTGTGGCGTCGACCAAAGCTTTTACCAGTCAGGTAACAATTCTGGCTTTGTTTACTATTCTTCTCGGACGGCGCAACATTCTGAGTGCCGACCGGGGAACCCAAATGCTGAAAGAGTTGGACAAACTTCCCGAGTTGGTGCAGAAAGTTCTGGATCAGTCCGAACGCATTCGCCGCATTGCCGAGGTTTATGCCAAGCATACGAACTGCTTGTACTTGGGCCGTGGAGTTAACTTCCCCATCGCTTTGGAAGGTGCTTTGAAGCTGAAGGAAATCAGTTACATTCACGCTGAAGGTTATCCGGCAGCGGAAATGAAGCACGGTCCCATTGCTTTAATTGATCCGGATATGCCAGTGGTGGTTATTGCCACTAAAGATGGCAGCTACGATAAAATTGTCGGTAATGTGCAGGAAGTTCGGGCCCGCGATGGCAAGATCATCAGCATTGTAACTGAAGGCGATACGGAAATTGCCGCCATCAGTGATCATGTGATCACCATTCCGCCAATAATGAACATCTGGACCCCGTTGCTGTCGGTCATTCCTTTGCAATTGCTGGCCTACCACATTGCCGTTATTCGTGGTGAAGATGTGGATCAGCCCAGGAACCTGGCTAAAGCTGTGACCGTGGAATAGTTCGTTTTGTACGTTGGGAAGACCATGTGCCATTTTTGGCAAAGGAGAGTTCATGGCCCGCAAAATCATTCAAACCGACCAGGCTCCTGCTGCAATCGGACCTTATAGTCAGGCAAATGCTGCCGGCGGATTCCTGTTTACCGCAGGACAAATTCCTCTCGATGCGACCACTATGGAAGTGATGGGCGAGACCGCTGCTGAGCAAGCCCAGAAGGCTCTCGAAAATGCCAAAGCTGTTGTGGAAGCCGGGGGCATGACCCTGGATAATGTGATTAAGGCCACCATTTTTATTATGGATATGAACGAGTTTGGAAACATCAACGAGGTGTATTCCACTTTCTTTGCCAGCAATCCACCCGCTCGCAGTGTGGTGCAGGTCTCCCGGTTGCCAAAAGATGTTCTGGTGGAAATCGAATTGATTGCCTATTCTGATGAATGAAATCCTCGCGGGAGTGAGTGTCGTCTGGTGACGGCCGGGGACTTCAAATCCTTTTGTCGGGCGCGTTTACCGTCCGAGGTGGGTTCGATTCCCACACATTCCCGCCATTTTTTCCTTGCATCCTGGAACCTGAATCCATGCTGAAAGTGGTCGTCATTGCCAATCCATTTGCCGGGACCAACCGGCATCGCCTTGACGGCCAGGAAGCAGTCAACCTGTTGAACCATACAGGATTCGAAGCGACCTTTCGACCTACCGGCCACGTTGGCCACGCCACCCAAATTGCCAGACAAGCAGCCTTGGAAGACCACGATCTGGTTATCAGCCTGGGCGGCGACGGCACTGTTCACGAAGTGGCGGCCGGCCTTGCGGGAACTGATACCACTTTGGGAGTGTTGCCATCTGGGAGCGGTAACGATTTTGCCAGGGCCGTGGGCTGCTTTACGGTGGATGACGCTCTGGAAACCCTGCGCACGGGTTTTGACAGGGAACTTGATACAGCCACTTTGGACGATGAGTTTTTCATCAACTCTCTGGGCTTGCTGGCCAGCGGATTGATTTCCAATCGTGCGGCAAAATTGTGGCGCTGGCTGGGTGGTTATCGTTATTCCCTGGCATCCCTGGGTACTTTGCTCAGCTATACCGGCCAGGATGTTCAATGGAAACTGGAAAACGATGGTGATGTAATTCTCGATGCAAAAGGCAAATATCTGATGGCGGAAATATGCAACTCTCCTTTCACAGGCGGTGGGTTTCGTTTTGCTCCCGATGCCCGTCTTGATGACGGCCGGCTGGATGCCTGTTTGATTAAATCCATTCCGCCCTGGACCAGCATGCGGCAATTGCCCAAAGCCATTTCCGGAGAGCGATTGAATCATGCATCCATTTCAGTATCGCCTTTTACCCGGCTGGAGTTTACAGTGAAGCAAAAGGTGGGCTACCATCGGGACGGGGAAGCCGGTTTTTTGCAACCGGGGCAACATGTCGTTCAAATCCACAGGAAGAACATCAAAGTTCGGGTTCCCGCCCGCTGGTCTTTGTCCGACCAACAGGAGTTGAGTTGAAAACCCTGGTCCTGCCAGTATTGATGATGACCGCTCTTCCTGGCCTTCTTTGGGGTCAGGAGCCAGCTGTTGATATGCCCGACTCTGCGGTAGTGGAAGCGGTTGCCGATGTTGAGGCGCCAGTAGTAAACGAAGACGTTCTGGAGCTGGATGTTATTGATAACTGGGATACGGGCGTCAGCCCCACAGCCTCCATTCTGATGACACCGTTATTCCCTGGCTGGGGGCAACTCTATACTAACAATAGCTGGCGCGCGGCTCTGGCTTTTGGTGTGGAAATGTTTTATTGGTCCAACATGCTGATGCGGGACCGGAGGGCCATTCGCTCCAAGAATTTCTCTCTGCGTTTTGAAGAGGGCAGTCAGGAACGGAATTTCTATGATGGCGTTGCCACTGAAAATTGGGAACAGGTAAGGGATTTTGCCTGGTGGTCGGGGGGCATTCTAATGATTATTGCTCTGGATGCTTATGTGGGAGCCCATTTGTTTGATTTTGATGAAAACGCCATGCCGGTTCCAAACGATTGGGATGGACAATTTGGGTACCTGGGGGAAGATATGCCCGGGGCGGCCGCCAGTCCCACCTTTGTTGTTTTTCAGTGGGGGATTGGGTTTTAGCTGGTTATCTTTGCTCAATTGGCCCAATTATTTGTCCGACACAACAAATAGAACTACTATAGACCCGTTTACCGGATTCCACTTTCAACCCAACTAATGGATGGATGCATGGCCTCAAATCAGAAATCAACGCGGAATTTCTGCATCATTGCTCATATTGATCACGGCAAGAGCACTCTTGCCGACCGCCTGCTTGAATACACAGGCACCCTGAAGGGCAAAGATTTGCAGGAACAGGTTCTGGACAGCATGGACCTGGAACGCGAACGGGGCATCACCATCAAGAGCCATCCTATTAAGATGGACTACACCGATGCAGATAAAAAAGCGTGGAGCCTGAACCTGATCGACACCCCCGGTCACGTGGATTTCCATTATGAAGTAAGCCGCAGTCTGGCTGCCTGCGAAGGGGCCTTGCTGGTCGTTGATGCGGTGCAGGGTGTTCAGGCACAGACTATCAATAATTTGTATCTGGCTTTGGAGCACGATCTGGAAATCATTCCGGTGATCAACAAAATTGATCTGCCGGCAGCCCGTCCGGACTTTATTGCCGAACAGTTTATCGATCTTATTGGCTGTGACCCGGATGAAATAATTCATGTGAGTGCCAAAACGGGTCAAGGCATTGAAGATTTGCTCACCGCCGTTGTTGACCGTGTTCCAGCTCCTGAAGGCGATGAAAATGCTCCTCCTCAGGGCCTCATTTTCGACTCCATTTTTGATCCTTATGTGGGAGCAGTGGCGTACATCCGTTTGTTCCAGGGCACCATTAAAAAGGGCGATCGTATTCGCCTGTTCAACAATGACAAAACTTTTGAAGCCGGCGAAATTGGCTGGTTCCGCATTAAGCGTGTGGGGCAGAAAAAACTATCTGCCGGTGAAGTTGGCTACATTGCCACCGGCAGTAAAGATGTTCGTGATGTTAAGGTGGGCGATACCGTGACCCTGGTTGAAGGTGGTTGCGACGAACCCCTCGCCGGTTACGAAGAAGCCAAGCCCATGGTCTTTTCTGGTTTGTATCCTACAGACAACGACCAATACGATGACCTGCTTGAAGCTCTTGAAAAAATGCAGATGAACGATGCAGCTTTAACCTGGGAAAAAGAAACCAGTGCCGCCCTTGGTTTCGGATTTCGTTGTGGGTTCCTCGGGTTGCTGCACATGGAAATAATTCAGGAACGTCTGGAACGGGAATACAATCTGGACCTGATTGCCACCCTTCCCAACGTGGAATACGAAGTGGTCATGCGCGATGGTGAAGAAATGCTCATCGAGAATCCTGCGTTTTTGCCCGACGAGCGGGAAATTGCTGAAATCCGTGAACCCATTGTCCACGCTTCGGTCATTCTGCCAAAAGACTATGTGGGGCCGGTTATTCAAATCAGTCTTGAAAGACGCGGCGTGCAGACCAAAATGGAATATCTGGATACTGAACGGGTCAATATTGAGTTTGATTTGCCCCTGAGTGAACTGGTGGTCGATTATTATGACAAACTCAAGAGCGTGACCAAAGGTTACGCTTCTTTGGACTACGAATACAAGTGCCATCGGGTTGATGACCTGGTACGTTTGAATCTGCTGATTAATGGCGATATGGTTGATGCCCTGACCTGTATTGTGCACAAGGACAATGCGTACAGTTGGGGTTTGAAGCTTTGTCAAAAACTGAAAGAACTCATTCCTCGGCAAATGTTCGCTGTGGCCATACAGGCAGCCATTGGTACCAAGGTTCTGGCCCGTACCACGGTGAAGGCTTTCCGTAAGAATGTGACGGCCAAATGTTATGGTGGCGATATTTCCCGTAAGCGAAAATTGCTTGAAAAACAAAAAGCCGGTAAGAAGCGCATGAAACAGGTTGGCTCAGTTGAAATTCCTCAGGAAGCCTTCCTGGCTGTCCTTAAAGTTGAACGGTAATACGGAGAAGGTATGTGGAAGTTAATTAAGGAAAAATTCGGGAAAAAGAAGGACGAAGAGCAGGAAGAAATTGTACCTGAGAGTAAGAAGAAGGAATATTCTAAAGCTATAGGCAGTGCATTGCTCATTGCCATGGTTTTGAAGCTTTTTGCTTTTCAGGCCTTTACAATTCCTACCGGGTCCATGCTTGAAACCCTGCAAATTGGTGATTTTCTTTTTGTAGAAAAGTTTACTTTGGGAGCCCGCACTCCTGAACGAATCAGAATTCCTGATATTGCTTTTCGTGGAAAAGTAGTCATTCCCGGGAAAACTCTGGTCAAAAACATTCCGACCTTAAAGATGCCTGGTTTTAGAGACCCCAAACAGGGTGACATTATTGTTTTTGCTTATCCCAACAATAAAAATCTGGATTACATTAAACGTTGTGTGGCTATTGCCGGTGACACCGTCGAGGTCGTTAACGGGGTTTTGTATGTTAATGGGGATATTTACGAAAGCAATTTCGGGGACCGCGATGGTGATCATACTTGCATTCCCAGTTGGACCGATCCTGAATCGTGTCCGGCGCCACGGGTCAAAAAAGACCAGGCTAAGTATGTGTCTACTCCCAGTCTGAAGAGCTGGCCACCCGATGGAAAAAATCGGCCTTATACCATACCCGAGGGCCATATTTTCATGATGGGTGACAACCGTTACAACAGTGCCGATAGTCGTTACTGGGGACCGTTGGACATGAAATTGATCAAAGGAAAAGCTGCGGTTATTTATTGGTCGTGGGATCCGACAAAAGGGAACATTCGCTTCAGCCGGATTTTGGACATCATTCGGTAAGGTATTATGGGGATATACATTCACATCCCTTTTTGCGGGTCCATTTGCTCGTATTGCCATTTTTCCCGTACGGCGGACCACCAACCGGTGGTCCGTTCGCGTTATGTGGATGCAGTGATCAGCGAATTCGAATTTAGGCAAAAGAGTTGCAACCTTCTGAATGGCTCCCAGGTTTTTGGTACCACTTACATCGGTGGTGGAACCCCCTCGGAACTGGAACCGGCGTTGATGGAAAAACTCATCGCTGGAACTGTGGGGCAATTGAAACTTGCTCACGATTTTGAATTCACCGCTGAGGCCAATCCTGAATCTTTCAGTGACGAAACAGCTATTGCCTGGAAGAAAGCGGGCATTAACCGGATTAGCATGGGCGTGCAAAGCCTGGACGAGGGTGTCTTGCAACTTCTGGGGCGTCAATGCCCGCCTGCCAAGGCACGAACGGCGCTTAAGCTGGCCTGCAATACTTTTGAGCGAGTGAGCGCCGACTGGATTATTGGTCCGGGGTTGAAACTGGATTCGCTCCTTGCCGAGCTTGATGAGGCGCTCAACATGGGGGTGGAACACTTCTCTCTTTACATTTTGGAGCTGCATGAGGGAACCCGGTTGCAGAAAAAGGTCATCAGGGGTGAGGTCGATTTACTGGCCGATGAACAGACCGAATTGTTGTACCTGGCAGTGGTCGATTATCTTGCCGGCAAGGGCATTGAACAGTACGAGGTTTCCAATTTCTCCCTCCCGGGCGCTGAAAGTCGGCATAATGGGAATTATTGGCTGCGCAAACCCTGGTTGGGGCTGGGGGCTGCTGCTCATGGTTGTTTTGGGCGTAATCGTTTTGCAAACATTGCTGATCCGTTCGAATACATGTCAACTGTGGAGGCGGGCCAATTGCCCGTAGAGAGCCTTGATGAGCTGGTTTTGCCTTCTCGCCTGCTGGAACGGCTCATTTTGGGGTTGAGAACCCGTCAGGGCATTCCTGTTTCCTGGTTGGCTGAAAACTGCCTGGATTTGCATCAGGGCCTCGAATCCGGATTGTGGACTTTGCCGGCCGATAGGCTGGTTTTGACCGCGCGCGGCTTTTTGGTCATCGATTCCATTGAAGAGATTGTTCGTCCCGCTTGCCGCTGAAAACCCCATTGATTACCTTGTTTGCGCGGTAACCTGGCATAAGGCCGGGGTGTGCCTGTTCTACTCGTACTTCCGATAAGGTTATTTAAGTTGCTCATGAAAAAACTGGATGCCAGAAGCCAGGATATTCTCCACGCAGTGGTGCGTCTGAATATTGAAACAGGACGGGCTGTCAGCTCGGGCCTTGTGGAACGCTTTCTGACCTCAAATGTGAGCAGTGCCACCATTCGCAATGTTATGAAGAACCTTGAGAGTGACGGCTATCTTGAACAGCCTCATCCATCGGCTGGACGATTACCCACCGATGCCGGATATAGGGTTTTTGTTGATCGACTGCGCACTGGTTGGGCTCTGCGCACTCGGGTCATTCCCGAAGAAATCCAGCAGGAAGTGCATCGGGATCTGCAGGGGAGTGAAGGTCATCCCGACCGCATTGGAATCATGGCTCGCCTTTTGAGTCGACTGACCAGCAACATCAGCATCATTGTGGGGCCTTCCCTCAATGAAGTGAAAGCCCAGAGGGTGGAACTTTACCCGCGTTCTTCCACTCGCATTCTTATGGTTGTGATTCTGGACAACAACCAGGTTCGCACCGGTATGGTGAAGCTCAGCGAACCTCAGTCTGATTTGGTTATTGAACAGGCTGCTCGTTTGATTTCCGACCGGGTCTCTGGACACACGGTGGCCGAAATTCGCAAAGGCGTGTGGGAGACGGTGGATCTTGTGCCCACACCGGTGACCCGTTGTGCGGCCACGATTGTCAGTCAGGGGCGGGAATTATTTCAGGATACTGATCAGCCTGAAGTTCAGCTGGAAGGTGTGGGAAATGTTCTGAGTGAACCCGAATTTGGTGATCCGGAACCCTTAAAAGCACTATTGCGGTTTATTGAATCCCCTTTGTCCATGAAGTCGGCTTTGCATCGACTGGGCAGTCAGTGTGCCGATGAAGTGGGTGTTTGGATTGGTCAGGAGAATCCCCTCGGAGAGCTGCAACAATTCAGCATGCTCACCGGGAAGTTTGAATATGATGGCCGGCAGGGTATGCTGGCTGTGCTGGGACCACGACGAATGTGGTATCAGCAGGCTTTTTATGGCATTGATGCCATGCAGCAAATGATGAGTCAGAGTAAATAAACCTGAGGAAGGTAACGCCACAATGAGCGAAGAGAGTAAAGAGGAAATGGAAACAGAAAGCAAATCCGCAGAAGCAAATTCTGATATGGATAGTCCTGAAGGATCAGCCGAAAATGCTACTGGTGAAGAAGCTGAACTGGAAGCTAAAGAAAAAGTTGAAGAAGAGCCGGAACTGAGCACCGAAGACCAGCTCACTCTTGAGCGGGATGTGTTTCACGATAAATGGATGCGCGCGGTGGCTGAGACAGACAACGTGCGAAAACGCTCTCGCCGGGAAGTAAACGACGCCCGTCGTTTTGCTCAGGCCGAAACATTGCGAGCCTTTCTTGATGTTTATGATAACTTCGAAAGAGCTTTGCAGGCCGTTTCCCAGGATGATGAAAAAAAAGAAAAAGGCAGTTTGCGTGAAGGTGTGGAACTGATTTTCCAAAAGTTCCAGGCAGCCCTGAAGGATCGGGGTGCGGTTCTGATTGATTCAGTGGAATGCGAATTTGACCCGGCTGTGCACGAAGCTGTGGGGCAATTGCCTCGCGAAGGTGTTGAAGCTGGAATGGTCATTGAAGTGGCCCAACAGGGTTTTAAGTACGGAGACATGGTGTTGCGACCCGCCCGGGTCATCGTTTCGAGCTAAATTAAAGGTCAGTAATGAGTACGAAAAGAGATTATTACGAGATTCTGGGCATCGGCAAAAGTGCCTCTACCGGGGAAATCAAGAAGGCTTATCGAAAAGTTGCCATTAAACATCACCCGGACAAGAATCCAGGCGATGAGGGTGCCGCCGAAAGATTTCGCGAAGCCACAGAAGCTTACGAAGTTCTAAAAGACGAACAAAAACGCCAGCAATACGACCAGTTTGGCCATGCCCCTGAAGGCGGTGGCTTTGGTGGTGGTGCCGGTTATGGCGGAGCCGGATTTAATGTCGATTTGAACGACGCCCTCGATTCCTTCCTGCGAAATTTTGGCATGGGTGGCGGTGGCGGCGGCGGTTTTGGTGATATGTTTGGTGGCGGACAGGGAGCCCAGCGCCGGGGACGTGATCTGCAAATTACTCTGAACATTTCTCTGGCAGATGCGGCCAAGGGCGTGACCAAAAAACTGAAGGTCAACAAACAGGTTCCCTGTGATTCCTGTGATGGCTCCGGAGCTGCCGAGGGAAGTAAGCCGGTAACCTGTGGTCAGTGCAATGGCATGGGTCGTGTGCGCCAGGTGCGTCAATCTCTGCTGGGCCAAATGATGACCGAAGTGGCCTGCCCGCAGTGTCATGGTCAGGGGCAGACTATCAGTAATCCCTGTGGAAACTGCCGGGGCACCGGTACCGTGCGGGGCTCGGAAATGATTGAAGTGAAGGTGCCGGCAGGAGTCAGCTCGGGCAACTACATGGAATTGCAGGGCAAGGGCGATCATGGCGACCTTGGTTCTTCGGCCGGCCATTTGCGAGTGGTTTTTGAGGTGGAAGAAAGTGATCTCTTCGAACGCCGGGGCGATGACTTGGTTATCGATGTACCAGTTTCTCCGGTTGATCTGATGCTGGGCACCAAAGTGGAAGTTCCCACCTTGAATGGAAAAGTGGCTTTGAAAATTCCAGCGGGAACTCATTCACATAAAGTATTTCGTATGCGAGGCAAAGGTGTCACTCATGTGAACCGGCCTGGTACTGGCGATCAACTGGTCAGGGTTTTGGCCTGGACTCCTGAAAAATTGGACAAAGCGACCAAAGCCAAATTGGAAGATGTCCGCGATGACCTGAAGGGACTTGTTCCAGCCCCAGGACGCCATCTTTACGACTGATATTCTATCTGAGCTGAAGGAAAATGTGTGCGCCATTTCTTTTTGGAAACTGAACCCGGTCATATTCCAGTTGTGGGCGAGACGGTCACTCTGGATCAGGAAGAAAGCCATCACCTGGGCACAGTCCTGCGTGGGGGGCGGCAGAATGAAGTGGTTCTCACCGACGGTCGTGGGCATCGTATGGCCGCGCTGGTGGTCAAACAAGACCGGCGTCAGGCAACCCTGGACATTCAAAGTGTTGTTAAAGATGAGGCTGAGTTTTTGCGCCCTCAGTTGGTGTTGGCCATAGCCCTGATCAAACCCAAACGCTTCGAATGGGCTTTGGAAAAAGCCGTGGAGTTGGGTGTGCACCGCATTGTGCCTTTGCAAACAGAGCATTCGAGCATTGACAAATCGGGCCACAAGATTAAACGGTGGAACACCATCATGAAGTCGGCCATTAAGCAATGTGGCCGGTCATTTTTGCCTGAGCTTTCTCCTTCGTTGAAGATTGATGATTTTCTTGCGCAACATCCTTTAGAGCTGACGGTTTTTGGAGCCATTCCCGAAGAAGTGGGTCTCCGTACCCAGCCTCGACCGTTGTTGGAACTGGCTGATGAAGTTCCCGGGGAAATGTCCGAGTATTTAACAGGCCTCATTGGACCGGAAGGTGGCTGGTCCCCGGAAGAAGTGGCAAGTTTCCTGGAACTTGGACTTCAACCCATTAATTTGGGACCGCACATTCTGCGAGCAGAAACCGCAGCCTCTGCCTGCCTTGCCGGGTTGCAGGCAGTGCGGGGCAAGGGGCTTAAAGGGTGAGGGGTGGGGGCGTTGCGGGGAAGCGTTGCGGGAAACTGTTACGGGGAACTGCTGCGGGGAACTTTTGAGTGTTGCCTGTTGACAGAAAACACCCTGTCGTTTTTCATGGATGAAAACAATAACCAAACAAAAATCAGGTTGCTCCTTTTTTTGGGCGACCGTTTCCTGGAGAGAAAATAATCATGGCCAAAAGCGAACTGGCTTCCAAGTTGCAAAAAGACATTATCACTGCCATGAAAGCCAAGGACAAAGACCGCCTCGGTGTGCTGCGCATGGTGCAGGCAGCTGTAAAACAGGTTGAAATCGATGAACGTCGCGACCTTGCAGACGCCGATGTGGTGAAAATTGTCTCATCCTATGCCCGCAAGGTCAAAGACCAGATCAAAAGCTACGGCGAAGGTGGTCGGCAGGACCTGTGCTCTGCTGCTGAAGCTGAATTGAAGATAGTATCGGAGTATTTGCCTGCAGAAATGTCCGATGAAGATTTAGAAAAAATTGTGCGTGCAGCTGTAGAAGTAGCGGGCGCCAGCGGTCCTCAGGATATGGGGAAAGTCATGAAATTGGTCATGCCCAAAACTGCGGGTCGGGCCGACGGTGGCAAGGTCAGTGCCCTGGTCAAAAAAGTTCTGATAGGATAAAAAATGGATCTGGCGGTTGTAATTTCTTTGCCTGTTTTGATTGTCTTTGGCATCATCGGGTATCGTGATGGAGTGGTCAAAAGAGTTCTGGAAATTCTGGGGGTTTTTGCCGCCCTTATTCTGACAGCGAGATTTGCCGCCGCCTTAAATCCCTGGATGATGGAACAGACCGGTGCCCCGGAGGGTGCATCATTGTTGATGACTTGGGCTACTCTGTTTTTTGCAGGACTGTTGCTGAGCCGGTTGCTGGCTACCTTTGTTTCCAAACTGGTCCGTCTGACTATCCTTGGTTGGTTGGACAAACTGGGAGGAGTTGCAGTAGGCCTGGCTCTTGGAATTCTTGTCTGCAGTATGGTTCTGCTGGTTATTCGTCACATTCCCGGTGGTGAATCGGTAACCGACAAATATCATCAGTCCAACTATGGCCGTTTCGTTTATTACGCCGCACCCAACTTTTATATGACAGCCCGCCAGTTAGGTGGCCAACAGGTTGACGATCTTTGGGACCGTGTTTTGGAAGAAGCGGGTGAGGTGGCTGACGACGCCAAAGACAAAGCCAAAGAAACCATGGATAAGGCTGCCAAAGAAGCTACAAAAAAAACCAAAAAAGCTGCCCGGGATGCTACTGATGAAGCTCTTGAAAAAGCTGAAGAAGCGGCCAAAAATGCTCTGCAATAATTATTATGATTGAAATTCTGCAACGCCTTGAAAATGACCGCCGAGCATCTCTTCAGGTGCTCGACAGCAAAGCCTCCCAGTTGCTTGAGTGGACTCAGATAACCGCTCAGATTGCCCGGCATTGCCGCAATCGCCGGGCCGCCGATGCAATATCCCGGCGGGTTCCCTTTTCCGACCCAGGCGCCATTTCTTTTTCCCATTCCCTGTCCGATGAATTGCGCCCCAAAGGCCAGGCCGGTCATTGGCCTCCTTTGATTGAATTAACCGATGGTCTGGAACTGCTGGAAATGACAGCTCCGGTACGGTACGAAGGACCGGACCTGGTCCATTTGGCCACCGTGGCGGAATATTTGGACGCCCTGCGGGAACATTTTCTTGCCTCACGAATAAGTTGTCCGCTTTGGGGTGAAGCCGCTGTGCAAATGGCAGTGTTTACCGGTGTCAGTGGATCCATTCGTCGTGCTCTGGATCTTGATGGTCGAATTGTCGATGGCGCCAGTCCTTTGCTGGCCAAATTACGCAAGGCCATTTCCGGTCAGGAACGAGCCGTGCGTTCGGAGATGAATTCTGCCATGGGTGTGGCACGTTCCAAAGGCTGGACCACGGGAAATGAAGTGACTCTGCGTGGGGACCGTTTTTGTCTGCCCATGCGCTCGGGAGAAAGCAATCGCATTGAGGGCATTGTTCATGACCGTTCCGCAACTGGGGCGACACTGTTTGTAGAGCCCGCAAGTGTGGTGCGACTGAGCAACCAACTGACCGAAACCCGATTGAGCATTGCTGCCGAAGAAGCCCGCATACTTTTTCAATTGAACCGGGCTGTGGAGCAAGCATCTGAGGCCATGCATGAAGCGGCCCAGGTCATGCTTCTGATGGACGAAGTTCGGGCTCACATTTTGTGGAGTCTGGAAGTAAAAGGCCAACGCCCGCATTTGGAATCGGGGGCCAACATTCATGTGGCCGGTGGCAGGCATCCGTTGCTCATGGAAGCTCTTGGTGAAGGTGATTTGGAAAAAGGCTTTAGCCGGGTTGTACCCCTGGAGCTGGAGGTTCCTTCTCAAGGCAAAGCCCTGGTCATCAGTGGTCCCAATGCCGGC
The DNA here is from genome assembly GCA_024223715.1 of bacterium. GTDB lineage: Bacteria > Krumholzibacteriota > Krumholzibacteriia > LZORAL124-64-63 > LZORAL124-64-63 > LZORAL124-64-63. Next base: position 35,020 of record JAAEOA010000226.1, on the reverse strand, counting down.
GGTAAGTCAGTGGCCCTGAAAACTGTGGGAGTTTTTTGTCTGATGGCCCAATGTGGCTGGGATGTTCCTGCTCGTCAGGATACACGCCTGCCGTTGATTGACAACCTTCTGGTTACTCTGGGCGATGATCAGTCCATTTCCGAAGCCCTCAGTAGTTTTTCCGCCCACTTGGGGCAATTGGCCAGATTTCTGCGCGAGGCCGGCAACAATACTCTGGTTCTGTGTGATGAAATCGGCAGTGGAACCGATCCGCACGAGGGAACTGCTCTGGCCTATGCTGTTTTGGAGCGTCTTGTAGATCAGGGGGCACAGGTGTTGGCAAGCACCCACTTTGGTTTGTTAAAGTCCGCGGTGCACGATCACCCGCGCATGGTAAATGCGGCTATGGATTATAACGAAAAAGACCTGCTCCCACTTTACACTTTTCGGGTTGGTGATCCTGGCACCAGTCATGCTTTTGATATTGCAGCTCGTATGGGACTGCCGGGTGATCTGTTGGACCGGGCCCGGGAAATGGCTGGCGAAGAACGGGTCCAGATTGAAAACCTGCTCAGTGATTTGGACCGTCGTGCCGGTGAGTTGGCCCATCAGCAACTGGAGCTGAAACTGGCTCTCGAAAAACAGAAAATTGAAGAAGCTGAACTTGAAGACCGCCTCAGGGGATTAAAAAAAGAACGAAAAAAAGTTCTGGAAGATACCCGTCATAAAGGGGACCGATTAATGCGAGAGGGGCGTAAGGCCATTGAAGCGGCAGTGCGTGAAATTCAATCGGGAAAAGCAGAAAAACGATTGGTGAAAGCTGCCCGCAACCGGCTGGACGATGTGGGCCGGAAAATTCAGGAACAGGCTAACGATACAGACGTGGCGCCGAGTCATAACCCGGAAGTTGAAGCTGTTGTCGGCATGAGGGTCCGGATTCCGCATTTGGGAATGCTGGGACGAATCACCGAAATCAGGGGTGAAAAAATTACCGCCAGTGCTGATGGCATGCGCTTGAGCCTCGGGCGGGAAGCTGTTGTGCCTCTGAATGAAGACGGCCAGGAAATAAAACCCGGGACCACAGTTAGTTTTGAAGATCCTTCTGCCGGGGATGATGGTAAACCTGAGGTTTCAGGTTCCTGGTCCTGGCAGGGAGAAGCGCCTTCAGCCTCTCACGAATTGGATTTGCGGGGAGAAACCGGAGCCGATGGCTGGGAACGGCTGGACCGAATGATTGATCGGGCCATTCCCGCAGGTTTGGATGTGGTCACGGTGATTCATGGTTTTGGCACCGGTCGATTGCGGGAGCATTTGTATGCCCGAATGAAAAAGGATTCGAGGATTCAGTCCTTTGGTGAAGCGGGCCGGGGGCGTGGGGGCGCTGGAGCGACGAAAATTGTCTTAAAGGTGTAAATTTAGTTGCCTCAAACACGTAGCCCCTGCAATAGTGTTGCCCCGACAGTGTTTTTTGCCAAAATCTGGCTTTTCAATGCCCCCCAATTTGTCAAACACCGGCCAAACGTGTTACATTATCTGGATCCAAAAACTCAAAACCTTCAAATCAGGTTATGAAATAAATGAGCCCATCCTTCTCTTCGGACATCATCGCCCGCATTAAGGACGAAACCGACATCGGTGAGGTTGTGCGCCAGCATGTATCTCTCAAACCGGCCGGTTCTGTTTTTAAAGGGCTGTGTCCTTTCCACAAAGAGAAGACTCCCAGCTTTATTGTCACACCATCGAGGGGCCGCTATCACTGCTTTGGTTGTGGTACCGGTGGCGATGCCATCTCGTTTATTATGGAAATTGAGGGACTCAGTTTTCCTGAGGCGGTTGAGGTTCTGGCCCGACCGCTGAACATCGATTTATCGAGCTACCTTGCCGACGAAGAATCTGAAGGAGAGCGCCGCAGCTTTCATCGAGCCAATGAAGCGGCTACCCAGTTGTGGTCCGAGGCCCTGATGGATCCTCAACACGGTGCCCAGGCTTTACAATACATGAAGGACCGCGGGTTCGGGGAGAAAATCCTCCGCCAGTTCGACGTGGGCTGGGCTCCCGGTTTGCCCGGGTGGCTGGAAGACAATCTTGCAAAAAGTGGTGTTGATGGCGAGTTGGCCCATCGTGCCGATTTGCTGCGGGCCAGCAAGCAGGCTGACCGTCCCGGCAGTTATGCATACTTTCGGAATCGTCTGATGTTTCCCATTCGCAGCATTAGCCGGCAGGTGGTTGGTTTTGGCGGACGCATTGTTGGCCAAGGTGAACCCAAGTACTTGAACTCAGCCGACAGCACCTATTTTTCCAAGAGCAAATTGCTGTACGGATTTGATTCTTCCAGAATGCCCATTGCCCGTGAAAAAACAGCCATTCTTGTGGAAGGCTATCTCGATGTGATGGCTTTGGTTCAAGCTGGCATACCCAACGTTGTGGCAACTTGCGGTACTGCTTTTACTGTTGAACAGGCGAAACTAATTCGGCGGGGCGCACAAAACGTATTGCTGGTCTTTGATGGTGATAAGGCTGGTTTGAAAGCTGCTGTTCGGTCGGCAGATGTGGCTTTAAAAAATGGCCTCGAACCCAAGATCGTCTCCCTTCCCGCAGGGGAGGACCCGGCCAGCCTGGTCATCGATCACAGCGTGGAAGACATGCACAAAGCCTTGGATGATGCATTAGGTTATGTGCCTTTTCTTAAGAAATTGGCTGACGGCAAAGGCGGCGACCGAGAGGTAACCGAGCGGGCCCTTCGACAGGCACTGGGTACCATAGGGAGCATTCCCGACAGTCTTCGCAGGGCTTATGTTTTGCAGGAAGCTTCCGACGTCTTTGGCATGCCCATTGACCTTTTACAGGAAAGCATGGAGAAGCTGCAAAAAGCCGAAAACCCCCAACCAAGGGGGCGAAAGCCGCAAAAGAGACAAAACTATGAAGGCCCTGCGGGGGATGCCCCGCCTTTGGGAATGGAACCTTCTTATGGCGGCGAGGAACCAGATTTCCGACCCGATGGCCCTGCCCCGGGCCCCGACTCATCCAGGCAGCACCCGGTGGGAAAATCAAAGGTCAGAAGAGTAATGGGGCTGGTTAGGGTCGACCAGGTTGAGCTTCAAATGTTCACAGCCATCCTGGCCGATGACTCGGGAAAAGCTGCAATAAAATTTGCAAATGAACGGGGTGACTTGCCATTTTTGTTGGATGGTGCTTCATTGCTTGCCGATGAACTTTGTGCTTGGTCGGCCTCAAACGTCGGCCCTGACGCCCCGACACCCCTGGAATTTGTTCAGGAACGGTGGAATACCGAAGGTGATCGGGAGTATAGAGCTTTCATTAGTAAATTGCTGGATCAAATGACAGAACAAGGGAGCCTGCCCAACAACACAGATTTTGCCCAAGTTATAACTGATTGCCTCGGACGGCTCAAGCAGGGACATCGATCCCGGCGGGGCTGATCGACACGGGAAGTACCGGAAACGGGGGGGCCCCGTTCGAAAGAGGTGACCTACTGCACTCCAGCTGGTACACAGCGGAAATGAGCGGTTGGTTGATTTATGATTGGCTCACGGGAGAATCACACGCACATGGACGATACTCAATTTGACGGACTCATCGAGAACATCCGCAAGGCAGCAACGGCCAAAGGCGGCTACATTCTACACAATCAGGTGAACGATTTGCTGGGGGACGAAACCGACGTCGACCTCATCGATCGTATTTATGAAAAATTGGGCGAACTTCAAATCGATTATTTCGATTCTGAAGAAGAAGCCAACGCCAAACAAAATCGCCGCAAGAAAAAAGCTCAAAAGAAAGCAGCCACGGTTAAAAAGACTGCTCGCACCAACGTTAAATATGACGATCCGGTGCGCATGTACCTGCGTGAGATGGGGCGTGTTCCTTTGCTGACCCGACAGGGTGAAGTGAAGCTGGCCCGACGCATGGAAGATGGTACCATTGCCATCATTGAAGCAACCATGCGCAGCACTCATGCCATGGGAGAGTTACGGCAAACAGCCAATCATCTGCTGAATGACGCCATTCATGTGGATGAGGTTGTAAAAGCCGATACCAGCACCTGGAATGTGCACTTGTCGGCCAAAAAAGAAGGCAAGCGAATTTTGCGCATGCTGGACAAAATTGAAAAGCTGATGAAGGAAAAATCCGAGCAAAACAAAGAGCTGAAAACTTGTAAAGACAAAGCTCGCATTGCTGTTCTGACTAAAATGGTTGAAGGCCGGGAAAAGAAAATCCTCGAAAACTTCCTCGACCTGCATCTGGCTCCCGCCCAAATTGAACAATTGGCCAACAAGCTGCTTCTGGTTTCCAATAAAATCAGTGATCTGCAGGATCGTATTTTTGAAGTTGAATCAGGCGTGAAGCTGCCATTCAGTGAAATGGCTGCCGCTCTGAAAGGTCGCATAAAAAATGCAGGTAATGCCGAGGCCATTCGCGAAGCACACCGGCAAATCAAGGGTCTGCGTAAAAGAATTCAGGACATTGAACGGGAACTTGATCTGGACGAAGGCAGCATAAGAAGCATTGGCTCCGATATAAAAATGGGACGCCAGCAGGTTGATGTTGCCCAGCGAGAGATGATTGAAGCCAACGTACGTTTGGTCATCAGCATTGCCAAGCGTTATACCAATCGTGGTTTGGAATTTCTGGACTTGATTCAGGAAGGCAACAGCGGGCTCATGCGGGCCGTGGAAAAATTTGATTACCGCAAGGGATACAAATTCTCCACATATGCCACCTGGTGGATTCGTCAGGCCATTACCCGGGCTATTGCCGATCAGGCACGGACCATTCGGGTTCCTGTGCATATGATCGAAGCAATTAATAAAGTGAACCGTGCCAACCGGCAATTGTTGCAGGAACTGGGGCGCGACCCCAAAGCTGAAGAAATTGCAGTGTTCCTGGAAATGCCCGTTGAAAAAGTTCAGGGTGTTCTTCAAGCCAGCATGGAACCAGTCAGCCTGGATCGTCCCATTGGTGAAGAAGAAGACAGCAATTTGAGCGATTTTATTGAAGACGATAACGCACCTTCGCCAGCTCGTCTGGCCGCTCACAGCATGTTGAAAGATCAGATGCAACGGGTATTGAGTACTCTGACCCGTCGCGAGGAGAAAGTTATCCGCCTGCGCTTTGGCCTGGGCGATGGCACCCCGCGCACCCTCGAAGAAGTGGGGACAATTTTTAAGGTGACGCGTGAACGTGTGCGTCAGATTGAAGCCAAAGCATTGCGCAAGTTGCGTCATCCTAGTCGCAGCCGGAAGCTCAAGGGATACGGAGAGATGGTCTGATTTTCGTTGGTCCCTCGAATTGTTGGTTTTCGAGTTGACCCGCCGGAATTCATGGTTTATCTTGCCGATCCTGCTTTGGGCCTATAGCTCAGTTGGTTAGAGCGCCCGGCTCATAACCGGTCGGTCCCAGGTTCAAGTCCTGGTGGGCCCACCAAATTATTCAGAAGAAACCTTGGTAACCATTGTCTGGTTGGTGAGGTCTTCTTGTTGGAGTCCAAAGTATGATTTTTCAGGGAGCGGTTTTTTGCTGCCTGAAAATAGTGCAAAGTGGTTGATAAGGATGGGCGTTTAGCTCAGCTGGCTAGAGCGCTCGCCTCACACGCGAGAGGTCACTGGTTCAAGTCCAGTATCGCCCACCATCTTTTTTTAATGCCATAGCGGCCGGTGAATATTTTGAAGGGTGCTGCGGCGCCCTTCTTTTTTTATCAGGGAGTAATTTATGGATCCCAAAACCCTTATCAACATCCTCGTGGAAATTTCCGAATTGGAACAACTGCAATTGCGGGCTTCCGAACAGATGAACCACAACGAAGAATTAAAATTTTCCCTGGAAGAGTTGCAGGCTGAATACGAAGCCGATGCTGCCAAAGCTGCCCGTGATAATGAAGGGACCAAGGTGACGGTCCGAAGTTTGGAAAATGAAATCCGCCAGGTTTCGGAATTGTTGAAGGTAAAAAATGATTTATTGGTGGGGTTAATTGACAACCGGCAGGTGCGGGCCATTAAGGAAGAAATTTCCTCTTTAAAGATGCGTCTGGATAGGCTTGAAGACGACACCATTGAGTTGCTGAACAAGCAAGATAAGCTTAAGACCGAGGCCAGGGAAAGTGTGGGTGAAAGCATTTCCCACGGTAAAAAGACCAAAGACCGGCAAGAGGCCATGGTCCGGGACTCAGCAGAGCTGGGACGGAAGAATGATAACATCAAAGGTGAAATAAAACGTTTGGTTGGCATGTTGCCATCTGTGGAGGGACGGGCGGTGCAGCAGCTGATGAAAAAACTGGATCAGGCTGTGGTTCATCATCAGGATGGTGCGTGTTTGGGTTGTTTTAATCAGATGCCAAGACAGCAGGCTATTGTTGTAGACCAAGGGCGGGAAGTGGTTCGCTGTCCGTCTTGTCGGAGATTTTTGGTGCATAAGAGTTGGAATTAGGCTGGAATCCGGAGATTGGGTTTTCAATGAATTCCTTTTTCCAGTATCTTTGCGTTTTTTGGGCAACTAGTCCCAATACCAAGTCAAAGAAAGGGCCACAGGCACAAAATACCCAGATTCAAAAATATCCCCGCCAATGTCCATATAATTATATCCTACAGACAAACCACTGGCCACCTCTTCAGTGATTCTCATTTCATAACCAAAAGCAAGGCCAAAACCAAGGCCCAACTCGTCTTCTCGCACCCATTGATCCTGAATTAGGTCGTCGTCCAATTCAATAAGTGCCAGGCTGGTCCAAGCCAGGCCGCCAGTGGCCCGAAAAAATATTCCTCCGGAAACACCCTTCGAATTTCCAGGGTACCAGGTTAAGGCTGCGGAAATATTCTGCATGCTAACGCGGAACTTATCGGGAACTGAACCAAACTCGTAAACCCAGCCGTTGTAATCTAAAGAGGCGGAGATGCTTTTTCCGAGCATATGTCCCAAACATATTTGCGGATTAACCCCATTTCTGGTGTCGCCGGCCATGTCATTGGCGAAAGTGGCTTCACCGTAGGCAAAACCAAAACCGACACCCACCAGCCATCCATCACGGGTGTGGTCGGTTGAGTCAGCAATACCATTGCTTGTCAGACCGAATGTACTTAGTACCAGCACGGAAAAGAACACTCGCAACATAGAAAGGGTGTTGTTAATATTTTTCATGCCCGAACATTAAGGGAAAATTGAATTGGCGGCAATCACCTTTTTGCCATAAGATGCAAACTCATTCACATTTAATTAACATTGCATATTGACCATTGAATAAAGGAGGTCTGCCTAGTGAGCATGTTGGTTAGTTTAAAACAGCGTGTTTTTTCAGGATTGGTTTTCCTTTTCCTTTTGCTGTGTGCTTTGGCTCCCACATGGGGCCTGGCCTCCGAAAATACTTCCGATTTTCAACCGATCTCTTTGCAGTTCTTTTTCCCGGTTTCCACCAGCGGTCAGTCCGATGCCGCAACACATTGTCGCTTGGCTTTGTTATACGCCCAATCGGGAGAGATAAAAGGCCTGGACCTGACGGCTTTGGCTGGGAAAACCAGCGCCCATGTCAGTGGTTTTCAAATGACCGGTATTTATTCTGAAGTTGGCGGAGATTTCACTGGTTTGGGTTTGACCGGTGGCGTTCACAATCTCCGCCGAAATGGTTCCGGAATTCAGTTCTCCGGGCTTTCCAATTTTGTCGAGGGCGAATTCAGCGGTCTGCAGTTTTCCAATTTTCTTAATTATACGCATAAAGGAATGGTTGGGGTCCAAATCAGTGGTCTTTTGAATATTAACGACGGTTATGGCGCCTACGGGCAGTTCAGTGGTGTGGCTAACGTAAATGTGAAAGGTTTTTCCGGGGTTCAGGCGTCAGTTCTTCTCAACCATGCCAACAGTGAAATGGCGGGCTTGCAAATGGCCATGTTCAACTTTGCTGAAGACATGAATGGTGTTCAAATGGGAGTGATCAATCTGACCCGAAATTTCAAGGGTATTCAAGTCGGAATACTGAATTTTAATCGGCACCACAACGGCACGCCCATAGGTTTGTTCAATTTTGCCACTGGCAGTCGTAGGGAATGGATTTTTGCTGGTGATTCTTCAACGGCAGCTCAGGCCGGCTTTCGTTCCGTCGTCAATAACTGGTCTTCCGTGGTTTCTCTGGGCTGGGGGAACCAACAGGGTGATATTCAGGACAATTTCGCCTTGAGTTGGCACTTCGGCCGGTGTTTTCCATTGTCCCAAAAGTGGAATCTGACCGCAGATCTGGGCATGCAACATGTTTTTCGTACGACAAGTGATAACCCGGCAGAAAACGTTAATCCTCAATTCAAACTTCAGGCGCGTTTGTTGGCAGAAGTGAAGGTAACTTCGTCGTTGGGGGTTTTTGCCGGCTCGGGCCTCAGCACACTTTTTTCTGAATACTCAACCCATGCTAATTGCTCCACAGAGCCCCTTTTTATGGGTGGCGTTTCTTTTGGATTGGACCAATGAAAAATTATCGACTGATACTCTTGGTTCTTTTAATGATCGTTATTCTGCCTGACTCCGCTTTGGCGCAGCAGGCAGTGAACTGGAATGGCAATGTAGTTTCCGCCACCCAGGATACTTTTCTAATCAATCCTGTGGTTGAAAAAGATTTTGTGAGAGCGGCCATTGAAGTGGCAGGTTTGAATATTCTGGTCTGGTCTTATAACTACTATTTGCGTGAAGGCGATGGTGTTGGTTTTCGCATCGGTATACAGTCCTGGAAAGAAAATATGATTAACGGTTTTGAGTGGGACGATAATAATTTTGCCACTAACCAGTTTGGTCATCCTTATCAGGGGAATTTCTATTATACAGCTGCTCGCAGCAGTGGTTTTTCTTTCTGGGAATCGACTCCGTTTGTTTTTGCAGGGAGCCTGGGTTGGGAGTTTTTCTCCGAAACCCATCACGCCTCAATAAACGATTGGATTTCCACAAGTATTGGTGGGATGGCTCTCGGTGAAATTCTTCATCGTCTGGCCATTACCGTGCGTGATAATGAAGCACATGGAGGGAGTCGTACGTGGCGTGAAACCGGTGGGTTTCTTATCGACCCGGTCGGCAGTTTGAATCGGTATCTCGATGGCGATTTGACCAGGGTGCATGCCAACCAGCCCGATCGTTTTCCCAATGAGTTTAGAACCGAACTGGATGTTGGGGCCCGAACCATTGGTGAAGGTTATATCGGTGATACTGATTCCACCGGAGCTTATCTGCAATTTGAGTTTGATTACGGCGATCCTTTTTTTGGGGACATGGAGGCGCCTTTTGATCATTTTGATTTTCAGTTACAGCTCAATTTTAATGACAGTTCCGCCATTGGCCGCATTGCCGCCAACGGATTGCTTGGAGGAACGTTTCTGCACGAATCAGAATCTGCCTCGCATATTATTGCTGCTTTTCATCATTTTGATTACCTCAATAACAGTAAAATGGAATTTGGCGATCAAAGCTTTGGGGTGGGCTTTTTGTCTCGTTTCGACACAGGCCATGGACTCGAACTGCGTACAGAGGTCCATTTGAGCGCCATCATTCTTGGGGGAACCTCAAGTGATTATTCCCAAATCACTGGTCGCAGTTATGACTACGGACCCGGTGCCTCTGCTGGCTTTTCAGCCTCTTTTGGTGCTGAAGGCTGGAATTTCCTGAGAGTCAGTTATGAACAGAACTTCATTCATGCGGTTAATGGCAGTCAGGCTGGCCATTTCCTTTCCGATTTCAGAGCCCGGCTGAACATACCCATGACCCAAACCCTCGGAGCAGGATTGGAATATGTTTTGCAAACCTCTGACAGGAAGTACAATCTTTACCCGGACGTTTACGTTCGCAATCCTCAGACCCGAGTGTTCTGTACTTGGTTGCTGAATTAGCCGCTGAATTGTTTTTTTGGACAAGACTTCATTACAATTTTCCCTATTCGGAGATTTGAGAAATGCCACAATCAAAAAAACCAGAAACCCTGCCCGATTTGTTGCGCACCATTGAACGCAGCGGTGACTTACGCAGCCTGGCCCGGGAGTGTGGGCTTTCAGTCAGGGAATTGCGCCGCCGGTTGGCAATCTGGCGTCGGGAGCTGGCGAATGCCGGGGCATCTGATGAAGAATTTTCCAACCCCAAAAATACCAGTGCTCCAAAAGTGGCTGGAAAATCCGGCAAAGGAACTGTCACAACGGCGGTAGACGACGCCTGGCCCGAATTAACCCTGGCCTCGGACCTCAATAAATCTCCTCTGCCCAAAACGGGCATTCCCATCATGGAAGTTTTCACCGACGGCGCCAGCAGGGGGAATCCAGGCCCCGCGTCCATCGGTGCAGTCTTCAGACAAAAAAATGGCCCTGACCTGGCCGAGCATTGTGAAACTATTGGTAAGGCCACCAATAATGTGGCTGAATACCAGGCTGTAGTGACCGCTCTGGAACACATCCGCCGCTGGAAAGTTCGCAAAGTTCATCTCTTTTTGGACAGTGAGCTGATTGTACGCCAACTCAGCGGAGTTTATCGGGTTAAAAGTCCTGATTTACGACCCTTGTTTCAACAGGTGGTTTTTCTGACCCGCGATCTGTCTGAATTTAAGGTCAGCCATGTGAAACGGGCAAAAAATGCCCAAGCTGACGCCCTTGCCAACAAGGCTCTGGACGCAGAAAAATAAAGGAAACCTGAAATACCCGGTTTTTTCTGTGACATCCAGTCAATTTAGGTCTATCATGATCATTGAGAAGTCGGAGAGACAGTCGCGGGTCCGTTCCCGCGGGTATTCCCGTTTATGGAAAGGTTTCGAGGAAAGTCCGAGCTCCAAAGGGCAGGGTGCTGGTTAACGGCCAGGGGGAGTAATCCCACGGAAAGTGCCACAGAAAATAAACCGCCTTCGCTAAGTCTTTGATTTTGTGTTGGTAAGGGTGAAACGGTGAGGTAAGAGCTCACCGCGCTTCTGGTGACAGAAGTGGCAGGGTAAACCCCACTCGGAGCAAGACCAAATAGAGAAGGATGAGGTGGTCCGCCTCGCCAATACTTCCGGGTAGGTCGCTTGAGAGCGTCGGCAACGGCGTTTCCAGATACATGACTGTCGCCGCGATGTTCTGCATCGGGGTAACAAAACTCGGCTTATGACCGACTTCTCACGTCATTTTTTTGCCGGCGGCTTTTTGCTGTTGGTTCCCTGAAACGATGCCCCTTGGCTCTTTGCCAAAGTGGGGTTTGTTGTGGAGGACGTGAGTGCAATTGGAGATGGGATTTAACGCATCGGATAGCCAACCCGACGGACCGGAAGAACTGGGCGTGCTCAGTGGCCGTCCCTGGCATCCGCATTTCGCCGTGGATGGCGAACTGCTCGATATTACCCGCCGCAAGGTATGTCTGGATTTTTCTCCGTCAGATTACATGATCCGGATTTTGGCTGGTCGGGGTTTCACTAAAACCAACGACATTGAAAACTTCTTTTTCCCTTCCCTGGACCAATTGCACGACCCTTTCCTGCTTCAGGAAATGGATCTTGCTGTTGACCGAATGATGAAAGCCGTTCAAAACGGTGAAAGAGTTTCCGTTCACGGCGATTTTGATGTTGACGGCATTACCGGCTGTGCTCTGTTATGTGAAACTCTAAAAACCATCAGCTCCAATGGAAATAAAGTGGAACTGGAGCCTGGTTTCATTCCCGATCGGGCAACCGATGGTTATGGTGTTTCAGCCCGAATGGTCAAACACTGGGCCAGTTTGGGTGTGACCCTTTTGGTCACGGTTGATACCGGAGCTGCAGCCACAGAGGAAATTGATTTGGCTGCCAGCCTGGGTATGGATGTCATTGTTTTGGATCATCATATTTTTGATGACCGACCGAACGCAGTGGCTCTGGTCAATCCTCGCCGCTGCAATGCCACCTATCCTAATGATGAACTCTGTGGTGTGGCTGTTGCTTTTAAATTTGCTCAGGCTTTGCAACAAAATGATCCGACATGCCTTCCCGACGATTTTCTGGACTCGGTTCTGGACCTTGTGGCCCTCGGTTTGGTTGCCGACCAGATGGCCATTGTCGATGAGAACCGAATTCTGGTCAAAAAAGGCCTGGAAAGATTTAACGACCGCTCAAAAATCAGAGTGGGTTTGGCGGCTTTGCTTTCAGTGGCAGGGCTGGATCGTGGTTTCCCAGTGACCACCAGTGATTTTGCTTATCAGCTGGCTCCCAGAATTAATGCATGTGGCCGCATTGGTCGGGTTATGTCGGCCTTGGAATTATTACTGACTGACGACCCCATTGTTGCCCGCGATCTGGCTGCTGAGGCTGACCGAACCAATACCCGTCGTAAAGAACAGGATATCCTGTTGAAAGGTGAAGCTCTTGATATGGCTTTGCCCTATGTGAACCGCGGCGATTGTGGCCTGGTTCTGGAAAGTCGGGGCTGGCACAAAGGCATTATCGGCATTGGTGCCGCCCGCTTGGTGGAACAGTATCAGTTGCCGGTTATTCTCATCTCAGTGGAGGGCAATGAAGCCCGGGGTTCTGCTCGCAGTGTCCCTCATATTGATGTTAAATCCGCCATGGATCAATGCAGCGAGCATCTTGTTCGGCATGGAGGACACGCCCAGGCTGCCGGCATGACTTTGCGAGCCCGGGATATCGATGCTTTCCGCACGGCTTTCCTGGAGGCACTCGATAAAATGCCGCATACCGGTCCCGTACCCGAGGGTTATGACCTGGATCTATGTATGGATGAAATCAGCGCCCGGGATGTGGCTAAGCTGGTCAATGAAATGGAACATCTGGAGCCTTTCGGTTCTGGAAACCGAAAACCAATTTTCCGTTGCAACAATTTACAATTGCAAAAACAACCGACTCCGCTAAGTGGTGGGGCTCATTTGCGTTTTGCGTTCCGGGGCCCTGCCGTGGCCAATGTCGATGAAACACCAGCGCTGAGCAGAGAATTTGTTTCTTTCGGCAGTGGCGATTCCTGGCGACGAATGATGATCGATGAAGGTCTTAATGCCCAGGATATTCTGAACATGCGCTGGGATGTTCTTTTTCAAGTGGGGCGAAGCACTTTCCGGCCCCGCCATGGTCAATATGATCCTGTGCAGCAATTGCTGATAGACATAAAACCTGTGGCTTCCTCATGAAAGAAAAGCCCCAACTCTGCATATCAATAATGGAGGGTATTTGGGCCAAGGTCGAGGTTTACAATCCACAGGCAAATAAAGAACGCTTATGGAAAGCCTTTCATTTTTCAAAAAAGGCTCACGAAGGCCAGACTCGGAAAAGTGGAGAACCGTATTTTCTGCACGCCATAACCGTTACCGACATTCTCTCTGACCTGAAACTCGATGCCGATACCCTTATTGCCGCCATGCTGCATGATGTGGTGGAAGACACTAAATTCACCCGCAACGACATTGTGGAACGCTTTGGTGAAGAAGTGGCTCACATGGTTGATGGTGTGACGAAAATCAGTGGCATCAAGGAAGTCAATCCAGAAGCTCGAAAAGCCGAGACTTATCGAAAACTGGTTCTGTCCATTGCCAGAGATCCGCGTACGGTTTTGATTAAGCTTGCTGACCGTTTGCACAACATGCGCACCATTGAATTTCTTTCAGCAGACAGGCAACAGGCCATCGCTCAGGAAACCATGGATGTGTATGTTCCTTTTGCCAATCGTTTTGGTATCGCTAAAATTAAATGGGAGCTTGAAGACCTGGCCTTTAAAGTCCTGAAACCGGGCCGGTATTTTGAAATTGAAAGAGGCATTAATCAGACTCGCGCCGAAAGAGAGCGGCTGATAAACAAACTTCTGAGCCCCTTGCAAAATACTATGGAGGAGGCGGGAGTTTCCTGCACTATCACCGGTCGTCCCAAACATTTTTATTCCATCTACCGAAAAATGCAGGCGCAGGAAATCGGGTTGGATCGGGTTTATGACCTTCTTGCTCTGCGTATTATTGTGGAAACAAAAGCTGACTGTTACCACGCTCTCGGTGAGTTGCATACGCTGTTCCCACCTCTGTCGGATCGCATCAAAGATTTTATAGCCACACCAAAGCCCAATATGTATCAGTCTTTGCATTCAACCGTTCGTACTCCTCAGGGTAAATACATTGAGGTGCAAATCCGAACCCGGGAAATGCACGAACGGGCAGAGTTGGGAATTGCCGCTCACTGGCGCTACAAAGAAGGCGGCGGTTCCGATGTTGTAGGCTTGGGCGAAATGGTGGAAATGCTACGCCAGATTATGGCCTGGCAGGAAGATGTGGCCGACCCTCGCGAATACATGGATACCATGATGAGCGACTTTCTGCGGGACGAGGTCTTTGTCTTCAGTCCCGGCGGAGATGTATTCCAGTTACCCACTGGGGCGACTCCTTTGGATTTCGCCTTTCGTATTCACTCTGAAGTTGGTTTTCGTTGTACTGGAGCGAAGGTTAATGGCCGCATGGTCAGTTTGCGCTCTGAATTGGCCAATGGCGACACAGTTGAAATCCTGACCAGTAAAACTCCTAACCCCAGTGCCAGTTGGTTGGAAATAGTTCGCACCGGCAGGGCCAAACATCACATCAGGCGCTGGTTGAAAACCAGTAAGTTTGCCGAGAGTGTTGTCCTGGGTCGGCAAATCCTGGAACGGGAAATAAAAAAGGCCCACCTGAATTTAAAGATTGATTCCGACCTTACTGATGTGGCCCAGGAAATGGGTTACACGGATCTGGACAAAATGATTGCTGCGGTGGGAAGCGGCGATTTGAACTATGCCAAAATTATTGGCCGACTGACCCCCAAGGGAGAATCGGCAGCAGAGAAAGTACTGGCTAAGGGCAAGGAGCTTTACGATACCCTTCTGCGCCGAAGCACCACCGGAGTTCGGGTTGCTGGTGTGGACAATCTGATGGTTGTTTTTGCCCGTTGTTGTGAGCCCATTCCGGGCGATTCCATTGTCGGAGTTATTACCCGGGGCCGAGGTGTATCTGTCCATCGTAACGGATGTTCGAATTTGAACGACCCGAATCTGGGGCCCGAACGCCGTATTGATGTCAGTTGGGATGTGGCACCTGATCAACTCTTTCATGTCAAACTCATTATTCAGGCTGTGGATCGAAAAAATCTTTTGATGGATGTCAGTGAGGTTTTGAACCAGACAAATACCAACATCCAAAGTGGAAATTTTGCAGCTGAAGGCGGCGTCTCCACCGTTACTCTGGTTGTGGAAGTGAACAACCTGAATAAGCTGGAGAAAATTTTGAAGTCCATACAAAAAGTTCGTGGTGTTCAGTACATTCAACGTTACCAGTTGAGTTGATATGAGATGTGTGGTGCAAAGAAGTGGTCCTGCCCGGGTGGAAATAGAAGGCCGAATTGCCGGGGAAATTGAGGCTGGTTTGGTGGTTCTTGTGGCCTTCGCTCCTGGAGATACCGAGACGGAACTCAAGTGGATGGTCAACAAGCTGCTCAATCTTCGAATTTTCTCTGACGATCAGGGCAAAATGAACAGGTCATTACAAGACACCAATGGTGGAGTCCTGTTGGTCAGTCAGTTCACTTTGTATGGAAATTGCCGCAAAGGAATGCGTCCCAGTTTTATGCATTCGGCCCCTCCTGAAGAAGCTCTTGCCAACTACAATTTGTTTTCCTCCCTTTTAAAACAACAATGGCCAACAGTTGCTGAGGGTGAATTTGGCGCGTCTATGAGTGTCAGCCTGACCAATCTGGGTCCAGTCACTTTAATCATTGACCGCGATGCCGGTAAGGATGTCCAATGACCTGCTCACCATTCATTCCCTGGGATGAAAATGAAAAACTAATTTTGGCCAGCCGTTCGCCACGAAGGGCCGATCTGCTCAAGGTTGCCGGCATTCCTTATGAAACCATTCCGGCTCCGGATGTGGAGGAGAACTTGGCAGCCACTTTGGGCGACTTGCACGCCACACCTCATTTATATGCGGAAAAACTGGCACTGGCCAAAGCCGATGCTGTCGCTCAGGACCACCCCGGTCGTTTGGTCCTGGGGGCAGATACCATTGTGGTTTTGCAGGGAGATATTCTTGAAAAACCGGTGGATGTTGAAGATGCCGTCCGTCTGCTAAGCCTTCTTTCCGGAAACAGACATACAGTTATTTCTGCCATTGCTTTGTGCGGCGGTCCAACTGGAATGGGCAACCTTGTGACTCATGAAAAAACAGAAGTCGAATTTCTGCCGCTGGATGAAGCCACCATTCGTCGTTACGTGGCCACTGAAGAGCCCATGGATAAAGCCGGGGCTTATGGCATTCAGGGGTTTGGTGCTCTCATGGTTCGGGGAATCCATGGCTGTTATTTTAATGTTATGGGCTTGCCTTTAGCGCTTTTGGGTGCGACTCTCCGAAAAGTTCTAACCACCCGTTAAACTCCGAGGTCTGATATGAATGCCTTGCCTTTTCCTTTTCCTGTAGTTACCTGGGACGACCAGGCTGTGGTTCTTATCGACCAGACGCTTCTCCCGGAGCAAATAGAATTCAGACGATGTAACGATATTCCGTCTTTATGTCTGGCTATTTCTGAACTGGCTGTTCGAGGTGCTCCGGCCATCGGCGTAGCTGCTGGTTTTGGTTTGGTCCTTTCCTGGCGATTGAACATGGTCGGTGAAAATGACCCCAAAAAAATTCTGGAACAATTCCTTGCTGATAAAAAGCAACTGGCGGCCACCCGCCCTACAGCGGTAAATCTTTTCTGGGCCTTGGACAGGGTCGGGGCCATGACTGCAGAAATGGTCACCAAAGGTGAGTCTGCAGAAAGCATATCAAGTGCCCTGTTTGCCGAGGCCCAGGCCATTCTGGATGAAGATGTGGCCATGTGCCGCAGCCTCGGTATGCATGGTCAGGAATTATTGCGGGATTATTCCACAGTATTGACCCACTGCAACGCCGGTGGATTGGCAACCGGTGGTTATGGAACCGCCGTGGGAGTAGTTTTTGCAGCCAAAGAATCTGGAAAAAGTATTAGTGTCTTTGCCGATGAAACCCGGCCCTTGCTACAGGGGGCCCGGTTGACCGCTTGGGAATTGCAAAATCAGGGTATTGAAGTGACTGTGGTTTGCGATTCGGCTGCAGCCACATTATTAAGTCAGGGAAAAGTGGATGCCGTCATTACCGGTGCTGACCGGATTGCAGCTAACGGCGATGCTGCAAACAAAATAGGCACATATCCCTTGGCTGTATTAGCCGACCGGCATGGCATTCCTTTTTACGTTGCGGCTCCCGGATCCACTTTCGACGCCGGTACCGAAACAGGGCAAGACATCGCCATTGAATTACGCGATCCAGGTGAAGTTCATCAATTTCATGGGGGACGGGCCACCCCCGAAGGCGTGGCTGCCTGGAATCCGGCTTTTGATGTGACCCCAAATGATTTAATCACTGCCATCATTTCAGAGCATGGGATCATTCGCCCGCCTTATCGCGAGAATTTGGCAAAGGTCTGGGGTTCCGAATAAGAATACTCAGTCATCGATAGATGGTTTAACTGAAATATTTGCCCGGTCTTTGTTCATCAAAATGAATGACCGGGCATATTCTTTGTAATAGCAATCAAACAGCAGGAAGTTTCCTTTTTTAAAAGCCTGTTTGCCCATGTTGATGATTCGGATTGGGTCGTGCCCGAGGGCGGAGCCGTTTGTAAGGGCCCAATGTCCGCAAATGGCCGGAATTCGGTACAGGGTTATTCCAATCATCAGAAACAAAAGAGGAAACGAATACAAAACCACTATCTGCGTGAAAATTCCGAACAGCCCTGATAGAACGTACATTGCCCCGGCCAAAAGGGGAACCGACAAGGCCAACCGGATTTTGATTCGTTTGGCCTTGTCTTTCTTCCGTTTTTGCCACGACAGGCATTCAAGGCAAAGGGGCCAACCCTGATTTTGATTTATGTGGATCGGTACACCAGGGACAATTGTGGTGTGCGAAAATTGATCAATACCCAACGGGTCAGAGGCCAGACATCCAGGGCACAGGGGTGGATAAAGCAAGGTTTGGTGATTTTCCACCTTGATCCGAAATTTCATTTACGCACTCCTGAATCAGGTTCTGTCAAACTTCTGTAAATTACTTATCATCTTACATGACTTTTTCCCATGACCGGTGGCAGAAAACAGTTTACCAGCGATGAACCCTCAAATCAATGCGATGATAAAGGTAATGAGAATGATCAATTCATTGAGCAAATATGCGGGCGAAAAAACTTAGCCATGGCTTGGTTTACTCCGGGACTGAATGATCCTTGTTTTGAAAAGGGGTTGTCATAAAGGAGGAAGTTTGGATTTTTGGAGAGTCAAAATTTGTAATCAGAATTTTCTAAAACAAATACGAGATTATTTTATTCTTTAAAAACAGGCAAAAACATGAAAAGAACCTATCAGAGCTTCTTGACAAGGAAGCCCCTCAATACTAAGTTACCTGCCCTGCACCAGCCGGATTTCCCGATTTTTCGGTCGTGTGAGCACGCTATTTTAATTAGAAGGCCTTGGCAAGGCTCGTGTTTACCTGTTGCAGTAAAAGAGGTTATAATAAATCTGCCAGATACGATGAGTCTTGGATGCGGTTGTGTTCATGAATGCTATCGTGTGTTTGGTAGGTGTTTTTGTGGTAAAGCCGGTTTTTACCGGCTGTCTGAGGAGAGAATTCCGTGAAGACCTACAGCATGAAACTGGACGAAATCAGCAAAGACTGGCTGGTTGTTGATGCCGAAGACATCCCGCTGGGGCGTCTGTCCACCCAGGTAGCTGTTTTCCTGCGGGGAAAACACAAGCCAACGTTCACCGCCCACTTGGATATGGGTGACAACGTCATCGTCCTGAATGCGGCCAAAGTGAAACTCACTGGCCAGAAACGGGAAAAGAAAGTTTACCTGAGCCACAGTGGTTATATGGGTGGACAAAAAGTCACAACCATGGCCAAGCTCATGGATACGCGTCCTGAAGAGGTTGTTTTGCGTGCGGTTAAGGGTATGTTACCTAAAACCAAACTGGGCAACGCTCAATTGAAAAACCTGCGCGTTTTTGCCGGTAACGAACATAATCTTGGCGCTCAACAGCCCAAAATTGTAGAACTCGAGAAGTAGTCACAAAAGAGTACTAACGGAGGTACTGAGTTGGAAGAGCGCTATTACGCAACAGGTCGCAGAAAGACCGCCGTGGCTCGGGTGTGGGTCACCCAGGGCACCGGTCAAATCAAAATCAACAACCGTGAGGTTGAAGAATATTTCGGGGAAGCTGTTCGTCAGCAAGCCCTTATGCCCCTGACTCGTCTGGGTGTCGAAGGTGAATTCGATGTCTGGTGTACAGTCAAGGGTGGCGGTATCACCGGTCAGGCTGGCGCTTTGCGTCATGGTCTGTCCCGGGCTTTGGTAGTCGCCGATGAAGAAAACCGCAAAGCTCTGCGCAAGCACGGCTTCCTGACTCGCGACAGCCGCATGGTTGAACGTAAAAAATACGGTCAACCTGGCGCTCGCAAGCGGTTCCAGTTCTCCAAGCGTTAAGCCGATACTTGCCTCTTTTGGCAAAGTTTCAGTTGCAAGCTTGGGATACAAAGATTCGCCCGACTCCTTCATGGAGTTGGGCGGGTCAATAATACACACCCTGCCGGAGAGCGGGACCAGGTGGCACTACACTAGAGATCATCTTTTGAGTGTTTGTTCCGGTTCTTTGATGGTGGGGGAGGCTCAACCTTTAAGTGGAGAAAATCATGGCTAAAGTTGGATTGAAAGACCTGCTCGAAGCAGGCGTCCATTTCGGGCACCAGACCCGCAAATGGAACCCCAAGATGAAACCGTACATTTTTATTGCTCGCGGTGGAATTTACATCATCGATCTGCAACGCACTTTGCGTCAGCTGAACAAGGCCAGCGCCTTCTTGAAAACTGTTTCCAGCAAAGGTGGCTCCGTGCTCTTTGTGGGAACCAAGAAGCAGGCCAAAGTTGCCATTAAGGACTTCGCCGATCAGGTGGATATGCCTTACGTAACCGAACGCTGGCTTGGTGGAATGCTTACCAACCATCAGACTATTTACAAGAGCGTGCAGAAGCTGGAAGAAATTGAAGCGATGATGAAAGACGGCCGCATCGAGAACTTCTCGAAAAAAGAGCAGCTGGAATTCTCTCGTAAATTCGATAAACTGAATACCAACCTCGGTGGTGTCCGCAGAATGACCAAACTGCCCAGTGCCGTTTTTGTCGTGGATACTGCTGAAGAAGAAACCGCAGTTAAGGAAGCTCGTAAATTGGGCATCCCTGTAATTGGTATTGTTGATACCAACTGTGACCCCACACTGGTGGATTATCCCATTCCTGGTAACGATGATGCCATTCGTGCCATCACTTTGTTCACCCGGACCATGGCCGATGCCATCAAAGACGGGCGCAGCCAACGCAACGAAGGTCGGGATAAACCCGTGGAAATGGCCAAGGCTCCAAAAGCTGATGCTGCTGCAGCCAGTGCCACCCTGGACGGCGATGACAGCAAGGTTGAAACCGAAGCCAAGTCTGATGAACCGGCCAAGTAATTTCGATTATTCAATGAGGGCCCAGTCCAATATCTGGGTTGGGCCCTGTTCCAAATAATAGATCGGCATGAGCCGGTCACACTATCTCCCGCAAGGCTGGGGGATTAGGAGGACTCATGGAAATCAACGCCAAAATGGTCAAGGAGCTGCGCGACGGCACTGGCGCCGGCATGATGGATTGCAAAAAAGCCCTCAAGGAATGTGATGGCGATATGGAAAAAGCTGGCGAATACCTTCGCAAAAAAGGTATTGCCTCTGCTTCCAAAAAAGAAGGCCGGGCTACAAGCCAGGGCCTGGTGGGCAGCTACATTCACGCTGGTGGAAAAGTTGGTGTACTGGTGGAAATCGCTTGTGAAACCGATTTTGTTGCCCGTACTGACAACTTCCAGGATTTTGTTCACAATGTTGCAATGCACATTGCTGCAGCCGCTCCTTTGGCTGTTACCCGTGAAGAAGTCGACCCTACTTTGATCGATAAAGAAAAAGAAATTTATCGTGGGCAAATGAAAGAGCAGGGAAAACCTGACGCTATCATCGATAAGATTGTTGATGGCAAGGTTGACAAGTATTACAGTGAGATCGTTCTTCTGGAACAGAAGTACGTCAAAGACCCTGATACGACCATTGGCGACTACCTCAAGTCGATCATCGGTGAGTTGGGCGAGAACATGCAGATCAAAAAGTTCTCCCGCTTCCAGATCGGTGGCTAGTTCGTTTTAGTCAAAAGCCCGGGCTCTTTGCCCGGGCTTTTTTTGTATCATCCCGGGATCATTTTTTTGAAAGGCTGACAACCCGTGAAATTTACCCGTATACTCCTGAAACTCAGTGGTGAAGCTCTAATGGGAGAGGGCGAACAGTTCAGTCATGCCAAATTAACTAAAATTTCCCAGGTGATGGGGAAATTGACTGAACAAGGCATTCAGGTTGGTATTGTTGTGGGAGCTGGAAATATCTTCCGTGCCCGTAGCGCCAATTTGGAGATTGTGGACCGAGTTACCGCCGATAACGTCGGCATGCTGGCCACAATAATGAACGCTTCCATATTGCGTGATTATTTGCGCGGCGAGGGAATGAAATCAAAAATTCTCTCTCCCAGGGAAGTCAGGCCCTTAACTTCTGCCTTTGCTCGCGACAACGCATTGCAGCTTATGAAAAGCGGTCATGTGCTTATTTTTGCGGGCGGAACAGGTAATCCTTATTTCACCACTGACTCGGCTGCCAGCCTCAGGGCTCTGGAAATCAGTGCCGACGCTTTGATGAAAGGGACCCAGGTCGATGGCATTTACGACAAAGACCCCAATAAATACAGTGACGCGAAGCGGTATGAGCGGTTAACTTATGACGAGGTAATTGCCCAACGCTTGGGTGTCATGGATTTGACAGCTGTAACCCTTTGCAGTGAACAGGGCCTGCCCATGTTCGTTTTCGACATCTCGGACCCTGAAAACCTGCTTCGAGCGGTCAAGGGTGAGCAAAAAGGCACCTGGATTAAAAAGGAGTTTTAATATGAGTTCAGAAATTAAGGAAACAGCAGAAATGACCATGGACGACGCGCTGGAGTCGGTGAAAGCTCGGTTGGGTAAAATCCGAACCGGCAAAGCGACTCCTGCTCTTCTTGATGGCATTACGGTTGAGTATTATGGAGCCCCAACTCCATTGAAACAATTGGCCACAGTTTCCGCACCGGAAGCCCGCCTTTTGACAGTCAAACCTTTTGATCGAGGTGTCATTGGAGATTTGGAAAGGGCCATCCAGGCCGCCAATCTTGGTATGAATCCTTCAAGTGATGGCATGATGATTCGCTTGGCGGTTCCTGAACTTACCGGTGAACGTCGTATGGAATTAGCGAAACAAGCCAGGGACGTTGGCGAAGAGGGGAAAATTGCTGTCCGAAAAGCCCGCCAGGAAGCCAATGAAGCTTTGAAGGCCGAACAAAAAGACGGTGACATCACGGAAGACGAACTGCACAAAGATCGTGATGATGTACAAAAGCTGACCGACAAGTTCAGTGCTCAAGTCGACGAAATCATTTCCGCCAAACAGAGTGAAATAACTGAGCTATAAGGAACTGGTGTATGGCTGCTGACTGGAATTTGGAAAAATTGGCCGAACTTTCGGACGATGAACTTACTCGTGAGTTAAAAGCTCAGGATAATTTGCCCCGGCACGTTGCCATCATAATGGATGGCAATGGTCGTTGGGCCAATCGCCGTTTTTTGCCTCGGGTGGCTGGACATCGTGCGGGCCGGCACTCTGTGCGTCGTTGTGTTCAAGCCTGCGGCAAGCTGGGTGTGAAAGTTTTGACTCTGTACACTTTCAGTCAGGAAAACTTCAACCGCCCCGAAGCAGAAGTCAAAGCTCTGTGGCACTTTCTTCAGGAAACCCTGGCCGCCGAAAGAGATGATCTGGACAAACAGAATGTTATTCTGAAGGCCAGCGGTGCTCTGGATCAATTGCCCAGTCGGGCGCAGGATACTCTGAATCAATCCATCGAATTTCTTTCCAAAAATTCAGGTCTTATTTTAAATTTGGCTCTGGCTTATGGTGGCCGACAGGAAATAATGCACGCCGCCCTCAAACTTTCAGAAAGACTGGCAGCTGGGGAATTAAAACCGGAACAAGTTACCGAGGATGAATTTTCCAAGGGCCTTTATTCACATGAATTGCCTGACCCTGACCTTATGATTCGAACCAGTGGCGAGGGTCGTTTGAGTAATTTTCTCCTCTGGCAATCGGCCTATTCAGAAATTTTGATCACACCCACGCTTTGGCCCGATTTCACCGAAAGAGATCTTATGTTATCGGTTGCCGATTACCTGACAAGGGATCGTCGTTTTGGGAAATTGAATGACAACCCGGGTAAAAAGCCACCTTCCGGTAGTGAAAATATTTTGGATCCTGCTCGCTGGAAACGGCTGTTGAAGGTGCGTTCGTGAAAGAAACTCCGAACAATAACCACGACCCATCAACTGACAGCACCCATGGTGATTCCACACCTTCAGCCAAACCATCAACTTTTAATCGCTTCCTCAGAGCCGGGATTCTTCCCCGGTTGGTTGTCATCGTTTTAGGTGTTCCTTGTCTGTATTTTATCACCAGTCGTGGGGGAGTGTTTTTCTTCCTTTTTGTTGGCCTGCTCATTCTCCTTGGGCTACGTGAATTCTATGTCTTGATGAAGGCCAAAGGTTATGAACCCTTTGAAGCTTTGGGGTATTTTTGCTCCCTGGCCATTTGTGGATATGCCTGGCATGAAGGGGTTGTGGTTCCCTTAATTTTGACCGCCAGCCTGTTGGCCATCATGATTCGAGAGCTTTTTCGAACCAATATGTCCCAAAGCCTTGGTCACATGGCCGTCACGGTATTTGGCATCATGTATGTTGGCTGGCTGGGCAGTCATCTTGTTCTGCTTCGACAATTACCCGTCTCTCTGCAGCTGAACGATAACATAGGTGCCAGACTTGTTTTTTTGGTGGCGCTTTTGACTTGGGCCACTGATTCATCGGCTTATTTTTTTGGAGTGTCGTTTGGACGCCACAAACTCATTCCCCGCATCAGTCCCAACAAAACCATTGAAGGTGCTGTGGGTGGACTAATAGGGGCTGCCTTGGCCGGATGGCTCCTGACGCGCTCCCTTGTCCCTTTCGTGACTCCCACTGCAGGGACCATTCTCGGCCTGATTGTGGGGGTAATGGCCCAGTTGGGTGACTTGGTTGAATCGCTCATCAAAAGAGATGCCGGTATTAAAGACACGGCCGAGTTAATTCCTGGTCATGGAGGGGTACTGGATCGATTCGATTCCATGCTCTTTACCGCCCCGGTTGTTTATTACTACTTCCGGTTTTTCATCATTTGATAAGGGGTGGGGCTGTGGGGTCGGCATCAAAGCACAATTTTTCCAGTGATAATCCTTCGCTTTATCCCTGTGGACGGCCCCTGCATGCCTACGATGTTCCCCTGAAGCTGGTTCTGCTTGGGGCTACCGGTTCAATTGGCACTCAAACCATGGAAATTGTTCGAGCTAATGCGGATCGCCTGCAGGTGGTTGCTGTCAGTTGTTTCAGGCGATGGCCTGAGCTGGCTGCTGAATTGAAATTGCTGGCCGAATCCTGTCCTGGAGTTCCACTCCCTTTGGTCTCTGTTTTTGATTCAAAGGCTCACCAAGAAGCCCTGAAGGATGGTGTTTTTGGGGACCGACTGCTGGGGTCTGGAATGGACGGTGTTCTGGAGTCCATCAATAGTCCGGATTCTGTCCAGGTTGTAATAAACGGCATGGTGGGAGCTGCCGGACTGGAACCAACACTCGCGGCAGCCAGACGGGGCGTACGCATTGCTTTGGCCAACAAGGAATCCTTGGTCGTTGGGGGTGACCTGGTCAAACGGGAAGTCTTTGCTCATGGGGCGGAAATACTGCCAGTAGATTCCGAACATTCGGCCATGGCTCAATGTCTGTCCGGAAGGTGTGAAACGGAAATCCATAAACTGATTCTGACGGCCTCGGGAGGGCCCTTTCGCCAAACCTCCCGCAAAGACTTGGAAAATGTTTCCTTGGCACAGGTCTTGAACCATCCTACCTGGAATATGGGGCCCAAAATAACCGTAGACTGTGCCACTTTGATGAATAAGGGGCTCGAAGTCATCGAAGCTCATCATCTTTTTGGTGTCCCTTATGAAAAAATTGAGGTGGTGGTTCATCCAGGATCCAGCATTCACTCTTTTGTGGAGTTTGTCGATGGAGCTTTATTGGCTCAATTGGGAACTCCAGACATGAAACTGCCCATCCAGTACGCCATTAATGGTGAAATCCATTGGCCTCTGCCTGGAAGCAGGTTAGACTTGCTGAAAATTGGAAAGCTGGAATTTTATGAACCGGATGGGGTTAAGTTCCCCTGTCTGGAATTGGCCCGTCAGGCTGGAATGGCCGGAGGCTCGGCTCCCATAGTTCTGAACGGAGCCAACGAGGTGGCTGTTGCTGCCCTATTGCAGGAAAAAATACAATACGTGGATATACCACAAGTCATTGAAGAAACTCTGGCACTACAGGACCACCAACCGGTGAACAACCTGCAGGATGCTCTGGGTTTCGATAATCAGGCACGTCGTACTGCTGAATCCCTTGTGGAAGAACGGTTTGGCTGCTAGCTGAGGGGTTTGAATTGATCAACATTTGGATAATGGGCATTTTGGCTTTTATGCTCACTCTGGTTCTGGTGGTCGTAGTGCACGAGCTGGGACACTTTCTCTTTTGCAAACTCTTCGGAGTTTATGTGAAGACGTTTTCCATTGGTATTGGGCCTAAATTACTTCGCAAACGCTGGGGAGAGACCGAATACGTAATTTCGGCTATTCCTTTTGGTGGTTATGTGAAAATGGCTGGCGAAGGTCTGATGGAAGAAATTCAGGATACCGGTACCTGGGAAGAACGTAAATATCCCATGGGTACTGAAGCGGGTAATATGGAAGCCGCCGGCCTGGATGATGACATACCACCAGAGCGGCACTTCTTTAATCGCCCGGCCTGGCAAAGAGGCCTGGTTTTCTTGGCCGGACCCATTTTCAACCTCGTATTTGCCATTCTTCTGACCGCTTCGGTGGTCTTTGTGGTGGGGTTGCCATTTATTCCCTGCACCACTATTGGTCTGGTGCCGGAAGAATCGGTTGCCGCGGTCAATGGTTTGGAATCCGGCGACCGCATTCTGGAAGTCGATGGTCAGGAAATATCCAGCTGGAACGAGGTATGGTCATCAACGATGCCCCTTTCGGTGGCTGAAACAGATAAAGACTCTGATCATTCCGGACTGTCCATCGTTCTGGAGCGGGGGACCCAAACCGTAACTCTGAATGTTCCGGTTTTGTCTTTGGAAAATGATGGTTACCTGCTTTCCGGACTGGAACCCCAAACCACTCAGGTGGGCTTGGTTCAACGCTGGGGAAAAGCTTCGGAACTGGGCCTGGAAGAAGGCGACATCATCGAAACGGTCGATGGGCAAAAGGTCACTACTTTTGGTGATATTGCACGCCTCATCAAAGTGGCTGCCGATCGTGAAGTTGCAATAACCTGGTCGCGTAATGGTACTCCCATGAGCGGCAGTGTGGTGCCTCAGTTGAAGGAAATTGAACCCGGTGTTTCCGAGGGACGCATTTCCATTGAGCCATACTATGAATATGATAAGGTAAACCTCTGGCAAGCCAGCCAGATTGGTTTCTCCAATACCATGAACATTATTAGTCGCACTGCTGACATGCTTCGCAAAAAGCCAGGCCTTGATTCAGTGGGTGGACCGGTGCGTATTGGCCAGGTTGCCGGAGAAATGCTTCGTTGGAGCTTCTCCCGCTTCCTGTTTTTTGCAGCCTTCTTTTCGGTGAATCTATTTTTGCTGAATTTATTGCCCATTCCGGTGCTGGATGGCGGGCACGTTTTGTTCCTCATTTTTGAGGTGCTGCGTGGAGGCAAGCCGGTGCCTGAACGCTGGCAGGCCATCGCTACCCAAATTGGGCTGATCGTGCTGCTATTGTTTATGGTGTTTGTTTTTGTTTGGGATATCTGGAAAGTGAGTGGTCACTAAGACTCACTGCTATCGGGGGAAGCCACTTTTTCCGGTGCTTCCTCTGACATTGGAGCCAAGAGCCTGCGAGTTACCGGAGCCAGCTTCAAAGAGTCGTTTTCAGCAATGAGGATACGCCGAAGGAGGTCGTGCACGGCTTCAGACCGGGTGGGTTCAGCTGGAGCCATAGCGGCTGTTTTAATCTGAATGCTATCGCCCCAGGCGGCTTTAAGACTGTCCAGAACCACGTGGCCCCGTTGGCGATCAACCAGAGCAATGGCTTTGGCACGTTCGAGAGTGACAATTCTCTGGAGGTACAAATGTTCGCCTTCACTCAGGTCGGCAAGCGTAAGCTCTTCGGATTCGCGTGTGCAGCCTGTCACCAGCATCAGGCTCAGAAGTACGGTAAGTACAAAGGTGCTGGCAATACAGTTGAGTCTTTGTGTTTTGGGCAATGGCATGGGGATCTCCTAAAGTCTGATTTTATGGAATAAACAATGAAGAGGTGCTCTTGTCATGGTTTTTTCCTGATGAGGTGCCTAAGGTGTTGAAAATGATGGTCAAGGCAGGGCTGAACAAACATAACAAACCACTGGGGCCCTGGGCCCTTTTGGTTTTGCTGTGGGTTCTTCTGATGGGCATTTTTGTAATACCTTCTTTGGCCGATGAAGAACTTGATTTCGGATTGGCTACCGTTCGCCTGGCCCGTATTGACATTAAGGGCAATGAAACTTTTAGCGATGATGACCTGAAAAATGTGTTACGCATTGAGGAAAGATCCTGGACCCGCCCCCTTAATATTCCCAGATACAGCCCCCACCTGATGGACACACAATTATCGCTCATTAGAAACTACTATTTGACTCGTGGGTTCCATCATTCCCAGGTTCATTTGGATAGCATCTCCACAGTTTCCGATAAAGGAGATGTTCTTCACATTTCTGTGGTGGAGGGGCTGCGGACAATGATTCGCTTGGTGGAATTCAGCAATACTGGTTCTTTCACTGAGAAAGTACTGCGGGAAAGGATGAACCTTTTGGAGGGTGAACCTTGTCCTGCCAGTTTGAATTCTTTCGGTGGTGATATTTACGCCCTGCGCGGGCTTTTTCGGGACAAAACCTACCTCGATGCCAAGGTCAGACTTTCCATGAGCATTTTTGACAATTCTGACAGCACCGGATTTGTGGCCGATCTAAAATACGATATTGACCTTGGCCGCCCCTATTTTGTTCGCGATTTGTTTTTTACCGGGAATCTGGAAACCCGGGATCGTTTGTTGCATCGGGAAATGCTCATCAAGGAAGGCGACCCTCTTCGCTGGAACCAGGTGGAAAATTCCCGTCACCAGCTTCTGGTGACTTCCCTTTTCCGTGATGTGGAGATTTTACCGGCCCATGTGGATACAGCCGAGGGCCTGGCTGACCTGGAAGTTTCAGTAATGGAGCGCAAACCGGCTTATTATGAACTGGGCGTTGGCGTGGGAAGTCTGGAGCGAATCCGTCTTCTGGCTGCTTGGGGGCATAACAATCTTTGGGGCACGGGCCGGCGCATCGAATTGCGGGGGCGCGGTTCATGGAATGTCGAAGATGTGGTGGGCAATTCCATCAATTTTGACCAGGGTCAGATCAACTATCGTGCAGATGTTGCCTACGTTAACCCTCGCATAAGAGACAGTCGCTACAGTCTCGATACGGAAGTCTACCTCAAAAGGGAAACCCGTGGTGAGTCGGCCATCAACCAGTCTATTCATGGTTTTAACATAGGTACCACCTGGAAGGCCAGTCGGCGGGTTACCAACAGTGCTTATCTGGGTTTGAAAATTACCAACTCCAGTATTCATCCATATGCTCCAGACAGCCTGAAGGTTCGTTTTAATGAATTGGATGTGGGCCTGACTCAGACTCGGTCATTTAACTGGTCAACATACATTGATCATCGTGACGACCTCTTTCGTCCCAGCAGGGGAATGTATACCATTGGAACTATTAAGTTTGCCGGTGGCCCCATGGGTGGCGACTACAGTTTCATTAAAGGGTCGGCATCGTGGCAGAATTATCATGCCGTTCCTTTGGGAGGAGTGCTGGCTTTGCGTTTCATGGTGGGGGCTGCGACTCCTTTCGGAGGAAGCAAAGGTCTTGGTCCCGATGGTGTTCCTTACGATGACCGGTTCTTCGCTGGCGGTGCTTCTTCGGTCCGTGGTTATGGGCACAACACCCTGGGGCCGCAGGTTTCGGATCAGGATGAACTGGATGAGTTGAATTACGGGTCCGATGTGCTTCTTCCGGACAATCCCGCTCGTGGTGGGAACTACCTCATGCTGACAAACATAGAGTGGCGTTTCCCCCTGCCCGTGCTTGATCGCTGGAACTTTGCCAGTGTTCTCTTTTTTGAAGGAGGGAACGTTTGGGAATCCCTCAATGATGTTCGCATGACTGGTTTCCGCCTGCAAAGCATTCCGGGTGACCCGCAGGATCCGAACTCGACGAAAGTCTGGGATTACCGTTACAGTTATGGAACCGGCATTCGTTTGGACACACCTTTTGGTCCGGTACGCGCCGATGTGGGATTTCCCCTCAAACGTGTGCGTTATCTCGGCCTGGATAAAGATTACAAAGACCCGAATGTGGTCTGGCATTTTTCCCTGGGGTACCCGTTTTGAAACGATGGATCAAACCAGCAAACTTACCCCTGGTGGTGGCCTGGTCGGTCATCATTGGGCTGATGGTTTGGGTGGGGTTCAACCCTCAGGTGATGGCCCCGCATTTGGCGGGACTTGTTGGTAAGCACTTGCTGGGTATTGAAGAAGGCGGCCTTAGTGTTCAGGACTTTGAAATCCGGATTTTTGAGGGTATGGATTTATACGGTGTTTCTTTGACTCTGCCCAGCCAGTCCGGTGGCATTACCCTCATTGCCGCTGACACCGTTAAAGTCGATTTTTACCTGCAGGAAGTGCTCGATGTAGTGCCTTTGGTTCGTCGTGTTGATGTGCGCAACCCAGAAGTGTTCTCCCGGGCTGGTGCCGATTCTATCGATTCCAATGATCCGGTGGTTTTTCCCCGACTGGAAATAGAGCATCTGAATATTACCTCGGCGTACCTCGAATTCAGTAAAGCCGATGGAAAGCTGATTGAAAAAATCAGCCGTATGGATTTTAAGGGCAGTGCCCGTTTCGACGAAGGTGTGGAGATGGCTCTGCACGGCGTTGATGTGGTCTGGGACAGTCATCGAAGTGTCTTGGAAGATTTACGTGGAGTCATGGTGGTGGATGCCCACCAAGTTTCGGCCATGCCTGTTTATGGGCTTCTCAACGGGAATCCGGTAAGAGCCTCAGGAAGTCGTCTGTGGGACGAAACCCTGGACATTGAGGTTCAGGCAATGAACGTGAGTGTTGCCGAAGTCGAAGACTTGATTGACATGACCATCGGTTTTAAAGCCGCAGGAAATCTGAACGCAACCTTCGTTAGTGCCGACGACGGAATTGTTTACGAGGGGCTTTTTAATGGTGAGCTTGAAGGGTATGAACTTCGCGATTTGCATGGCCGTGCGGTGATCGCCGGGAACGAAGTCCGGATCACCAATATGGATGGTACCATCAATGAAGCCACGTTTGTTGGTACTGGTCATTTTGACATTTCCAGTAAGGAAAGTGTAAAGTTTTTGCTTGAAGGCGATGTGGCCAATGTCGACATGGCCAAAGGATTGATACCAGGGGAAGAGGATTTGCCAGTTACCAAGGGTCATGGTCGTTTGCGTATTGAACATACTGACATGCCCATGTGGACCCGGGTCAGTGGCGTTCTCAATGACGGCCAAATTGAAATTGTCCCCTTCGATACTTGTTATGTTGATGTGGTGGCTCATGAAAATTCTCTGGATTTTAATCAAGTGGAATTGTTTTACAATGACCTTCATGCCCTGCTGGAAGGGCGTACGGATACTCTGGAAGTTTTTACCGGACAACTTAGTTTTGGCTCCGAGAACATAAGCACCCTGCCGGAACAATGGCAATGGCCCACAGTGCAGGGACGACTGTATGGCCGGGGTGATGTTAACGGACCTTTGGACAATTTAAATTTTAATGGCTGGCTCGGGATTTACGATTTTCAACTCTCTGAACTCAAGGCCCGGTATGCAGAAATTGATTTGATTGTGGACGATGCTTTGGGAAAACCGAAAATTGAAACAGGAATTGAGGGTAAGGGACTTGCTATTGGTGGGGTCCCTCTGGGTAATTATTTTGCCAGGGGTTCGGTTTCCGAAGTGGGGGCACGGGTTGATTCTTTCAGCTCAGAGCTGGGCGATACCAACGTTGCTTTGGCCTTCAACTCTTCATTTTCCGACACCTTGCAGCATTTTAATGTTAGTCAGTTCGCTGTGGATTTGGAAGGCACGCACTGGTCCCTTGATGAAGGAATTGAATTTTCACTGGGGCCCGGTTTCTTTCAACTTCCCGGACTTGAATTTTCATCTGATCAGGGCCGGGTGCAATGTCGTGGTTACTTCAAAGATGGTGAAGAAGTTTCGGGCGATTTGAAACTGGAAGACTTCGACCTTGGGCTTATTAATCCCTTTGTTCAGACTGAAGCCCCTTTGGTTGGCCGGTTGACCGCAGATACGAAGGCCGAAGGTCCATCAGACGATCCGATTATTGCTTTCGACGGGCAATTGCTGGATGCGGACTTTGCTCTTTCCCGGGTGGATACTCTTGACGTAGACGCAACCTTGCAGGGTGGTTTTCTAAATTTTAAAAAATTCACACTGGCCAGTGAGTACGGACATCTGGATCTGGTGGGTTCTGTCGAACATCCTGGTGCAGGTATTGCCGATTTCTGGCCCGGCGCAGAACTTGATATTGATTTGACCATTCATGATGGCAATTGGCTCTTTCTGGAACAGTTTCAAATTCCGGCTCTTGACCGGATTGAGGGGGAATTCTCCGGTGAACTGTACGTCGGTGGTAGCACTGACGATCCGGAAATGGTGGGTCGCATGCGAAGCGGCCCTTTCCACATTCACTGGTTGCACTTCGATGAAATCAGTGCCGAAGTCTGGGGCGATGCCACAGAGTTGGTTCTGGCCGATTTAAAGGGTCACAAAGATAGCTTTGCTTTGACCGGTCGAATCGAAATCCCCATGGATTTGAATTTTTACAGCGAACCTGTGGCCCCTCTTGATGGCCCGTTCTATATGCAAATGGATATTCCTCCGGGAACCGATCTTGAGCCTTTGAGTCGAGCCACCAATGGCTTCATTCAAAGCAGCGGAACAGGATCTGCATCGGTGGTTGTCAGTGGTCCCCTGGATCATCCTTTTTATCAGGGCCATGTTCTTATTGAAGATGCCGGTTTTGTCCTGCCCAAGCAGGAGGAAATCTATTCCCACACTTCAATCAAAGGAACATTCAGCGGTGACCAGCTGATTCTTGAAGATATTCAGGGTCGGGAAGGTTTAAAGGGAGAGTTCAGCGGCCAGGGCAATGTGAAATTCCGCGGTCTCTTTCTGGAATCGTTTAATGTTCTGCTGGATTTGGACCGTTTTCTGGTGGCCTCCATTCCCGATATTAGAGCTGTGGTCAGTGGACGTAACTGTCATCTCAGCAGTGAATTTGTGGGACCGGACAGCTTGCTGGTTCCTAAGTTCAGTGGAAACCTGGAAGTTAAAAAAGCTCGCTTCACAGGAGATTTTAAAGAGAAAAAAGATGCTGTCGATCCTTTGCTTCCCACCGTGGCACCCGATTGGCTCAGTGATTTGAAACTCCATGCCGATCCCAGAACAGTACGAATTTTGAACCGGGAAATGGAACTGTTTCTTGGTGGAGATATGGACCTGGTCAGGCATGAAAGCGGCCTCTATTTGCGAGGCACTTTGGATGTAAATTCAGGACGCCTGGTTGTCTTTAATAATAGCTTCAATGTGAAGCGGGGGCGCCTTGATTTCAGCAACGAATTAGGGTTTGATCCACGAATGGATGTGGACGCGGAAACTCGCTACCGCCTGCGAAGTGAATACAGCAGCAACAGTGTCATCGAACACATTGGTGTGCATGTGACAGGAACCATAACCAAGCCTGAAATCACCTTTTCTTCGGAAAGAGGATACAGCCGGGAGGCCATTCAGCGCATGTTAATGGGCCTTGAACCAGAAGCCACACCCGAAGGTGATGGCACCCGCCTTGCAAATACTTCCATCTCCGCTGGGTTCAACGTCCTGGAAAGGGAAATTGCCCGTGAACTGGACGTCTTCGATACTTTTGAAATTGATCAGATTCAGCGTGAACGCGACACAGGGGAAAGCGGACTCGACCCTCTTATTGGGGTGGGGAAATACATAGGGTCCGACCTGTATTTAAAATACGCTCAGGGCATTCGCCAGGATGACCGCGACTTTATGGTGGAGTACCAAATCAACGATCACCTTTTGCTGCAATCTGAAGTGCGGCGGCGCATCGATGAAAACCAGGGCCAGCCCACTTACAACCTCGACTTGAAGTATCGATTTGAATATTAAACGGCAGCAGTTTTTCATAGGATCAGTCTGGCTGAAAAGTCTGCTTCCGGTAATTCTGTCAACGATTATTGCCCAAGGAGCTTTGGCTGCGGGTTTTGGAAAAAACAAAGTACAGGTGGATACTCTTGACTGGCAAATTCTTAATACACCTCATTTTCAAATTCATTATCACGATGGTGCCGACGAATTAGCTGTTCGAGCTTCTCTCATTGCCGAAAACGCCTACCGTGAATTCAGCGACCGTCTGGGCCGCGATTTGCCCTGGCAGGTACCATTCATTCTTTATAATTCTCACAACGATTTTGCTCAAACAAATATTTCCGACGGCCTGATCGGTGAGGGCACCGGTGGTTTCAGTGAACCTCTGCGAAACCGGGTGGTTTTGCCTTACAACGGATCTCATGAAGATTTTGTTCATGTTATTCGCCACGAACTGGTTCATGCTTTCATGTTCCACATGGCCTTCGGGGAACGCAAGACCATGCTGGGTTCTTCGTTTTTCCATGTTCCGTTGTGGTTTGCCGAAGGCATTGCTGAGTGGTTCAGCAGTGGCTGGGATCCGGAAGCGGATATGTTTGTCCGCGACGCCACCATAAACGACTATCTGGCCCCTCTCGATCAAGTGGGCGGGTTTATGGTTTACAAGCAGGGACAGGCAGCCATGCGCTTGCTGGCCGAGCGTTACGGAGATAAAAAGCTAGTCGAGTTCTGGTGGCGCATAGGTCAGGTCCGTTCTGTTTCGGCTGCTCTGCATTCCGTTTACGGATTAACCGTGGAAGAATTTAATCGCATCTACCGCAAGGAAATGCGAAAGCGTTACTGGCCCCGTTACAGCGACCTGGAAGATGTTTCAGATATTGCCCGGCCCCTGACCAATCATCTCAAAGAAGGTACTTACTTAAACCAAATGCCTGCCTTGAATCCGGCGGGCGACAAGTTGGTCTATTTTTCCGACCGTGAAGGACTTATTGATTTATGGCTTATGTCCGCCATCGACGGTCGTGTGATTCGTCAGCTTGGCCGAAGCAGGCGCAGCAATAAATTTGAATCGTTTCACAGTTTTCGCTCGGGTATTTCCTTCTCTCCCGATGGTTCAGAAATTGCTTTGGTTGCCAAGAGCGGAAATGTGGAAACTCTGCACACCATCGATATAAATGATGGCAAAGTTACCCGTTCAATTGAACTGGGCCTGGATGTTGCCAATGCTCCTGTTTTTTCTCCTGACGGCAGTAAAATTGCGTTGGCAGGGACTCGCCTCGGCCGCACCGATTTGTACATTGTGGAACTCAAAGATGATAACAAACTTATTCGTTTGACCGATGACATGGGTGACGAAGCCCGGCCGGTCTGGAGCCCCGATGGCAAATCTCTACTTTTTCTTCACAACCCATTGGCGGAAATCGAATATGAATTTGAAGTCGGAGCTGAAGGCGAACGCCGTTTGCTCTGGGCCCAACCTGTTGGAGAAGCAACCCATTACGATGGTC
>JAAEOA010000225.1 GCA_024223715.1 bacterium | reverse complement strand
GATCCGCAAAATTCATGTTGTGGAAAACCAGGTTGTTCAAAAAGGTGACCCTCTGGTTCAAATCGACGATTCGGACCTCATTGCCAAAAAAGCCCAGGCTGAAGCAGGCATTGTTGAAGCCCGGGCTGTTTTGAACAATGCTGAGCGTATGGCCGATCGCTTCCAAAAACTGTATGAAGAAAAATCAGTTTCCAGACAACAGCTGGACGATGTGCTAACAGGACGAGACCGGGCTGCCGCTGGGGTCAACATGGCCGAAGCCGGCCTGCGTGAAGTCAATGTGCACCTTAGCTACCTGGACATTGTGGCTCCCGTTGATGGTGTCGTGGCGCGAAAAATGGCCGAAGAGGGCAACATGGCCAATCCTGGAATGCCACTGTTGACTCTGGAAAGCACTGACCGCATGAAGGTCATTGCTCACCTGGGTGAAAAAGACGTTTCCAATGTGCAGGCTAACTCCATGGTTAATGTGGATATTACTTCTCTGCCTGGAGCTGTTTTTGATGTAGAGCTTGGCCGCATCATTCACTCAGCGAACCCTGGCAGCCGCACCTACGACATCGAATGTTACCTGGACAATAGCAATGGGCGCCTGAAAAGCGGAATGTTTGCCCGAGTTACTGTTCCCGTTGGAATTCGTCAAGCCATTCTGGTCCCCACAAATGCACTGTATAAACGAGGTCAACTTACCGGTGTCTGGATTGTTGGGGAAGATAACATTGTGCATTTGCGCTATATCCGTGTGAGCCATGAAGTGGGTAACCAAACTGAAGTTCTGGCGGGTTTATCCGGTAATGAAACCGTAATTTTGTCTTCAGCCCTTCCGTTGGCCGAAGGCGACAAGGCGGTGAAATAGCATGGCAGAGAATCAGAAAAACCCCAAGGCTAATAATCAGGACGCTGATGACCTTCCCAGGTACGGTGGGGCCACCGGTCTGGCTCAGATTTTTATCAATTCGAAAATCACACCGCTGCTGATTATTGCAACCATTCTTCTGGGTGTGTTTGCCCTGGGCCTAACACCACGTGAAGAAGAACCGCAAATTGTCGTCCCCATGATTGATGTTATGGTCATGCTTCCTGGAGCAAGCTCCCAGGAAGTGGAAAACATGATCACGCGGCCCATGGAACAGAAAATCTGGGAAATTGAAGATGTGGAATATGTCTATAGCGCCAGTTACCCCAGCTTTGCCATGGCCACCGCCCGCTTCCTGGTGGGCACCGACATGGAGAAAGCCATCACCCGCCTGAACAACAAAATGTTCGGCAACCGCGACCTGTGGCCCAACGAAATGACCCCACCCTTAATTAAGGTGCGCAGCATTGACGATGTGCCCATGATGACGCTGACCCTCTGGAGCGATGAGTACGAAAGCTACGACCTTCGCCAGCTGGCTGCCGAAGTCAAAAATGAACTGATGAGCATTTCCAATGTCTCGGTAACTGAAGTTCTCGGAGGTCGCAAGCGCAATGTTCGTGTGGAACTGGACCCCCAGCGAATGGCAGCGTTCAACCTTACCACCTTGAGCATTGTTCCCGCTCTGGAAATGCAGAACAAAAACCTGCCCAGTGGTGGCTTCGCCGCGGGTAACAATCAGTTCACCGTGGAAACAGGAACTTTTTTGCGTTCCGCCAGCGATGTGGGCAATCTGGTTGTGGGCAGCTTCATGGAGCGTCCTGTCCGGCTGATGGACGTAGCCAGTGTTTCCGACGGCCCTGACGATGTGGAAAGCTATACCTTTATGGGTGTGGGACCTGCCGGAATTCAAAAAGACATTGATGAAGAATATAACGTCGGCAGTGAGTACCCATCGGTAACTATCACTGTTGCCAAAAGAATTGGCAGCGACGCCACTCGTGTTTCTGAAGCAGTGCTTGCCAAGCTGGAACGCATCAAAGGAACCCTTATTCCCGAAGCGGTTAACGTTACCACCACCAGAAACTACGGCGCCACGGCCAAGGACAAAGCGGAGAATCTAATCTCCAATCTGGCTCTGGCCATTTTCCTGGCCGTGATTGTGGTTTTCTTCGCCATGGGCTGGCGAGGCGCAACCATCATTTTCCTTTCCATTCCCACAACCTTCAGTTTGACGCTGTTCATTTATTACATCATGGGCTACACCCTGAATCGGGTGACACTTTTCGCACTGATATTGGTAACCGGTATTGTGATTGATGCCACCATCATCATTGTTGAAAACATGCACCGCCATTTTCAGATGAAAGGCAATACTTCACTGAAGACAGCCCTCGGTGCCATTCTTGAAGTAGGCAACCCAACTATTCTGGCAACCCTGACAGTAATTGCTTCCATGATGCCCATGGCTTTTGTGCGTGGTCTTATGGGGCCTTACATGGCACCAATGCCCATTGGGGCCTCTCTGGCAATGGTATTCAGCCTGTTGGTTGCTTTGACCATCAGCCCCTGGTTAGCCATCCGCCTGCTGAAAGCCAAAGGTCCCAGTGATGATGGTGAAAATTCCAGCGATTACGATGTGCGCAAGACCCCTATTTACAGAGGCTATAACAAAGTTGTCAGGCCCCTGGTGGAAACACCGGCCAAAGGCATTATTGCCCTTTTGGCTGTGGCCGCCTTAACCGTAGCTTCAACCTTTCTGTTTGTGACCCGAACGGTGCAGGTAAAAATGCTGCCCTTCGACAACAAGAGTGAGTTCCAGGTCATCATCGATACACCTGAAGGAACCACCCTTGAGACGACAACTCAGCTGGCCCGGCAAATTGGCGATTACCTCAGCACTCAGCCCGAAGTAACCGACTACCAAATTTACAGTGGTACTGCAGCTCCAGTTAACTTCAGTGGTCTGGTTCGTCATTACATGATGCGTCAAGGACCCAATGTGGCCGACATTCAAGTAAACCTGGTAGATAAGGAAAAACGATCGGACCAGAGCCATGACCTGGCTAAACGTGTTCGCGGCCCCATTAAGGAATTAGGTGATCTTTACAACGCCTCGGTAAAAATTGTGGAAGTCCCGCCGGGCCCCCCGGTTATGTCCACCATGGTTGCCGAAGTTTATGGCCCAACCTTCGAAGGCCGGCTTGAAGCTGCGCGGAAAATTAAGGAAGTTTTCGAAAACACCCCCGGTGTTGTAGACATAGACTGGTACGTTGAAGACGATCAGATTCGATACAATTTTGTTGTCGACACTGACCGTGCTGCCGTTCGTGGAGTCAGCACTCAACAAGTAAGCATGACCCTCGGAGTCGCCCTCAACGGTCACGACGGTGGTTACATGCATTCTGATTCATCTGCCGAACCTGTGCCCATTAATGTGCGTCTGCCTATTGAAGACCGCAGCAGTACAGCAAGCCTGCGGGACCTTTATATATACAGTCAGCAAGGCTCACTCATTCCCCTGAGCGATGTAGTCAGGGTGGAAGAAGCCGTGAACCATAAAAGCCGCCACCGTCGTAATCTTAAATCTCTGATTTACGTTACGGCCGATGTGGCTGGCGAACTGGAATCTCCGGTGTACGCCATCATGGACATGAAGAAGGCCATTGCCGATTTGGAAATGCCTGACGGCACCCAAATTGAACAGCTTTCCACGGTGCAGCCTTTGACCGAAGAAAACTACGCCATGAAATGGGGAGGCGAGTGGCACATCACTTACGAAGTGTTCCGCGATCTGGGCATTAGTTTTGCCATTGTTCTGGTAATTATTTACCTGCTTATTGTTGGTATGTTCCAGAACTTCACGGTGCCTCTGCTGATGATGATTCCCATTCCGCTGACTCTGCTTGGGATTATTCCCGGCCACCTGATGTTTGGCGCCTTCTTTACGGCCACGTCAATGATTGGGGTGATTGCGCTTGCGGGTATCATGGTGCGAAACAGTGTGCTTCTCATTGATTTCATAGAATCCCGCCTGACCGACGGCCTCGAGTTGAAAGAAGCTGTCATTGAAGCGGGAGCTGTGCGGTTTCTGCCCATTGCCCTGACCGCTGGTACTGTAATTACCGGATCGTTTGTTATGGTTTTTGATCCCATTTTTGAGGGTCTGGCTATATCACTGATGATGGGATCTCTGCTGTCAACCATTCTGACAGTTGTGGTGATTCCTCTGGCTTATTATTTATACAAAAAGTAAGAAATTTTGTAG
>JAAEOA010000224.1 GCA_024223715.1 bacterium | reverse complement strand
AGCTTCGAAAGAGGTTGGGGGCTTTTTTTTTGTTTAAAATTTGTTTGTTTTTAGGGTTAGATAGCAGGATTGAAAAATTATTGTCATAATAACAAGTTTGAAAGAAAATAATTGGAATCCAGGCAGACTGGAGATTGTGTTTTTGCTGGTGGAAGCTTAAAGTTGGACCATGGATTACAGAGAGGTCATCGGCACACTTATTAAGCTACTTTGAGGGGGGGGGATGGCTAACAAACCTGATCAGGGGTTGAAAATAGAAAATAGTCCCTTGGTTCGATCCGTTGTTTCAAAACAGCTTAAACAGGACTTTCGCATCTCATTCGAAGTTTACGGATCTGAATACTTTTGCTCAGGACTTGAATGGCTTAATTTTTCCCCGGTTGATGGTCTGCTACTCGATCTTTCCCTTCCGGAAAGCATTGTCAGATCCAGTTGTAATTCAAAGATTAATGCAAGCAGTGGCTTTGTTCATTTTCCCTGATTGTTGAGAAAAGAGTGTCTCATGGAGCTTTCCCACATTAAGAAAATGCTTGATCGGATTTCATCCCACTGTGGTTCAATGGGATCAACGGATTATCCCATTCGACTGAATGAAGTTGAAATGTATGGGATCATGGATGCCATGGGGTTGAAGTCTTGTCCCATGGAATACCTTCCTGTTAATAGTTCGCCGGAGACAGAGGCTAAGTGGGCTGAGGCCGTTCAAAATCTGGCTCGGGAGCAGGGACGATTTGTTCTGAAAGTCGTAGGACGCACCATTTTGCATAAAACAGATGTGGGTGGCGTACGCTTAATTTCAACGGAAAATACTTCTGATGCTGATTTGGTTTCCATGGTCCAGCAAATGAAAGAAACCCTGGAAGAAGGCGGTCTGGCTGGTGCCATTGAAGGCTTTATGGCTGGCGCTTTTGTTCCTCACAAGGCTAATACTCCTGGCAATGAAGTCCTTTTGAGCCTAAGGCAGGATCCTGCTTTTGGACCCTGTGTTGTCGTTGGAGTGGGAGGAACTCTTACAGAATGGTATGGCCTGGGTTCCCAGGGAAAAAGCACTCTTATTCTGCCGGCTTTTGGTCTTGGGGAAGATTTTGTGACGCAGGCCTTACAAAATCATCCACTCCTGTCATTATTGTGCTCGCCGTCACGTCTGTACCCTGAGCCGCCAATTATGGTAAATGTAATGGTTCGATGGATTATGCACCTGGCTCAGGTCGGACTAGAATTTGGTCCTGCAGGCAGTACTGAATTCACTTTCGAAGAGATTGAAATAAATCCAGCTGTAGCTTTTGAAGGCCATTTGGTTGCTCTGGATGGTGTGGGATTATTGAGTCAGAGGAAATGGTCAGATAACCAACGTCCCGTTGAAAAAATCAATCCCTTGTTGAAGCCCAAAAGTGCAATGGTACTTGGAGTTAGTGCGAAAGGCCCCAACCCTGGACGCATCATTCTGGATAACTTAAAACGAAGTGAAGGAATTGATGCCAGCCGCCTGTACGTGGTTCACCCCAAAGAGAAGGAAATTTCTGGGGTTGCGTGTTTCCCATCTATCGATGCGGTTCCCGAAAAATGTGATTTGGCTGTTGTGGCTGTGCCTGCTCAAGGGGCTCTCGATGCTATAACGGAAATAGTGGCCAAAGATCTGGCCGAGGCCATGATTCTAATTCCCGGTGGTTTTGCCGAAGCCGGCGAAAAGGACTTGGCTGAAGCCATTGAAAACACACTCATTCAGGGACATAAACAGTCCAACGGTGGGCCGGTAATGGTTGGTGGAAACTGTTTGGGAATTGTCAGTCGCGATAATTACAATACCTTCTTTTTGCCCACCTACAAACTTCCTTTTAATTCAGGTTTGGGCCAGAACCTGGCTGTGGTGAGTCAATCGGGGGCCTATTTGGTAACTTTTGCCAGCAATTACGATGGCATTATTAACCCCCGGGCCAGCATCAGTTTTGGCAATCAAATGGATCTGACCATTTCTGATTTTGTGGAGCACTTCACCACTGTTGAAGGTGTAAATGTCATTGCCTGTTATGTGGAAGGATTTCGCTCCGGAGATGGTATGCGTTTTCTGGAAATGGCAGCCAAGGCCAAAGCAGCTGGAAAATCAGTTATCATTTTTAAAGCTGGAAAAACGGCCCTCGGAGCTCAGGCAGCAGCTTCGCATACAGCTTCATTGGCAGGTGACTATGCCGTTGCCGAGGCCTGCCTTAGGTCAGCAGGGGT
>JAAEOA010000223.1 GCA_024223715.1 bacterium | reverse complement strand
GATTGGGTGGGTTGCCGGGTTTTTGCAGCAAGTTTGAATGTTTAAGCAAAGTCAAAATGTCCCCTTAACAACCACGAGAAAATGTCCCCTCATGGCAGGGGTGCTGGTTTTGAACTGATGTAGACCTGCGACATGTTTCGACCACGTATCAGGCCTTTCCTTCCTCGTTTTTTCCATGATCTGACAGGCTCGTTAAAAGGCGTTGCTGGATACTTGGCAATGATTTCTCCTTTTCTGCGGACAGTCCAACAGCCATCCAGGTGTTGTTTTACCAAGACTTTGGCTTTGGCATAACTCTGCCGGATTTTTCCGGGAGGAACATCGATCAACAAACCGCCGAGACGAACACAGTTGTCATTACTGACGACCGCTTCGTAGGCATAAGCGATTTTGTCGTACTGATCGCGTTTAAATATTCTTTTAAACGATTTCCCTGGAACGGGAGCCTTTTTACCAAAGCGCTGGTTATGACGAGGTATGTAATATTCTTCGAGCCATTTGTTTGCCTGGTCCATATCAGTAATTCCGTTGAGTTCAAGTTCTGCAATGAGGCGATCCTGCATAACCCCAAAGCCTCGTTCAACCCTGCCTTTTGCCTGAGGACTGTGGGCGGAGATCGCACGAACTCCGAGGTCTTCAAGGACCCTGCCAACGTGTGTCGGATATTGTTTACCCAGGAACTGTTCTTCCAGAGACCAGTGCTCGTCAGTGCGTACAAGTGCCGTATGGCG
>JAAEOA010000222.1 GCA_024223715.1 bacterium | reverse complement strand
TATATTTCCCTATGCCCGCGAGCACCGGCTCAAAAGGAAATGACGCATTGACTAAGAAGAAAATCGGTCTTAGTTTGTCAAAAATCTGTTACACTCTTCTTCCGATTCCCGGACAAACTGCTGGCCTACAATTGCTCGCCGTCATTTAACTGGAAAGGCAACCTGACTGAAAGTGATATTGCAAAATTCCAAACAGAACTGGCAGCCATGGGTTATAAATTCCAGTTTGTCACCCTGGCAGGTTTTCATGCCCTCAACCTGGGCATGTTTGACCTCGCTTTGAGTTATAAAAAAGAGGGTATGCTGGCTTACTCTAAGTTTCAGCAGGAAGAGTTTGCCCACGGCAAGGAGGATGGTTACATGGCCACCACCCATCAGAAATTTGTCGGAACCGGTTATTTTGACCGGGTAATGAACTGTATCACTGGAGGCGAAAGCTCGGTGGAGGCACTGGAGGGCAGCACTGAAAAAGATCAGTTTTAGAGAGGAGTA
Source organism: bacterium (assembly GCA_024223715.1). Classification (GTDB taxonomy): domain Bacteria; phylum Krumholzibacteriota; class Krumholzibacteriia; order LZORAL124-64-63; family LZORAL124-64-63; genus LZORAL124-64-63. The sequence continues at coordinate 126 of JAAEOA010000222.1, read as the reverse complement.
AAAGGTAACCATGAACATCGCCGTACTCAGAGAAGTTTATCCGGGTGAAACCCGGGTGGCCCTGATTCCGGAACATGTTGCCAGGCTGGTAAACGCCGGTGCCGACGTCTCGATAGAATCAGGGTT
>JAAEOA010000221.1 GCA_024223715.1 bacterium | reverse complement strand
ATACTGCTGGAATCCACTAAAAATGAATTCCAGACACAAGAACAAATTTTCATATAATTCTTGCAGTTAAATGCTAAAATGGAAATATTCAGCATAATATGTGCACCAGCAAGGTTTATTTCCAGGGGGAAAATGAAAATTTAAATGGAAGCCTTTTTTGACTGGTTTAGATGGCTCTACCAAGAAACCGGCATTAATCTAACCTATATTTACGATTCTTACGACAGGACCCGTCTACTGAAAGGGTTTTGGACCACCATCCTGCTGGCTTCGACCTGTCTGTTCTTTTCAGTCATTATCGGCATTGTGGGTGCTTGGCTGCAGGGATCACGCCTGAAGTGGACTCGCCGCATTGTGCAGGGCTACATTCAGTTTTTCAGAAACACCCCTCCGCTGGTTCAGCTTTATTTTTTTTACTTCGCCCTGGGCGGCCTGATGCCCAAAGTACAGAACGAATGGGGGGGGTACGAACCGTTTCTGGGAAATTTCGCCTGGGCGGTGATATCGCTTTCCTTTTTTGCAGGGTCTTTCAATGTAGAGATATTTCGCTCGGGCATTGAGGCCGTTCCCCAGTCTACCATCGAGGCAGCTGAATCGCTGGGCTACACTCGCTTGAAGGCCTATATCCATATTGTCTTACCGCTGGCCTTTCGGGTTTGCCTGCCGGCTCTTAATAACAACCTGGTCAATCTGGTAAAAGCGACCACCCTGGCATTCGCCATCGCGGTGCCGGAAATGCTCTATGTCAGCAGCCAGATCTGGAGTGACAATGTCAATGTAAGAGAAATGATGACGTTTCTGCTGGTGGCATACATTGCACTGGTCGGCATTCTGGTGTGGGCCATGAACCGCTGGGAGCGCGCCATGAAAATACCGGGTTATGGGAGCCAATAAATGTTCAGGCCCAGGAACAAAAGACAGATACCTCCGCTGAATCCCAAACATCGGCTGGCCGTGTTACTGCCGGTATGTAACAATGAAGTACAAGCGTCCGCCGCGGAGCTAAATTTTGATCAACCGCCTGTAAGGCGCATCCGCTCGGTTCACGTGTTGGGGCTCATTTTAGTTTTCGGTGTCAGCGCTTTCGCCGCTGAAACGCAAAGCGGAGCAGGCCAGCCTTCCATCCCTAAAACCATTCTTATCTGGACCCCGCTGCTCTTAAAGGGTTTTGGCTTTAACATCCTGATCAGCTTCATGTCCATGGCGATTGGCACCGTGATCGGCGCCGGTCTGGGCGTCCTGCAAATTTCCCTGCTGCCGCCGATCCGCTTGTCCTCAAGGGTTCTGACCCAATTTTTT
>JAAEOA010000220.1 GCA_024223715.1 bacterium | reverse complement strand
CTGTTTCCATGGCTTTTTTCAAGGCAGTTATGGCATCTGCGACCTTGCTTTTTGTTTCACTGTCGACTTTGTCTCCCAATTCCTTGATGGATTTTTCAGTGGAGTAAATCATCGCATCTGCGGCATTGCGTGCCTCCACCAGCTCCCTTTTCATCTTGTCTTCGTCGGCGTGCATTTCAGCATCCTTTACCAGGTTGTCGATTTCTTCCTGGGATAAACCGGATGATGCGGTAATCTGAATGGACTGTTCTTTCCCGGTGGCCTGATCTTTGGCCGACACGTTCACAATTCCGTTGGCATCAATGTCGAAGGTAACTTCAATTTGAGGAATCCCACGGGGAGCAGGCGGGATACCAACCAGTTCAAATCGTCCCAGGGTCTTGTTACCGGCGGCCATTTCCCGTTCTCCCTGGAGCACATGGATGGAGACCGCCGGCTGGCTGTCCGCCGCCGTAGAAAAGGTCTGGCTCTTTTTGGTCGGTATCGTGGTGTTTTTTTCGATCAGCCGGGTCATTACACCGCCCAGGGTTTCAATTCCCAGGGACAGAGGCGTAACATCCAGCAAGAGAACATCTTTGACGTCACCCATCAGAACACCGCCCTGGATGCCGGCGCCAAGGGCAACGACTTCATCGGGATTTACGCCCTTGTGGGGTTCCTTGCCGAAGATCTTTCTGACCCGCTCCTCAACCGCCGGCATGCGGATCATGCCGCCTACCAGTACAATTTCATCGATTTCTCCCGGCGACAAACCGGCGTCTTTAAGGGCGGTTCGACAGGGATTTTCCAGCTTGTCCAGCAACAAGCTCACCAAGGACTCCAGTTTGGCCCGGGTGATCTTGATGTTCAGGTGTTTGGGACCGCTGGCATCGGCGGTAATGAAAGGGAGGTTGACATCGGTTTCCATTGAAGTGGAAAGCTCCATTTTGGCTTTTTCAGCGGCTTCTTTTAAACGCTGCAGCGCCATCTTGTCGCTTCT
>JAAEOA010000219.1 GCA_024223715.1 bacterium | reverse complement strand
GGGAAAGGTTGCCCCTCCCCGCCCTCCGAACCGTGCATGCGGTTCTCCCGCACACGGCTCTCCAGTCGGTGGTTTCCTCATCGGGATTGGCGCGCCAATAGGTAAGCTTCACGCATGGTGAAAAGCCCACGTTCAACGAAAAAGGCATTTGGCCACAGCCTGTGATCTTTACCAGTTCTGCCAGAACCTGGCCGCTTTTGATGTTTTCTCAGGACGGCTCTCAGGCGACGGCGTATAAAGCCGTCGAGAGAACTGAATGTGTAATGATGTGCGTGCTTGAAGTATCCAAACCAGCCTTTTATGGTTGGATTTAGATCGGATATGATTTGTTCAATGCTATCACCTCGCGTTCTCCGAGTCTTTAGGCGGATTTTATCCTTCAACCGCTTAAGACTTTTTGCGCGCACATAGCGACGACCATCCTCGAACCGATACCCTAAAAATTCAAATCCATGACCGGGCTGAAGGCTGCTTCCGATATGGGTCTTTTCAGGGCTCAGCTCAAGGCCGTTATCAGCGATCCATGATTGGATCAGACAGAGAGCGGTTTTGGCCTCCTCCATGTTTCGGCAGAGAACCAACCAGTCATCTGCATAACGAACCATTCTAAAGCCATTCTGATGTACAGACAGATCCAGTCGATGAAGGTACACATTCGCCAGCAACGGACTGAGAACCGCACCTTGCGGTGTGCCGCTGGTTGGATTCCAGAGCTTCAGGCCATCCAGTATTTTCTGATTAAGAAAAAGTTGGATCAAGTGGAGGACTTTCCCATCACTTATCCTTTCCCTTATACGTTCCATAAGATGATCATGTGGAATCGAATCAAAATAGCTTTTGACATCAGCATCTACCACCCACGTGTAGCCTTCTTTTAACAGCCCGTCAACTTCTCGCAGCGCATCTTTACACCCTCGACCGGGCCTAAAGCCGTAACTCATAGGTAAAAATTCCTTCTCGAAGATAGGCTCCAGAACCATTTTCAAAGCGGTCTGAACAATACGGTCTTTGACGGTTGGTATTCCCAAAGGTCGAGTTTTCTTCACACCCTTGGGGATGTGTACCCGTCTGACCGCAGACGGCTGAAACGTACCGTCTTGCAATTCTCTTTCCAGTTCCGTCAAGTAAAACGATGCTTTCGATCGAAAGCGTTTGATACTGATTTTGTCTACTCCCGCTGCACCACTGTTTGCGGCAACCTTTTTCCAGGCCGCCTTCAGGGTTTTGGGGTTGTATACTTTATCGATCAGGCTGAACCATTTTCCTCCTTTCACCCCGTTGTCCAGGGCCGCCAACATACGTTTTGTCCATACCGATGCTTCCACCCATGCCCATTTTCCCGAGCCACGGGCTTTTGCCCCCCGTCTAGCCGCATTGGGCACTGGTGAGGCGAAACTAAACGTCAATTGCATTGGTACCGACATCCTGTATCCAACCTTCCTACCCTCCTTTCCTCCCCCTGGCTTTGCTAACCAGGGTTACCGGCAACGTTGTGTTACCTGCGGTACTATGAGGGCTCTGACTCCTGCAATCCCTCACCTGGGCTTGCAGGTCTCCCCATTTACTGCGACTTACCTTCCTGTCGTTCCACCTCCAACCACGTGATGTGTCCATACATCGCTTTTACCGCCACGGTAGCGTGTACAATGATTTTCAGGCTTCACCCTAAAGTTGGGGGCTCGCCAGCACATCCCGCCGAATCGAGTTCGTCATCCTGCGGACCGACAGTTCGCTTCCGGCTGCTTCCCACCCCGTCTCACGACGACGCAGTTGCCTTCAACTACGGCATTGTGGCATATACCGACACGGACTCACACCATGTTAGTAAGTCGCCATCCTGGGCGCACAACTGAACCGCTTCGCGGAACTTAAAATTAGACTTGACTTG